>CAXUHC010000014.1:32219-32405 GCA_964250705.1 uncultured Chthoniobacterales bacterium | reverse complement strand
CGACAGAGCGCCGTGGCCACAGCCGGAGGTTATTCGGATAGGCACTAAGCAAAGCAGAACACGGCGACAGAGCGCCGTGGCCACAGTCCGCAGGCTTACCCAAGCGAGACGCCCTCCAGCTCGCCAGGAATCCCTTGCGGCGAGACGGTCCACCCCGCGGGAACGGGTTGACAGCGGTCCCGGCAT
>CAXUHC010000014.1:17105-32209 GCA_964250705.1 uncultured Chthoniobacterales bacterium | reverse complement strand
AGGTTACTCATCTCTGGATGATTCGGCTCCAAATCTATGAAAATGAACCTGTTGCCTGTTTGGGCGGTTACCCTCCTCGCGGCCTCCTCGCTCGCCCTCCTGACCGGTTGTCAGGGGCACGGCGAGATGGGGATGCGTGCCACGGATAAGGAAACCCCTGTGAAAAATCTGGTCGTCGAGCCAGAGCACACCGGACCGCACCAGACCTATCAGGTTGATGTCGATCCAGATGGCTCGGTCTGCTTTGACCCGGCAGGGAAGTCAACAGCCGTGGTCCGTGGCAACACGCTCATCATCCGGATTCCTGTTAAACCGTGCGACGGCCGCAAGTAAACGGCGCGTCTGGCGGGCACGCCGGCGGGATATTTGCCTGACGGTCAGTGAGTCGACGGCGGTCTGGCTGCTCCTGTCTCCCGATCAACCTGATGGCCGACGAAGCCAAGCCCAAGTCACGTCTGGAGATTGCCCATGTGCTCTTCATGGACATCGTGGGTTACTCGCGGTTGCTCAACGACGAGCAGCGCGAGGCCTTGCACGAACTCAACACACTCGTGCTCCAAACCGACGCGGCGCAGGAGGCCCAGGCCGCTGGGCAGTTGATCCGCCTGCCTACGGGCGACGGCATGGCGCTGGTGTTTACCTCGTCCGTGGAAGCGCCCGTCGAGTGCGCGTTCCAGGTCAGCCAGTCTTTGCGCGCGCAGCCGAACCTGCCGCTCCGCATGGGCATCCACAGCGGGCCGGTGCAACACCTCGAAGATGTCAACGGACACACCAACGTAGCCGGCGCGGGCATCAACATGGCCCAGCGGGTGATGGACTGCGGGGATGCCGGGCACATCCTCGTTTCCAAGCGCGTGGCCGATGATCTGGCCGGTTCGCGGCATTGGCAGCCCTACCTGCATGAACTGGGCGACTGCGAGGTCAAGCATGGAGTGACGGTCAGTCTAGTCAACCTGTACGCCGACGTGATCGGCAACCCCGTCCCGCCGTCGAGGTTCGGGCGGGCGAGGAGATTGCGGCGCAGGCCCGCGCCGGGCGGTGGTCCGTCCCCTGTGATCAGCCGCCGGTGGCTCGGGGCGGGGGCGTTGCTCGTCCTCGCGGGGCTGGCGTTCGCAGGCCGGCATTGGGGGGCGGCGCGGCACCGGGCCGATCCCGACCCAGCCGCGTCCTCCGGGCAGCCGTCGTTGGCCGCTCCGTCCGCCGAGGCGCCGGAGAAATCCATCGCCGTGCTGCCTTTCGAGAGCCTGAGCGCCGACAAGGACAACGCGTATTTCGCCGAGGGAATCCAGGACGAAATCCTGACTGATCTAGCCAGGGTGGCCGACCTGAAGGTGATCAGCCGCACCAGTGTGCTCGCCTTCCGGGCGGGCGGCGCGCGGAACCTGCGCGAGATCGGTCGGGCGCTGGGCGTTTCGCACCTGCTCGAAGGCAGCGTGCAGCGTCAGGCAGGCAAGGTGCGCGTGACGGCGCAACTCATCGACGCGCGCACGGATCTGCACCTGTGGGCCGAGCATTACGACGGCGATCTGGCGGATATCTTCGCCATCCAGAGCCAGATGGCCGAGCAGATCGTCGGCAGCCTGAAGGCGCGGCTCTCCCCCGACGAAAAGAAAGCCATCGACACCCGGCCCACGACCGACCTGGGAGCCTACGATCTGTACCTGCGAGCCAAGGAGTTGCTCTATGGGTTCCAGGCGGAAAAGGATTCCCGCGAGCCGCTGCTCCAGGCCGTGCGCCTGCTCGACTCCGCGTTGGAGCAAGACCCGCGATTCGCCCTGGCCCATTGCCTCGCCGCCCGGGCGCACGACCAGATATACTGGCTGCGGAGCGACCATTCCACCACGCGCCTCGCCCAGGAGGAAGCGGCGGTTGCCAATGCCCTGCGCTTGCAACCGGACCTCGGCGAAGCGCATCTCGCCCGGGCCATGCTGCTTTACCACGGGTCGCTCGACTATGCCGGAGCGTCGGAGGAACTCGCCATCGCCCGCCGCGCGCTGCCCAACTCGGCGGAAGTGTTGATGGTTTCCAGCTATATCGACCGGCGGCAGGGCCGCTGGCCCGTCGTGGTGCGCAACCAGGAAAAGGCGGTTTCGCTCGATCCGCGCAATCCCAATTATCCCAACGACCTGACGGCGACCTACGATGTGATGCGGATGTACCGCGAGGAAAACCGGGCCGCCGACGTGGCGATCACCGTCGTGCCGCAGCAGGCGGATTTTTTCCGGTTGCTCAAGGCGCAGGTTTGCCTGGAGGTTGGGCAACCGGAGGCGTGCCGCCGCGGGCTTGCCACGCTGCCCGCGGATTACGACGCCGACGGCGGCGCGACGACGACCCGGTTCGCCCTCGCGCTCGGCGAGCGGCATTTCGAGGCAGCGGCGCGGGTGCTCGCGGCCAGCCCGCGCGGCACGTTTCCCAATTTCAGCGGCACGCAGGAGCCGCGCGAGTGGCTGGAAGCGTTGGCGGCCCGTGCCGTTGGAGACCCCGAGAAGGCGAAAACGTCGATGCTGGCCGCGCGCCGGGTGGTGGAGGAAGCGGCGCGCGGGCAACCGGAAGACCCGGCGACATTGTCGTTGCTCGGGCGGATCGACGCGGCGCTGGGGCGCAAGGAAGAGGCTTTGCGGGAAGGTCGTCGCGCGGTTGCGCTGCGGCCCGTGAGCATGGACGCGATGGGTGGCCCCGAGTGGGAAGGCGCCCTGGCGTTGATCTATGCCTGGACAGGGGAAACGGACCTCGCGCTCGGCTTGCTCGGACCCTTGAGCACGCTGCCGGGCGGCCCGCACTACGGCGAACTGCGTCTCAACCCCGCGTGGGACGGGCTGCGTGGAAATCCGCGCTTCGAGCGGCTGGTGGCGGCGATGGAACCCCGGTAGGAAGATTCAAGATTCAAGAACCAGGATTCAAGGAAGATTCAAGGTGCAAGGTCCAAGACAGAGTTCCAAATCATCACGCGTTCCTAGAGCGCGTCCCGAACGAATGGGCGGCGAATTCCGGCTGTGGCCACGGCGCTTCGTCGCCGTGTCCGTTCCAGAGCAGACACGGCGACGGAGCGCCGTGGCCACAGCCCGCCGAGCGCGGAAGAAACGCTGGCCGGTCCGCCTTGAATCTTGAACCTCAAATCTTCCTTGAATCTTGGTTCTTGAATCTTGAATCTTGGTTCCCTTGAACCCCATCGCCTTGCTCATTCACGGTGGCGCGGACACGCGCCGCCCCGACCAGTACACCCCCGCGCAAACCGCCGCCATGCGCGCGGCTTTGACCGCCGCTCTCCGCGCCGGACACGACATCCTGCGCCGGGGCGGCGGCAGTGTCGAGGCGGTCGAGGCGGCGATCTGCTCGCTCGAAGACAGCGCGTGTTTCGACGCCGGGCGCGGCGCGGTGCGCAACACGAGCGGCAGCTTTGATCTCGATGCATCCATCATGGACGGGCGCACCGGCGCGGCGGGCGCGGCGGCGCATTTGCACGCGGTGAAGAACCCTGTGCGCTTGGCGCGCCGCGTGATGGAGCAAACCGCCCATGTCCTGTTGGTGGCGGACGGTGCGGAAGCGTTCGCGCGGAACGCAGGACTGGAATTCGTGGAGGACGCATATTTTTCACCGGCCAAGGACCACGCGACGACCGGCACCGTGGGCGCGGTGGCGTTGGACGCGGCGGGCAACCTCGCGGCGGGCACTTCCACGGGCGGCATCCATGATCGGCTGGCGGGTCGGGTGGGGGATACCCCGATCATCGGCGCGGGCACCTACGCGGACAACGCCGTGGGCGCGGTTTCCGGCACGGGTGAGGGTGAGTATTTCCTGCGCGCGGTGCTGGCGCACGACATCGCCGCGCGCGTCGAGCACGGAGGGAAGACCCTGGCCGAAGCGGTCCGGTCCGCGATGGACGCCAAGCTCACGGCGCGCGGGGGCCGGGGCGGGGTCATCGCGTTGGACCCGACGGGCCGACCCACGGCGGTTTTCAACACGCCGACCCTGGCGCGGGGTGTGATCGTCGGCGCGGACGGCGAGCCCGTGGTGGCGCTGTTCGGGGCGGACTTGGCGGACCTTGCGTCGCCGGACCCGGCCACGCCATGAACCGTCTTCTGCGCGCTTTGAGAGCTGCCCGTGCCGGATTCGTCCGTGCGGCTGCGCCTGCCGGTACAGCGCAGGGAACACGCGGATTTGTTGTGCGCATTGTCAGGGCGCTTTGACGATGACATACCCTCACCGCGCTGGCGCGTCGCGATTATCAGCAACCCCTTCCGCTGCTCATGACCCCGACCACCCCGGCAAGCCCATTCGACAAATTCGCCACGCTAGTCTCGGTTCTGTTGATCATCATCGTGGTGGCCGTGATGTACGTCATGAAGGAAGTCTTCGTGCCGTTGGCGCTGGCGATGCTGTTCAGTTTCTTGCTCAACCCGCTCGTCCGGCGGTTTGAACGCTGGCGTCTGCCGCGCGTGCCGGCGGTGTTGCTCGCGGTGGGCATCGCCCTCGCCGTCCTCGCGGGGGTCGGCTATCTGGTCGGCGCGCAACTGCTCGACCTCACTTACAAGCTGCCCGGCTACAAAGACAACATCGCCCACCGCATCCAGGCGCTCAAGCACACCGATCCAAACAGCCAGCTCAGCAAGGCCACCCAGACTCTCCAGGACCTCGGCAAGCAAATCTCTGGCCCCGGCCCCGATGCGAACGGCAAGGGAGACGGCGGGCCAGCCGCGCCCGCGGTCGCGGCCCCCGCCAACGCCACGCGCCCGGATTCGTATCTCTCCGCCGGGAAGAACCAGATTTCCAAGGTGGAAGTCGTCCAGCCCGCCACCACTATCGGCGAGGTGGCGCAGAGCGTGGTCGGCCCGGTGGTCAGCCCCCTGGGAACGGGGGCGGTGGTCATCGTGTTCGTGCTCTTCATGCTCATCAAGCACGAAGACCTACGCGACCGCATCATCCATCTCATTGGCCGCGGCAGGCTCAACGTGACGACCCAGGCGCTCGACGAAGCGGGCCACAAGGTCACCGGCTACCTGACGATGCAGTGCATCATCAACGCCATCTTCGGCGTGCTGGTCGGCGTCGGGCTGTATTTCATCCAGGTGCCCAACGCTTTCCTGTGGGGTCTGCTGGCGATCCTGTTGCGCTTCATCCCGTACGTCGGCGCGTGGATTTCGCTGGCGTTCCCGCTGCTGCTCTCGCTGGCCGTGACCGATACCTGGCGCATGCCCATCGAAACGCTGGCGCTCTTTGCCACCATCGAACTCGTCACCAGCAACGTGCTCGAACCCTGGCTCTACGGCGCGCACACCGGCCTCTCGCCCGTGGCGATCATGCTGGCGACGATCTTCTGGACGTGGCTCTGGGGCGGCGTCGGCTTGCTGCTGGCCACGCCGCTGACCGTGTGCGTCGCCGTGCTCGGCAAGTATATCCCCAGCATGAGCTTTCTCGAAGCGATCCTGGGCGACGAACCCACCCTGACCTTCAACGACCGCTATTACCAACGGCTCCTAGCCCTGGATCGGCACGAGGCGCAGGTCGTCGCCGAAGAATACCGCGAGGAACATTCGCTGGCGGACGTGTATTCCTCGTTGTTCGTGCCTGCCCTGGCAGCAGCGGAACGCGAACAGCAGGACGGGATGCTGGATGCCCGGCGGCAACGGTTCATCTTCGACACCACGCGCGAAATGGTCGACGAAATGGGGGTAGCGGATCACAAGAACGGGAAGGCTGCGAAAGCCGGGGACGCTGCCGACCAGGCGGCAGCGGCGGCGATGTCCGTGCTGGCCAAATACCCGGTGTTTTGCCTCCCGGCGGCGGATGAGGCGGACGAAATCGCGGCGGTCATGCTCGCCCAAATCCTGGAAAGCGAAGGCTACAAAACGGAGTCCCTCTCGCACAAGACCCTGGCAAACGAAATGGTGAACCAGGTCGCCGAGGCGAACGCCACCACGGTCTGCATCTCGGCGACCCCCCCGCACGACACCCTCCACACGCGCTACCTGTGCAAGCTGCTGCGCTCCCGGTTGCCGAACCTGAACATCATCGTGGGTCTGTGGGACGCCGAGGTGGACGAGGAGAAACTTACCCGCCGCCGCGAGCGTCTCTCGGCCGATAAAGTCGTGACCACACTGTCGGCCGCGCTCGAACAGATCCGGCCGCTGGCCGTGCTGGAGCCGGAAGCAGAGACGGCAGTGACCGCCGACTCAGTGTGAAGCCGGGGTCGACTTCTTGAGCAGATAAAGAAAATCGCCGACTTCTTGAACGTGGCCGTCGGGAAAAATCATCAACTGCCCGTTGCCGTGCACGTCCCCGCTCTCAACGAACCAGGGCTGCGTTGACCAGCGCATGGGGGTCATCGGGTTGCGGTCGAACGGCGTGGCCGTGTAGTCGATGCGCACGTTTTCCGGATCGGTGAGATCCGGGTTGAGCAGCAGCTTCTGCCGGGTCGGGCAAATCCAGTTGCGCTGGGTCAATCCGTAGGGCTGAAAGGTGTTGATCCAGTTGGTTGCGACCGCTTGGGGGTCGACGCCGCCCGTGCCGATCTGCGGCCACATGCGGTGATCCAGCAAATAGGAATCGGCGGCAACGTGCAGCGACTTGAGGTTGGAAATGCAAGTGGTGCGCTGCATCCGCCGGATGACCTGCGTGAACACCGGAATCAGCATGACCAACAGGATGGCCACGACGATGATACAAGTCATCACTTCCATGAGGGTAAACGCGCCGGCGCGGCGGCGACTGAAACGGCGGGAAAGCATGGGAAAAAGCACGTCCGGCAAGGGGAGAATCGGCGCAAGCGGCCCGGGCGGGCCATCATCGCGCCGGGCTTGCCAAAAAGCAAACGCGGGCGAAGCTTGCGCCGCGCCCGCGTTTTTAAATGAGATGGTCCGCGGGGATGGCCGCCGAAACCGGGGGAGGACCGGGCCTAGTTGGTCTGGCCGCCGGTGCCCGTCCCGCCAGCCGTACCGATCGTGCTGGACGTGTTGGTCGCGGTCGTGGTCTGGAATCCCGACACCGTGAAGGTGATCACCCGGCCAACGACCGGCGACAGGTCGTTGATGTTGACCTCACCGAAGCTGATTTCCAGGTTGGCCGAGCCGTTGAGGCGCGCCGCGGAGACCGACCGCCCCTTGGGGCCCGTCACCTTCGCATTGATCATCCCCACCGCCGTCGCCGTGACCGCCACCGAAGTGATGGCGGTGCCGTTCGACGTGTTGAGGGTGAAATTGTACTGGCCATTGAGAATGCCCGCCAGCTTGGCGCTGTCGGGGTCGACCGAGGCCGAGATCGTGCCGCCGAACACGACGCCGTCCGCGAAGAGCAGGAACGCGCCGGTGGCCGTGGTGGTGCCCGGCACGACGAGGTCAAACAGCCCGAGGGCGTTGGATGACGTGGTGGTCTGCGTGCCGGCGGGAAGCGGATCGCCCGGGATCGACGGCCCGCTGCTGGTGCTGGGGTCGATTTCCGTCACGCCCTGGAGAGTGCCGGAGTAGGAACCCGTGGTGCTGACGTTGCCGCTGCCGCCGTAGACGGGGCCGCCGCTGATGGCGAAGCACTGGCTCTGGGTGAGCACGTAACAAATCAAAAGTGGGAGGAGCTTTTTCATGCGTGGTGGAGTGTGTCTGATTTACCGGCGAAACGTCAACGAATTTCTGCCAGCAGCGCCGGATTATTTTCCTGCGTAACGGCTGCCGCGACAGGGAGGGTGTGAGGGCGCAGATCGAGCGCGCGCAGCAGCGACAGGTCCGCGCGCGCGGCGGGGTTGGCCGCCGTGAGCAGCTTGTCGCCGTAGAACACCGAGTTTGCCCCGGCGAAAAAGCAGAGCGCCTGGCCCTCGGGACTCAGGCGCGTGCGGCCCGCCGAGAGCCGCACCCGCGCGGTCGGCAGGGCGAGCCGGGTGGTGGCGATCAGGCGCACCAGTTCAAAGATGTCCACGGGTCCCTGGGCTTCCAGCGGGGTGCCGGGCATCGCCATCAGACAGTTGATCGGCACGCTTTCCGGCGCGGGGTCCAGGCTGGTGAGCACCGCCAGCATCTTGAGCCGGTCGTCGATGGTTTCGCCCAGGCCGACGATGCCGCCGCAGCAGAGCGCCATGCCGCTGCCCTGCACGGCCTTGATGGTGTCCAGCCGGTCTTGAAAGGTGTGCGTCGACACGATCTCCGGGTAGTAGTCCGGCGAGGTGTCGATGTTGTGATTGTAGGCGGTCACGCCCGCTTCCTTGAGCTGCGCGGCCTCGACGCCGGTCAACTGCCCGAGGGTGACGCACACCTCCATGCCCAGTTGCGAGACCTCACGCACCATGTCGAGGACCTGATTGAATTTTTCCGTCCCGGCCCGGACGCCGCGCCAGGCCGCGCCCATGCAAAAGCGCGTCGAGCCGTTGGCCCTGGCGCGGTGGGCGGCCTCCAGCACCTCGCCGGTGCCCATAAGCCGCTCGGCCTTGACGCCCGTCGTGTACCGGGCGCTCTGCGCGCAGTAGCCGCAGTCCTCGCTGCAACCGCCGGTCTTGATGCTCAGCAGCGTGCAAAGCTGCATCTCGTCCTTTTCGGGCCAATGCGCCTCATGGGCGGCGCGGGCGTCTTGGAGCAGGTCAAAAAACGGACGGCGGTAGATCGCCTCAAGCTGTGCGTGGTCCATGAAGAGAAGGATGAAGGATGAAGACCGAAGGATGAAAGCAGAAAAAGAAAAGCGGGGGTCGGTCCCTCCGCCTTCATCCTTCATCCTTTTGCCCTACCAGACCCACTTGCCATCCGCCGAGCTGAGCGTGGGGATGATCCCGTTGGTCACCTCGTCGCGCGTGGAGAAATCCGTGCGCCCGACCGCGCCGATCATGCGGGTGCCGGTGGCGTCGCGGAACTTCTTGCTCATTTCCTCGCCGGTGTGGCAGCCCCAGCTTTTTACGAACGCGTTGCGCGCGAAGATGTTGCGTTTGATGGCGACGAACTGGTCCTGGTGCAGGAAATTCTTCGACGCGCTGTCGATGTTGTTGCTGTAGTCGAACATGAAACAGCAGCGGTTGGAATGGCCGAAATACTCGAAATCCACCACCTTGATGCGCCCGCGGTCCTGGCCGCCGTTGAGGTAATTGATCACGTCGTTGCCGTTTTTGATCGGCACGAGGTTGAGATGGTACTTGTCGCGCACCGAATTGATGTTGGCGATGTAGTCCTGGTGGTCCTGCGCGCCGCGGGCGCGGTAGCCGTCTTCGAAGACGAGCCAGGTGTAGAGCGCGTTGGGGTCGTTGCCGTTCTCCTTTTGCAACTGCTGGAAGCGGGTGCGGGTGGCGCGCACGAAGCTGCCCCAGAACTGGTCGTGCGGCACGGCTTTGTATTTCTCCCACTCGATGAGCGAGGCGCTGCCCGTGAGCAGGACGTATTCTCGCGGCGGGCCGTTGACCACGGGCGGCGGCGGCTCCGTGCGGGTCGCGGGCTGGGTGGAAACGTTGTAGGCGGCGGTGCGGACGGCCGCGCTGTTCGGCGTGCCCTGCGCCCGGAGAGCGGCGGGCGAGGCCAGCAGCGCGTAAAGCAGGCCGACGGAAAGAGGAGCGATCTTCATGAAAAGGGCAGGCGGGCGGCGGTATTATGTAGCCGGAACCGTGCCTGCGTCAACCTTGACACGGCAGGGATGGAGAGCAGCCTCCAGAGCCAGGGGTAGGGAGGAGCGTCCCTGCTCCTCCCCGGTTTGCGCGACCGCGCTTGGAAACCGGAGGGGCAGCGGCGCGAACAGGCCGACGCCATCACCTTCTCGCGTTGTTTGCGCACGCGGCTTCCCCCACCAAGTTCTACGCACATTGGGTAAGGATGGGAGGAGCAGGGACGCTCCTCCCTACCCGGTGCTTGGAAAGATTTTGCCCGTGGCACCCGCCCTGATCCTCTCGAAAGTTTCCATGTTGTTCAGACGTGTGAAGTTGCCGATTCCTTCACCAACCGCTCGCCGCGAATGAGGTCGTGGAGGGATTGCCGCTCGCGGACCACCTGCGCGCGGCCGCCGTCGACCAACACTTCCGCCGCGAGCGGACGCGAGTTGTAGTTCGACGACATCGTGAACCCGTAGGCCCCGGCGCTCATGAGCGCGATGAGTTCGCCCTGGCGCAGGGGGGGCAGTTCGCGGGCCTGCGCGAAGAAATCGCCGCTCTCGCACACCGGGCCGACCACGTCCGCCGCCTCGCGCGGATCGCTGGCGGCGGGTTCGCGCACCGGCACGATCTCGTGGTAGCCCTCGTAGAGCGCGGGCCGGATCAGGTCGTTCATGCCCGCGTCCACGATGACGAATTTCTTCCCGCTGGCCGTTGTCTTCAGATACTGCACGGTGCTCAGCAGCACGCCCGCGTTGCCGACCATGAAACGCCCCGGCTCCAGCAGGATGCGCAAGTCCAGGGGCTGGAGCGCCGGGACGATGGCCTCGGCGTATTCCTCGACCGTGAGCGCATGCGTCGCCTGTTCGGCGTCGTGCCGCCACCAAGCTTCCTGGCCGCTCTGGAGCGACGACTTGTAAACGATGCCCAACCCGCCGCCGACGCTGAAAAACTCGATGCCGTACTCGCTCCGCAACTCCGCCGCGACGGGCGCGACCTTTTTGACCGCCTGCGCGAACGGACCGGCCTCGGTGATCTGCGAGCCGATGTGCATCTGCACCCCGCGCAGCCGGATATTCTCCATCCGGGACGCGGCCTTGTAGACCTCCAGCGCGCGGTCGATGCCGACGCCGAATTTGTTCTCGCTCTTGCCGGTGGAAATGTACTTGTGGCCGCCCGCGCCCACGTCCGGGTTGATACGCATGGCGACCGGCGCACGGCGGTGCAGGTCGCCCGCGACGGCGTTGATGAGTTCGAGTTCCGCCTCGCTCTCGACGTTGAAGGAGAGCACCCCCTGGCGCAGCGCGTACTCGATCTCTTCGCGCGTCTTGCCGACGCCCGCGAACGTGCAGCACTCGGGTTTGCCCCCGGCCTGGACGACGCGGAAAAGTTCCCCCACGGAGACGATGTCGAATCCGCTGCGTTCGTGGACGAGCAGGTTGAGGACGGCGAGGTTGCTGTTGGCCTTGACGGCGTAGCAGATGAGGTGGTCGAGACCGGCGAGCGCGGCGTCGAGGCGGCGGTAGTGGTCGCGGACGGTCTGCGCGCTGTAGACGTAGAGCGGCGTGCCGTGTTCGGCGGCGAGGGCGGCGAGGTCCACGCCCTCGCAACGGAGCTGGCCTTGGTAGTAGTGGAAGGAGTGCATGATTCCGGGATGCTAAGCAGCTTTCGCTTGCACCGGGATCTGGTCAGTCGTGAGTTCGTGCAGGTCCAGCTTGTGGCTGGCGTTGTCGATATCGATGCCGACTAACCGTCCGTCTGCGTCGAAGTCGAGCACGACACCCTCAGCGACTTCGTTGCTATCGGCGCTCGGGTTGGGCGAAAGCGCGATGTAAAGGGAATCCGTGTCGGGATGGTAGTTCAGTTTCATGGGCGAAACCTCCGGTCGGGAAAAGCATTGTGGATGGTCAACTTATCGGCAAGCGTGACGACACGCAAGAAGCGGCCCCCGAGTTCCGGGACCGCCGCCCAGAAACGGAAACGATTGTGCTCCCGCGGCTCGCTGCGAACAGGATTGAAAACGACGCGGATGCACATCTTCTTCGTGAGATATGGACGGCGTGGCAAAACGTCGTTCTCGAAGTAGGATGTGAACTGCCAATCGGACATCTAGACGCCGATGGAAACCCGGTCGTGATGATAGAAACAATTCGTACGGCAAGATAGCCGTCCTCACCGCGTCACCCCGAATTCCGCCCGACGGTTCTTCGCCCAGGCGCTTTCGTTGGAGGACGGATCAACCGGCATTTCCGCGCCGAAGCTCACCGTCTGGAGGCGTCCCGGATCGACCCCGTCGCTGATGAGCGCCTCGCGCACCGCCCCGGCGCGTTTCTCGCCCAGCGCGCGGTTGTAATCCGCCGTGCCGCGCTCGTCGCAGAACCCGGCGATGATCACTTTGTTCGAGCCCGTCTGCATGAAGTCGGCCACCTGGCGCACGACCCCCATGTCGCCGCTCTCGATGCTGAAACTATCGAACGCGAAATGCACGGGCCGGAACCGGCTCTTGGACACGTTTGGGTCGAGGAACGACGTGCCCTCGTCGCGCCCGGAAAGCGGCGTGCCGTTGACGCGGTCGCTATCGCCGGTGTACGCGCCGCTGCCGTTTTCGCCGTAAGCGCCGTTCTTTTTGGATTTGCAGGCAGGAAGCGCGACCATCAAAAGGGCCGCCAACAGGATGTATCGGGATTTCATAAGAAAGATTCAAGATTCAAGAACCAAGGTTCAAGGAAGTCTCAAGATTCAAGACTCAAGACTCAAGCCGGGATGTGGAGGAAAATCATTGGTGGTACGGAACTCGTCGGATTCGGAACCTTGAATCTTGATCCTTGAAGCTTCCTTGAATCTTGGTTCTTGAATTTTGATCCTTATCTAGACCAGGTGGCTTCGGACACTTTGCCGACGCCGCCGACGACCTGCGTGCGCTTGCCGGTGGGCACATCGAGAATGCAAAGCGAATCACCGCTGCTAAAGAGGATGTGCCGCGAGTCCGCGCCCCACGCGGGCCGCCCGGCGTCGGACGCCACGACGCGCGCGCCGCCGCCGTCCAGGTCGAGCACCGCCACGGAAAACCCGCCGCCCTCGCGCACGTTGAACGCTAGGCGTTTGCCGTCCGGCGACCAGTTCGGCTCCGTGCAGTACCCGAAGCCCGCCGAGAGGCGCCGCCCGCTGCCGCCGTCCGCGCCGATCCGGTAAAGCTGCGGCTGCCCGCCCGCGTCCGACACGTAGATAATCTCGCCGCCGTCCGGCGACCACGTGGGCGAGCTTTCCACCCCCGGCGTGCGCGTGAGCCGCCGCCCGTCGCCGCCGCCCGCGCCGACCGTATACAATTCCGGGTTGCCGTCCTTGCTGCAACTCAGCGCCAGGCGGCTGCCGTCGGGCGAGAATGCCGCGCCGGTGTTCGTGCCGGGGAACTTGACGACCCGGTCCCGGTTGCCGCTGGCGAGGTTGATCACGTAAACGTCCGCGTACCCGCTCTTGTAGCCGGTGTAAGCGAGGCGGCGTCCGTCGGGGCTCAACGCCGGGCCGACGCTGATGTTGCCGTCGTTGGTCAATTGGCGCAGGTTGCCGCCGTCGGTGTCGCAGGTGTAGACCTCCTTGTGGCCGGTGCGCGTGCCGATGAACGCGATCTTGCCCCCGGCGATTCCGTGCTGCTTCGTGAGCGCGAACACGATGTCGTCGGCGAACTGATGCGCCGCCGTGCGCGCCGGGCCGGAGTACGTTTTGTTGACGAGCGCGTTGCCGCCCCGGTCCACCAGCGTGCCCTGCAAGCCGCCGCCCCCGGCCTGGCCGCGCGCGGTGTACGTCGCGCTGCCGCCGCCGACGTTCATGGCGAACGCCCCGGCCAGGTTGAGATCGTCGGCGAGGGTCTTGGTGGCCGCCGCGCCGTCAGGACCGCCGAGCGGGTTGAGCGCGAGGTCGATCGGCCCGGCGTTCTTGCGCACGGTGATGACGGGTACGTCGTCCTCGGCGGCATGGGCGGCGGAGGTTCCGAGGCAGAGGGCGAGCAGCGACAGCAGGATGAGCGGACGGCGGAGCATCATGGGTTTCAGACAACGATGTGAGCAGGCAACGGTGCGACGTGCAAACGGGAAAGAATGTTCAAGCACGAGGAGATGATCCGCAAGTTACGTAGAGTACGCGGATAAAAGGAGAATCTTTCAGGGTCTTTGCAACTTTTTCTCCCTCGTTCCCAAGTTGTACTTGGGAACGCCCTTGTCTGCGAAGTTGTACTTCGCCGGGAGCGCGTGGCAGCACTACGACCAGAGCCAAGGGCATCTCGATCCTCACGCGGCACCTCATTCAGGTAATAATTCGAAGCGCACGGCCATTTCATAATATCCCTTTGCCTTGGTCAAAGCGGACGGCGGCGCTTCGACCTGCTTGACGCGCCCGGGGCCAACCATCACCGAGTCGTCAATGGCCGCGTTGCCCGAGGGATGTATCAGCGAGAATTTCGAGATGCGGCCATCTTTCTCGATGCGGATTTTTACCGTCGGCGACTCATCCCCCTTCAAGTCGTGGCTGTCCCATTCGCTCTTGAATCGCGTCTGGATCATCTCGCTGTACCAGCCGACCTCGCTGGCTGCAGTGCCGCCGCTGCCGCCCTTGCCGTTGCCATCGCCGGAACCGCTGCCGGACGACGTGCCGCCGCCCTTGCCCTTGCCGTGCCCGTGGAACCCGCCCTCGTCGGACGAACCATCTGCCTCGCCGCCGCCGCTGCCCGCGTTGATCCCGGCAGCCAGCGCGGCGGCCTTGGCGGCAGATTCCTCCGGGGTGTCCACGTGGGCGGGTTTGCCGCTTTCAGGCTTTTTCTTGGCTGACGATGCGCCCGATCTTTGCGATTTCTCGCCGGGCGTCGGGCTGGCTTTGGCGACGGTCGGCGAAGCCTTGGGCTTGGGCGTGGGTTTCGGGTCGTCGGTTTCGTCGTCGTCAGCGTCCGCTTTCTTCTTTTCGGTCGCCGGGGTGGGCGTGGGCGATTCCTTGGCTTTCTTGGGCTTGGGGGTCGGCGTGGGCGTGGGCTTGGGTTTCGGAGCGGGGGTCGGTTTTGGAGTGGGCTTCGGCGTCGGCTTCGGGGTGGGGGTCGGGGTGGGCTTGGGGGTTGCTGTGGGTTTTGGGGTCGGGGGCGGCGTGGGCGTCGGTTTCGGGGTAGGCTTCGGCGTCGGGGTGAGAGTGGGCGTTGGTGTGGCGGTAGGGGTGGGGGGCGGCGTGGGCGTGGGGGTCGCGCGGCGGGTGGTGGCAAACGGATCGTCCACCACAGGCGCGAGACTCGGGATCGGCACGGGTGTGCTTTCGTCGCTGGTCGCTGCCTTGCGGGTGGCGGGGGTGGATGCAGGCGCGTCGTCCCACTCGTTGGCAGCCGCCGACGGCGCGGGGGCCGGTGCGCCCGCCGAGCCGGACGAAAAAGTGCCGGGGTCCATCCACTCGACCTTCTCCACCGGCTTGAGCCGCTGGTCGGAATGCGTCGCGTACCACGTGATCCCGCCGATCACGAGCACGTGGGCCAGCGCGATGAGCGCCACGTTGCGCCGGAAGCGTTTGTCGGCGTCCATGCGCGGGTCAGGGG
>CAXUHC010000014.1:0-17095 GCA_964250705.1 uncultured Chthoniobacterales bacterium | reverse complement strand
CTTCGGTGATGACGCCCACCTTCGCAATCCGCGCCGCGCGCAGGGCGTCCATCACGCCCACGAGCTTCTGCACGGTGAGGGTCTTGTCGGGCCGGATGACCACCGCCACGTCCGCGCCCTTTTCGTTGCGCAGCGTTTCCAACCGGGGCAACAGCCGGCCCGGCGGGACGGTCTCGCCGTCAAGCGCGATGACTTCGTTGTGGTCAATGGTCAGCGTGCGCACCTTGTCCGCCTCGACGGGATGATCGCTTCCCGCGCCGCTGGGCAGGGCGAGGTCGTTGTTGTTTTCGAGCAGCGGCGTGGTGATCATGAAAATGACCAGCAGCACGAAACACAGATCGAGCATCGGCGTGACGTTGATCTCGGACAGGGTCTGCAAACCCTCGCGCTGGGAAGAGCGGCGGCGCATGGGGCCGTTACTTCATGGCCAGCCGCGACGACCAGTGCAGCTGGTGGCTGACGTACCTGTGCTCGAACTCGCTTTCGAGTTCGGCGGAAAAATTGTCCATCTGCACGATCAACGCGCGCAGGCTCGTGAGGATGAAGTTGTAGCCGAACATCGCCGGGATCGCCACGAGCAGCGCGGTCACGGTCGTCACCAACGCGCCGGACACGCCCGGGGCCATGGCGGCGAGGTTGGGTTTGCCCGCCACGGCCACGCCGGTGAACGTGTCCATCACGCCCCAGACCGTCCCGAGCAACCCGAGAAAGGGTGCCCCGCTGACCGCCGTCGAAAGCAGGATGAGTTGCGATTCCAACCGCAACGCCTCCTCACCGACCGCGCGCTCCATGATCGCCGTGACCGCGTGGAGTTGCGCCGGGGTGATCTTGTCGGCGATTTCGAGCCGGTCGTGGAACGTCTCGTCCACCTCGGTCGAGCCGAGCAGGTGAAACGTCATTTCCTGGCACCCGGCGTGGTAGACCTCGTAGAGCGGCGCGCCGTCGTAGGTGACACCGCTCTCGTAGATACGCAGGGGCAGGCGGTCAGCGCGGAATTGTTCGAGAAATTCTTCCGTGCGCCGCCGGGCGAACTGGATGACGCGGATTTTCGTCACCATCACCGACCAACTGAAAATCGAGCCGACGAACAGGCAGCCGAGGATGAGCTTGCCGGGCAGGGTGGATTCGCGGAACGCGAAGAGCAGCGGGTCCACGGCAAGCAGCGTCGTCGGCAGAAGATGCATGGCCGGAGTTTAGACGGGATCGGCGAGATTGGGAAGGAGGTTTGGGACGCAATCAAACGTGGCGGCTTACAAACGGCGTCGTGACCGACTTCAGTAGGATTCGTTTTCGAAATAGACCTGATCTCCATCCTCCAAGGGCATCTGCTCAGCCTTCGCGCGGTCCCCTGCGAAACGAATGATTTGCGGGGGAAAACCGATGTATTTGTGCCTCAGGATCCCGGAGTATCTCACGATCGTTCGCCAGTCTGCCGTGAGGGTCAACCCCCCTGCGGCTTCGACCGCCTGACGAAGGGTGTAGCCGCGAGGGAAGTAGTACGCACCGGGTTTACGCACATGTCCGAGCAGGTAAACACAGATCGTATCCTTGGTTGCCACGCCAAAGACGGGTGTGTTAGGCGCTGGAAACCAAGGTACAAAGGCTGGTGATGGGCTTTGTGCCGATGCGGACCACGCACAAATTAGCAGCAGGCAGAAAGCATGGCGAAGTTCCCTGGGCATAACTGAGCATGGTTACTCGCCGGTGCTATTACAGACGCCCCTCGTCCGCGTCGATGTACTGGAAAAAAGTCTCGATCTCGGCGCGATCCTGCAACCCGCTTTCCAGTTTACGCTCGCCGAGCCGCTGGCTGGCAGCGTCCTTCCAGCCGCGCTTGCGCATGAACTCGTTCCAGACCTCGATCTCCTCTTCGTCGGGATGCCTGCCCTCGTGGAGCGCCCAGTCCAGGAGCATTTCGTCCGGCGCGCCCTCCCCGGCAGCCAGCACCCGGTCCCCCAACGCCCGGTACGAGACCCGCAGAAAATGGACGCAGCGTTCGTCAAAACCGCCGCCCAGGTTGGGCACGTAATCGGGCGGTAATTTGCCTGCGTGGTGCAAGCGGATCTTGTCGATCATACGGCCAAAATAAAGCAGCCCACCGACCTGATCGGCGGGGCTGCGGAGGCCGGGAACGGGGATGCTCATGCCTCCAGCCTAGAAAACCGCCGCCGGAAAGTCAAACCATGCAACGCCCTGGTAATGGTACTGTTTGGCGGTGGTCTTCTCCAGCTATAGCCACGGCGCTCTGTCGCCGTGTCTGCCGGAGAGCGGGAATCGCGCAAAGCACGGCGACAGAGCGCCGTCCCTACAGCCGGAATGTCAAACCGTACCACACGACCAACGCCCTCAAGGCAACGGCCCCGTGGCGCTGACGTTGTCGGTGTCGTCGAGTTCCTCCACGGTGTTCCGCGGGTCCACGACGACGAGCAGATACTTGCCGGTCAACGGCCCTACCCCAGCGGACTTCCCCTTAAACGTCACCGCCAACACGGCGTCCGTCTTCTTTTTGAGGGGTTCCTTTCCAAAGTCAGCCACGGCCACCGTGGAGAGTGGTTTGTCATCGGCGCTGAAGCTCTTGTCGTCCGACACGTAGGCCCCGACGATCACCCCCTTGGCGGACTTCTTCCCGGCGTTGCGGACGATCAGGTTGCCTTTGAACTTCACCTTCGTTCCCTTGGCGTTGAAACCGGATTTGATGTCGCCGAAACCCACTTCCAGGTCGGGGAGCTTGGCGTTGACGGGGGGCGGCTCGGTCGTCCCGTCGTCGTTGAGCAGGCGGATGATCCCCTCATTCGGCCCGCCCTTGTAAAACAGGAAGCCGGAAAGCAGCACTTTGCCGTCTTTTTGCAAGGCGACCTCGTCGGGACTGCCCGCGCCCTGGGGGGCATTAAAGGTGCCCAGCGCGGAAAACGCCGTGTCCGTGGTGCCGTCCGTGTTGAGGCGCGCGACCGCCTGATTGGGCACGCCGTTGACGGCGGTGAATTCCCCGCAGAGGAGAATCTTGCCATCTTTCTGGCGGGCCAGCCCGCTGACGTTCACGTTGGTGTTGTTTTCCGGGGAGGCCGGACCCGTCACGGTGACCTTGAAATCCGTGTCCAGCACGCCGTCCGCGCTGTAACGCAGCACGTAGCCGGTGTCCAGATCGTCGTCACCGTCGATGCTGCCGCCGGTCACGATCCGGTCGTCGGGCAGGATCAGCACGTCCGCCGGGAAGAAGACATGTCCGTCCCGGGTTTCGGCTGCCGCGCGGAACGAGTTATCCGTGGTGCCGTCGGCGTTGAGCCGGCCCAGCCGGTAGTAATCGTAACGAGTGAAATCGACCAGTTTGTTGACCGCACCGGCCACGATGATCTTGTCGTCGGATTGCAGGCGCAACGTGCCCAAAAAGCTGGCGTCGACCGAGGTCTCGAAGGATTTGTCGAGGCTGCCGTCCGTATTGAGACGGGAGAGCAACGAATAAGAAAGCCCCGTGGAGGCAATGTGCGCGGAGTCCACGACGATCTTGCCGCTCTTTTGCCGGAGCATCTGGTTGACGCCGACGCTCAGGCCAGAGAGGTCCGGGTTGAACGAGGCATCCAGCCGTCCGTCCGCGTTCAACCGGGCGACGAAGCGATGGGGTTGGCCGCCGACTTCGGTGAAGGCTCCGCTGATCAGGATTTTATCGTCGGGCAGGAGCAGGAAATCCTTGGCTTCGGCCTCCGGCGCCACGAAGGAACCGTCCACCGAACCGTCCGCCAGGAAGCGGTGGACGCGGGAATCATCGCTGCCGTCATCCTTGCCGAGGCCGAGGTAACGGCCATCGGGCAGCGCGACGATTTTGGTGAGGAAAAAGCCGGATTCGACAAAACTGGGGTCGCGCGTGCCGGGGCTTTGCGCGGCGACGTGGTTGGGGGCGGCCAAAGACAGCAGGCAACCGACGGCGAGGGTGGGCAACAAGAAACGGGTCATGAAGGAATGGTTTAGCAAGGTTACACAGACTGAAGACGCCGAAACTTCGGACATATTCCCGCCCAGCTTAAAAAACTTCGTTTCCCTTTCTGCCGTCCGGCGCCCACTCGACATGGAGGTCGCCATTCCCCCCGCTTTTGCTAAGCTCCCCGCATGCCGGGAAGCATCAGGGAAGTCAACGGCCTGGACCGCGCGGCGTTCGTTGCACGTTTCGGCGGGGTGTTCGAACATTCTCCGTGGGTCGCGGAGGCCGCCTGGGAACGCCGGCCCTTCCCCGACCGCGCCGGACTCCACGCCGCGCTGTGCGCCGCCGTGCGCGGGGTAAACGCCGCCCGGCAACTCGCCCTCATCCGCGCGCACCCCGATCTGGTCGGACGCGCCGCGCGCGAGGGCCGCCTCGGCGCGGCGTCGGCGTCCGAACAAGCGGGTGCGGGTCTGGACCAACTCACCCCCGAGGAAATCGCCTGGTTCGAGCAGCACAACGCCGCCTACCAGGCTCGTTTCGGCTTTCCGTTCATCATCTGCGTGCGCGCGAACCGCAAGCAGGCCATCCTCGCCGGGTTCGAGACGCGCCTGCGTCACACCCCGGAACAGGAACACGCCGCCGCGTTGGCCGAGATCGAAAAAATCGCCGCCTTCCGGCTGGCGGACCTCGTGGCAGGCTGAGGCTGCCACCTGCTCAAATTTTTCTGTCATCCTGAGCGGTAGCGAGTCCGCGAGCGAGAGCCGAAGGACCTTCCGACCGCCGGTAGGCAGATCGGCGGGGTCTGCCGCCAGCCGGAGGGTCCTTCGGTAATTATCCCGTGGGCGCACCTGGACTGCCTCCGGCTGTAGCCACGGCGCTCCGTCGCCGTGCGGGCGAGCGCCTCGAACGCAGACACGGCGACGGAGCGCCGTGGCTACAGCCGGAAGATCCGAAAGGTTGGGCTGCGCGTTACCTGGATCATTACCGGTCCTTCGGCTGCGCTCAGGATGACAGAACTTTATGCGGTAGCGTCCCGGTCCGCCCCTCACCTGTCACTGCACGACCTTGACCTTCGCCTTCGTGGCCGCGGTGAGCGCATACCCGTTTCCCTCCAGCAGCGTTACCTTCACGCCTTTGACCGTACCGCTACTGCCCGCCACGGCGAGCGGATGCACCTTGACCTTCACCGTAGTCTGACCCGCCGGGATGACCCGCGTGAGCTTCAACTCCTTGTACTCATGGCCCGCCACCGCCTGGCCGCCTACCTTATAGCTGATTGTGACATCGCCTAGCACGTTCTCGCTGGAGCGGGTAATCTCGAAAACGCCCGCGATCCCCGCCGCCGCATAGGCCGTGGGAACGGTGGCCGTGATGGAAATCTGGTTGGGCGGGGTGGTCGGCGGCAGCGTCGTCTGATCGGTCGCGGACTGCGCCTGCGCCGACCGTCCACCGGCGGCCAGTATAACCAGCAACCCACCGATCCGAACACGGCGCGCGAGATTCATGCGGCGACGTTATCCCGGCGGCGGTTCTTGTCAAAGCCGGAGATTCGGAAGATGCTCGTTGGTACCCATGATCCTATGTCTACCGGCAAGCTCACGACCCACGCGCTGGACCTGACCCGTGGCCGGCCCGCCGCCGGGATGGAGATCGAGCTTTGGGCGGTGCGCGTGGGCGCGGAGGGCAGCCGGGAAAAACACCGCCTCCGCACGGTGCGCACCAACGCCGACGGCCGCACCGACGGCCCGCTGCTGGCGGGCGAGGAATTTATGACGGGGGTGTACGAACTGGTTTTCCGCGTGGGTGATTTCTTCGGGCTGGCGGCGGCGGACCGTTTTTTGGACCGCGTGCCGATCCGTTTTTCGATCACGGACCCCGACGCGCATTATCACGTCCCCCTGCTGACGACGCCCTGGGCTTACCAGACCTACCGGGGGAGCTGAGTGCGGCTGGACATCGCGGCGGATTCAGACCACATTTGGAAGGATGGAATCCGAGAGTTTTGATCGCAGCCTGCGCGCCTTTTGCCGTCGTGTCCCTTTCCAGCCTTTCACGGTGGAGTTGCTGAGCGGCACGCGCTTCCAGGTCGAGCATTCCGAGGCGCTGGCCTTCAGCGGCGGCATGGCGGTCTACATCGCGCCGGACGGGACGCCGAGTTTATTTGACCACCGGAGTGTAAGCCAACTTATCGGTGCCGCCGATCCAAAGTCAGTTCAAGCCGTGTAAGCGGTCGGATGACCGCGGAAGCCACCGACCGCGCCGCACTTCTCCTGCGGCGCATCGACGAACTCGCCGCCATCAGCGAGACCGCCGATGGCCTGCTCACGCGCACCTTCGGCTCCGACGCCCTGCGCCGCGCCAACGCCCTCGTCGGTGGCTGGCTGGAGGCCGCCGGTCTGCCTGTCCGCACCGATGCTATCGGCAATCTGCGTGCCTTCCCGCCGCGCGACGGCCGCCCGCTCCTGCTGCTCGGCTCGCACCTTGACAGCGTCCGCGAGGCGGGCCGCTTCGATGGTCCGCTCGGCGTGCTCGTCGCGCTGGACCTTGCCGAACAGGCTGCCGCCGGGCACTACGGCGCGCTGCCTTTCCGTCTGGGCGTGGTGGGTTTCAGCGACGAAGAAGGCGTGCGTTTCGGCACGAGTTACCTGGGCGGCGACGTGCTCGCGGGTCACCCCTTCGACCCCGCCCGCCTTGCCCTGACCGACGCCCGGGGCATCACGCTGGCGCAGGCGATCCGTGACTTCGGCGGCGACCCGGGCACCCTCGCCGCCGACCGTCTCGACCCCGCCGCCGAGGGCGGTCTGCTCGGCTACGTGGAAGTTCACATCGAGCAAGGCCCGGTGCTCGAAGCGCACCACCTGCCGGTGGGGATCGTCAGCGCCATCGCGGGCCAGAGCCGTTTTGCGTTCCGCTTCGAGGGCCAGGCCGGGCACGCGGGCACGACCCCCATGCGCCTGCGCCGCGATGCGCTCGCTGCCGCGGCGCAGTTCGTCAACCTGGTGGAAGACCACGCCTTGCGCGAGGACGGCCTCGTCGCCACGGTCGGCCAACTCGAAGTCCGCCCCGGCGCGGGCAACGTTATCCCCGGCAGCGTCACCGGCTCGCTGGATGTCCGCAGCCCGCGCGACGCCCAGCGCCTCGGCGCCTGTAAAGACCTGCACGCCGCCGCCGGACAGGTGGCCCGTTCGCGTGGTCTCACGCTCGACTGGCACCCCGTCCAGACCCACGCCGCCACCCCGCTCGACCCCGCCCTGCGCGCCCGGCTCGCGGACGCCGTGCGCGCCGCTGGCCACTCCGTCCTCGAACTTCCCAGCGGCGCGGGCCACGACGCCGTCGCCCTCGCCCCGGTCATGCCCGCGGCCATGCTCTTCGTGCGTTGCCGGGACGGCCTGAGCCATCATCCGCTCGAACACGTTGCCCCGGAAGATGTTGCGGACGCGTTAAAAGTGATGGACAATTTCCTCGCTTTCCTCGCACAATCGCCGCTCCCTCCGGCCCCCACCTCTCCCAGCTTTCATGAGTGACTTCGACCTGATTATCCGCGGTGGCAGCGTGGTCCGCCCCGACGGCGTGGCCAAGCTCGACCTCGGGATCAAGGACGGCGTCGTCACCGCCCTGGGCAACACCGTCTTCGGCTCCACGGACAGCGACCTCGACGCCAGCGATTACTACGTCTTCCCCGGCGGGGTCGATCCCCACGTGCACTGCAACGAACCGGGCCGCACGGACTGGGAAGGCTTCGACCACGGCACCCGCGCCCTGGCCGCCGGCGGGGTCACGTCGTTTTTCGACATGCCGCTCAACGCCCAGCCGCCCGTGCTCGACAAGGGCGGTTTTCTGGCAAAATGGAATTTTGCGAAGGCCGCTTCGATCCTCGATTTCGGCCTCTGGGGCGGCCTTTGCCCGGAAAGCCTGACGCACCTGCAGGAACTCACGGACTGCGGGGTCATCGGCTTCAAGGCGTTCATGTGCAACAGCGGCGTGGACGATTTCCCCATGGCCGACGATGGCACGCTCCTCGAAGGGATGCGCCGGGCCTTCGACCTGGAGCAGATCGTCGCCGTCCACGCGGAGAACGAGTCCATCACCGCCAACCTCGCCCGGCGCGCCGTCGCTGCCGGGCGGCTCTCGGCGGCGGATTATCTCGCCTCGCGCCCGGCCATCGCGGAACTGGAGGCTATCCAGCGCGCGATCCTCTTTGCGTGGGAAACCGAGTGCTCGCTGCACATCGTCCACGTCAGCACGGCGCGCGGCATTGAACTGGTCGCGGGGGCCAAGGCCCAGGGACTCAACATTTCCTGCGAAACCTGCCCGCATTACCTGATCCTCACCGAGGCAGACGTCGAGCGTCTCGGGCCGCTGGCCAAGTGCGCCCCGCCGTTGCGCACCCGCGCCGAGCAAGCCGCGCTCTGGGAGCAAGTCGCCGCCGGGGGCGTGGACATGATCGCGTCCGACCACTCGCCCGCGCCGCCGGAGGTCAAGTACCGGAAGGACCTCTTCGCTTCGTGGGGCGGCATCGCCGGGGGGCAATCCACCCTGCCGCTCATGCTCACCGCCGCGCGGGACCCGCTCCACCCGCTGCCGCTCGAACGCCTGTCCGAATTGCTCGCCACCAACGTCGCGCGGCGTTTCCGCCTGCACCCGGCCAAGGGCGAGATTCGGCAGGGGTCGGACGCCGATCTGGTCATCATCAACGTCGACGCCACGGACGAGGTCCGCCAGGAAACGCTTTTTTCCCGCTACCCGGCGCACTCGCCCTACCTGGGCCGGCACCTGCATGGCCGGATCTCGCGCACGATCCGGCGCGGGGAAACCATCTACAAGGAAGGGCGCATCGTCGCGCGGCCCGGCGGCGGGCGGCTCCTGCGTCCGGCGGAAAACGCGGCGGAAGCAGCGGCGGACGGGAGCACGCCATGATGCCGCCGGCGGAAATCATCGGGGGAAACGGGGTCCGGCGCAGTCATCCCTTCGGGTCCACGCGCACGTCGGTCCAGGCGCGCCACGCCCTGTTGTCGCCCGATGGCTGGGTGCCCTCGGCCCTGCCGCGGTGGACCGGCGCGACGTGCTACGTGGTGATCTCCGAGTCGCTGGGCGCGCGTTTCTGTCAGTACCAGATCGAGTTGAGCGCGGCGGGCGCGGGCTACGGCGAGACGCGTGGCTGCCAGTGGTTTGTCTACGTGCTCGACGGCACGGCGGAAGTGATGCTCAGCGGCCAGCGCACCGAACTGACCAGCGGCGGCTACGTCTACGTGCCGCCGGGGTCGGAATACCGGTTCCGGGGGGCGGCGGCGGGGGCGAGCTTGCTGATTTTCGAGAAACACTACGCACCGCTGCTCGGGTCGGACATTGCGCCGGTGTTCGGGCACGAGCAGGACGTGCCGGGCACGCCGTTTCTGGGTGACCCGGCGGCGATGCTGCAAGTCCTGCTGCCGGACGCGCCGGGCTTTGACCTGGCGGTGAACATCTTCAAATACGCCCCGGGCGCGACGCTGCCCTTCGTGGAAACGCACGTCATGGAGCACGGCCTCCTGATGCTCGCGGGCGAGGGGATTTACCGGTTGGAAGACCGTTGGTATCCGGTCAAGGCGGGCGATGCCATCTGGATGGCCCCCTATTGTCCGCAGTGGTTCGTGGCGACGGGCAAGACCCCGGCCAGTTACATCTATTATAAAGATGTGAACCGCTGGCCGGAATGATTGCCGATCTGGAAGCCGGTCGCCACGGCGCTCCGTCGCCGTGCGCGCCGGAACTCACCGATGCGGCGCGTAGAGGTCGGTGAGGGCGTCGTGAAGCGACCGGCTCAGGCGTTCGCAGGCGGCGACCGCGCGCTCCTGCTCGGCGGCGGGCAGCGCGTTCATCTGTCCGGCGAGCAGCGCGGGCTCGTCGAAATCGTCCTCGTGCAAACGGAAATATTCGCCGCAGCACTCGGGCAACTGCCGGTAATGCTCGCGCAGGCCCGCCAGCTTGCTCTGCGCCGTGTAAGGTTGCTGGGATTCAAAGGCGTAGAGCGCGCCCAACGCGGTCACCCGGTCGGAGAAAAGCTCCTGGGCGGCAGCGACCAGCGCGGCGGCCTCGGCGGCGCGCGGGGAGTCGACCGTGGTTTCCAGACCGGCGGCGAAGGTGTTTTGCCAGACCTGCGCGTGACCTTCTTCCACCCCGGCGATGTGCGTCTCGCCGACGGCTTCCCACCCCTGGCCGACCGTGCGGATGAACGCGCCGTAATCGTGCGCGTACTCTTTCAGCGCGGGCACGGGCAGGGTGCCGTCGCTCCAGGCGAGGTAAAAAGGATGCTGGAGGAGGCTGCGGCGGGCGACGGCGGCGTCGCAACGGGCGGAAGCGGTATCGGTAGCAGTAGATGACATATCGCGTTGAGCTTGACGGATTCCGCGCGGTTGGTCAATCTTTCCGTGTGAAGAAACCGCGGTGTTCCGGCGAAAGACAGGATTTTCAAAAACGGGCCTGGTTTTGCGCTTGCAAGCTGTCCCGACAAATTGCGTACCCTTCAGATTGACCTCTCTGGACACCCATGACTCTTGCCAGCTCGTATCGGTTCATGCTGTCTCGTCTGCCGTGGCTGACGTCCATCAGGGACCGACGGAACGGCGGTGCCAGGAACACGCCGAATCCCAACTCGTACTGGGTGGTGAAGGATCGTCTGCTGGCGGGCGAGTATCCCGGCGGCAACACGGGCGGCGAAGCCCGGCACAAGCTCAAGGCGTTTCTGGACGCAGGGATCACCGCGTTCATCGACCTGACCGAGCCGAAGGAAATGTTTCCTTACGCCAGTCTGTTCAAAGGAATGGGAGTCGAGTACCGGCGTTTTCCGATTCTCGACGACCATGTGCCGAACGATCCCCGGCAGATGGCGGAGATTCTCGACGCGATTGACGCGGCGATGGCCGCGGAGCGCAAGGTGTACGTGCATTGCCAGGGCGGGGCGGGGCGCACGGGCACGGTGGTCGCCTGTTGGCTGCAACGCCACGGGCGCACCCCGGGCGAGGCGCTGCGCGAACTGCGCGGCTTCTGGCGGACCACGGATCGCAGCCGGAGAATGCGGCGTTCGCCCAGCCGGCCCGTGCAGGTAGCGTGGGTCAAGGATTGGGCCAGGCAAGCCGCGCTGATCGAGACGGCCTTGCACCAGGGTGCGGCGTTGCGGCGCTCGTAATTTGCGCGGCGTGGCCGGAATGTTGCTTCGTTGAGGCGGTCCACCGCCGTTCTTAAATTCTGTCATCCTGAGCGGAGTGCAACGGAGCCGAAGGACCTTCGGACCGCCGGTAGGCAAGCGATGGTGTCTGCCGACGACCGGAGGGTCCTTCGGCTGCGCACCTGCGGTGCTCCGCTCAGGATGACAAAATAGTCGAAGTCGGCGTCGGTGCGTCTCGTCTCTTCCAGCGGTATGATTTCACCTTTGAAACACCTTTTTTCCGGCTGGCGCGCCCTGCCGCTGTTGGCGGTGGCAGTCCTCCTGGCAGGTTGCGCGGACACCCCGCCCTACGTTTACCAATACGTTCCCGGCAGGACCGCGCGGGTCACCGACGACGGCCTGGCAACCACCCCGTCGCGCGCGCCCGAAGCCGTGGGGCGGGCGATCTCGGCGGGCAACGCCATCGCGGGATCGCCCTACGTCTACGGCGGCGGCCACGGTTCCAACGGCGGCGGTTTCGATTGCTCCGGGGCCGCCTCCTACGTGTTGCGCGGCGCGGGGCGGCTGCGCGGAGTGATGACTTCGGACGAATTCCGGCACTACGGGGAACGCGGACCGGGGCGGTGGATCAGCGTGTACGCGCGCGATGGCCACGCGTTCCTGGTGGTGGCCGGGCTGCGTTTCGACACCGGTTACACCGGCCGCGGCTCCGGGAACAGCGGCCCGCGCTGGACCACGCGCAGCCGCCCGGCGGACGGCTGCGTGATCCGGCACCCGGCCGGGCTGTAAAAAGGCGCTGGCATCGGACCAGGAGCCGCGCACATTCAGACCTCCCGGGAAAGTCCGCCGGGGCAAGATTCAAGCTTCAAAAACCAAGATTCAAGGTCCAAGGTGAACCGTTCCGTTGCCGGCGTGTCCACCGGAGGTCCCACGTTGTTTTTACCCCGTGCTCATCCGCAAACTTCGCCAATTTCATCCGCTTACCCTCCTCGGCGCCGGTGCCGCCGCCGGGGTCGCCGGCGCTCTTTTCGCCCGCAACTTCATCCCCTACGAACGCAAGATCAGCCACCGGATCGAACTGGACTACGGCCCGACCGATCCGCGCTTCGAGCGTTCGCTGGGCCAGCTTCTCGGCCCGGCCATCATCGGCGGCAACCGCGTCACCGCGTTCCAGAACGGCGACGAGATTTTTCCGCCCATGCTCGCCGCCATCGCCAGGGCGCAACGGAGCGTCACGCTGGAGAGTTTCATTTATTGGGAAGGCGGGATCGCCGAAAAGTTTTCCAACGCCCTGGCCGAGCGTGCCCGGGCGGGCGTGAAGGTGCACGTCTCGCTCGACGGCGCGGGGTGCGACTGCATCCGCAGCCCGCTGGTCCGGCAGATGCGGGCCGCCGGCTGCCAGGTCGAAATCTACAACATCCTCGAACTCGCCGACCTCGACCGGCTCAACAACCGCACGCACCGCAAGCTGCTCGTCGTCGACGGCCGGATCGGCTTCATTGGCGGGGTGGGCATCGCCGACGTGTGGAACGGCCATGCGCAGTCGCCCGACCACTGGCGCGATTCGCATTTCCAGGTCGAGGGGCCGGTGGTGGGTCAACTCCAGAGCGCGTTCACCGACAACTGGATGGAAATGGCGGCGGCGGTCCTGCACGGCGACGACTACTTCCCGGAGTTGCCGCCGGTCGGCGGCCACCGCTGCCAGGTGTTCAAGAGCGCGCCGCACGAGGGCAGCGATTCGGCGCGGTTGATGTTCCTGTTCTCCATCGCCGCCGCCCGGCAGCGCATTTGCCTGGCAAATTCGTACTTCATCCCGGACGACCTGACGACGCAAACGCTCATCCAGGCGTGCGAGCGCGGGGTCCGGGTCGAGATCCTCGTGCCGGGGCCGTTGATCGATAAACAGTTCGTGCGGGACGCGTCGCGCACGCGCTGGGGCGGGCTGCTGCGGGCCGGGGCGCGGTTTTACGAGTACCAGCCGACGATGTTTCACTGCAAGCTGCTCGTCATCGACGGGGCGTGGGTGAGCGTGGGGTCGTGTAACTTCGACAACCGCTCCTTCCGGCTCAACGACGAAGCGAACATCAACATTCTGGACGATGCGTTCGGCGCGGAGCAGGTTGCGGTCTTCGAGGCGGACCTGGCGCAGTCGCGCGAGATCACGCTGGGGGAATGGGAGGGACGTTCGCCGGTGCAGAAGCTGATCGACGGCGCGTTCGGGCTGCTGCGTTCGCAGATGTGACGATGGACAAGGGGATTTTGATCGGGAAATTCCTGGCGCATCTCGACGCGGAGCTGGCGCGTTACACGCGGGCCGCGCGCGCGGCGCAGGCCGACGCGACCGACGACCAGAGCCGCGCGGAAAACAAGTACGATACCCGCGGGTTAGAAGCCTCTTACCTGGCGCACGGCCAGTCCCGGCAGGCGCTGGAAACGACGCGGGCCCGGGAGCAATTCGCCGCGCTGGACCGGCGCGATTTCGCGCCGGGCGAGCCCGTCGGCATCGGCGCGCTGGTGGAGGTCGAAGGCGAAGGAGAACGAATGTTTTATTTCGTAGGTCCCAGCGCGGGCGGGACGGAAGTCCTGCACGATAGGCAGGAGGTGCTCGTGGTCACAGGACAATCCCCGCTGGGGCGGCAACTCCTCGGCAAGCGTGCGGGTGAACGTCTGTTCAACGGCGGCCAGCGCATCGTCTCGGTGCGCTGAGGATCGCTGCCGGTCGACGTTGGAAGTGGTCGGGATGCAGGGATTCGAACCCTGGACCTCCTGGTCCCAAACCAGGCGCTCTACCAAGCTAAGCTACATCCCGAACTGACACTGCAGAAAGACTTACAATCAATCTGCGGCTCCCGCGAATTTCTCTTTGTCCGGCTGTTTTGTACGGCATATGCTCAGGATCGTATAGGATCGGCTGAGAATCGGTCGGAGCAAGTCAGCACGAAGAAAGGTTCCTTCGAGAAGGTGGGTGAATGCCTTTACAGGCACACGCCCAACGGGGCCTAATATGCGCGAGTTGAGAAGGAAGGCAAGGAGTTCCGGCGAAGTCTCAAAACGAACGACCGCGCAGTAGCCAAACGCAAGCTCGCTGATTTCCAGCGCGAGGTCGGCCGCACGCTGCCTGGAGCGAACCGGATCACGGCGGCTCAGCTGGCCGACATATCCCTCGATGGCGAAGCGGCCAGCTCTCCACCCTCCGTAGATGGCAGCGAGACAAGGCCATCCCGCCAGGCGGGCGGTACCCCGTTCGCCATCCCCAGCAATGCACCGACGACCGCACCCCGATGGCAACTGTCGCCGCCCACTTGAGCGTTCGCGCAGATCCCCGCGCCGAAATCATCAGCGTACTTCCAAGCCAAGTAAAGCGCGGCGGGGAAGGCATCCTGTATGTAGCAGGCAGGGCTGAGGCGTTGGCCGATCACCATCGTGTCTGGCTCACGGTTCCAGCGGGTGACCTTGGCGGCCGAAATCCAGTCACTTGCCAAACGCAAAATGGCTTCACGCAGAGGCTCTCCAATACGGACCGCCTCCAAGAGGCGTACGAGGGCATCGGCGGCACGCAAGACCTGCGGGTCTTTGTGCGTCAGTCCGACGTGGAGTTGGACCGCCGCACGCACATCATCTTCGGACCCGGCGAGCGCGGAGAACAGGGCGGGCACGCCTGCAAGGCCGCCGATGTGCACGTCTGCGATCCCACAGGCCCGCGGCTTGCGGCCCCGCGCGTAGTTGGTAAAGAACTCGCGGTGATATTCCTCGACATACGTGTCGTGATGGCTGCCCGGAGAGAGCATAAAATCAACGTAGAGCGCCAGCCAGGCATCAGCATCGTAGCGGCTTAGCCGGGCAATCTGTGCCGAGAGCTGGCTGGCCAGTTGGAAGTTGAGGGTGTTCTCGCCCGCCGCGAGGAATTGGTGATAGTGGACGCCGCGTTGGCCCCAGTAGCGCGCTTGGTCGTGGAGGATGTCGCCGCGCTCGTTGAGAGGGAGATAGCGCGACCGCCACAAAATACTGTCTGGGTGTGGACTCTTCGGTTGCAGGTACGAGGCTACCTGCCCGTAATCCCGCGCGAGCGCGGCACGGTCGTAGTACCAGTGCACTGGCATGGCGACGGCGTCGGCACCCAGCGCACCCAGGAGGGCATCGTAGTTTTGTGTCACGGCAGAACGTTACTTCGTTTCATCCCCATAAGATAGGGGTGATCACAACCCGCCGCCTGTGCGCGGATGACCGTTCGCGCCAAGCACGTCTCGAGAACCGCCACCAGCGCCGCGACGCGCCACGACAGCGAACAAGGATGTTCCGACCGAGTGTTTCAAACGCACCCGCCAGACCGCGGATCACCTCATTTATCTGCTTCATGGTGACGTTGTTTTTCCATCAGGGTGCGGTGCAACCAGGTGCGCCGCACGGTGCCGCTTGAACATCTCCAGCGTGCGCTCGCGCTCCTGGGCATGATCGACCATCGGCGGCGGGTAGTGCTTCGCCAGGCGCATGCCAGGGGCCGGGGGAACGTGCAGGCGCTCGGCTGGCACGTCGCGCAGTTCGGGCACCCATTCCTTGATGAACCGGCCATCGACGTCGAAGCGTGCACTTTGCGTCCACGGGTTCTGGATGCGGAAATACGGGGCGGCGTCCGCGCCGGTGCCTGCGCTCCATTGCCAATTGCCGTTGTTGTTGGCGATCTCGCCATCCACGAGCTTGCGCATGAACAGCGCCTCGCCCTCGCGCCAATGGAAACGCAGGTCCTTGGTCAGGAACATCGACGTGACGATCCGAAGCCGGTTGTGCATGAACCCGAGGCCCGAGAGCTGGCGCATCGCCGCGTCCACCAGTGGGAATCCCGTCCGTCCCTCGCACCAGCGAGCGAATGCCTCGGGTTCATCCTTCTCCCAGGCCCATGGCAGGCCGCGCGTGGCGGGATTGAAGTCCTCGTCGAGCACGTTCGGGAAATGGAAAAGAATCTGCATGTAGAAATCCCGCCACGCGACTTCCGAAACAAATTTTTCGGCGTGTTCGCGGCGGTCCTTGGGCAGCGCGGCGGTCAGTTCGCGGGCGGAGTGGAAAACCTCCCGGATCGACAACAGCCCCCAGCGCAGATCCTGCGAAAGTCGGCTGCTGGTGTCGTCGCCCAAGGTGTTGCGGCGGGTGGCGTAGTCCTGCACGCCGCCCTTTGGCGACAGGAAGGCGTGCAGACGCTTGCGGGCAGCGTCCTCGCCGGCGGCGATGATGCGGGTGCCTTCGCTTTTGAGCTTCCAATGCGACAGGTTCGGCAAGGGCAGGCTCTGAATGTTCGGCGGCGCGGACAGGCGGTCCGCGCGCGGGCCGACCGGCGGCATTTCCAGTTTGGCCCACGCGCGGAAATAAGGCGAATACACGCGGTACGGCTTGCCGGTGCCAGAAAGCAGATCGTCGCGCTCGAACATCGCCACGTCCTTCTCGGCGTGGAACTCCGCCCCGTGGCTCGCGGCCATCTTGCCAACGGCGTCTTCCTGCCCGCGCCCGAACGGGTCAGGGTCGCGGTTGCAATAAATCGCCCCTGCCTTCGTTTCCGTGAGAAGCTTTTCGAGTTCTTCCTCTGCCTTGCCGCAACGGATGACGAGTCGACCGCCAGCCTTTTCGAGGTCTGCGCCGAGCAGACGGAGGTTTTCGCAAAGAAATTCTTGGCGGTTCGGCCCGACCCAGTGGTGCCGGCCCTGCCATTTGCTGAGGATGTAGACCGTGACCACCCGACCCTCGGCCTCGGCCGCGGCGGCGTTGAGGGCGGTGTTGTCGGTCAGGCGCAGGTCGCGCCGGAACCAGTGGATAGCCGTTTTCACTGAAACCTCTTTACGCGTGAAGATCGCGTGCGGGTGCGCAACGACGTATCACGCTGGCCTTTTAAGAGCACTGCACGGCGAGCCCGGATCTCTGGCGTCGACCTGTGGGGCGGACATCTGGCGCGCGACCGCAGGGGTGTCCATCAGGTGCCTCGTATGGCCAACCTATCGTTCTGGAGCGCGTCTCGCTTGGGTAAGCCTGCGGGCTGTAGGGACGGCGCTCTG
>CAXUHC010000013.1:28466-33250 GCA_964250705.1 uncultured Chthoniobacterales bacterium | reverse complement strand
AGTTCTTCAAACAGGATGCGTTCGTGCGCGGCGTGCTGGTCGACCAGCACGAGGCCGCTCACGTTCTCCATGAGCACGTAGAGCCGCCCGAGCACTCCCAGAATTTTGAACGATCCCGCCACGGTTTCGCGCCGTTCCGCCGGGGCGGCCACCGTCGGCACCGGCGCGAAGGGCAGCAGCGCGGGCAAGTCACGCAACACCGGCGCAGCAATCTCGGAGGCCCGTTTCGCGGGCAAGGTCGGCGGCGGGAATGCCGGGGCGGTCCGGTCCGCCACGAGCGAGGGGGCAGGCGTGGGCAAAGTCCTGGTCGCTGGCAGCCCCTGGTCCGGTAAGGGCGGTTGGTGAAACGAGCGCGACCAGTCCGCCCGGCCCGCTTCCAGCGTCCGGCGCACCACGCCGACGAGCGCCTCGCGCACCGCGCCCGGCTCGCGGAAACGCACCTCGCGCTTGGCGGGATGCACGTTTACGTCCACCGCCGCCGGGTCCATGTCGATAAACAGGTAGGCCACCGGATACCGCCCTTTCATCAGCGCCGTGTGGTATCCCTCGCGCAGGGCCTGGCCCACGATGCCGTTTTCCACCGCGCGTCCGTTGATGAACACCCGCTGGCTCGAACGGTTCCCCCGGCTCACCCCGGCCTTGCCGATGAAACCGCTGATCCGCAATCCATTGAGGAGCGGGTGCGCGCGCGGGTCCACCGGCGTCAGTTCGCTCGCCGCGTCCGCCCCGCACAGGTCGCGGATGCGGTCGAGCAGCCGCTTGGCCGCCGGTAACTGGAAGACCGTCCGCCCGTCGCGCACCAACACGAAGCGCACCGCCGGATGCGCGATGGCCAGCAAATGGAGTTGCGCCTCGACGTGCGCCGCCTCGGTCGCCTCCGAGCGCAGGAATTTCCGGCGCGCCGGAAGATTGTAGAAAAGCGAGCGCGCCTCGACGCTCGTGCCCGGCGCGTCGCCGCAGTCGCGCACCGTTTCGATCTTGCCGCCGTTGACGAGGATTTCCGTCCCGGCCAAGGCCCCCGGCTCGCGCGTCGCCAGCCGGAACCGCGACACGCTGGCAATGCTCGGTATCGCTTCCCCGCGAAAGCCCAGCGTGGCGATGGCGGCGAGGTCCGCGCCCGTGCGGATTTTGCTCGTCGCGTGGCGTTCCAGGCAGAGCAGCGCGTCGTCGCGGTCCATGCCGTGCCCGTCGTCCGTCACCCGCACCAGGGCCGCCCCGCCCCGGTTGATCACCACTTCGATCAACCCGGCTTTGGCATCCAGACTGTTCTCGACGAGTTCCTTGACCACCGACGCCGGGCGCTCCACGACCTCCCCCGCCGCCACCTGGCTGGCGACTGTTTCGGACAACAAAGCGACTCGGCTCATGGGGAAAAGGCTTGTCCGCAGATTACGCAGATTTTCGCAGATTGGGAAAAGCGGAGGATGAGGGTCTTTGCCTCCAGCTTCTCCAATCTGCGTAATCTGCGGACCATTCCGGTGACGGTTCCGCGCCACGGCGATTGACTTTCGGGCGGGTTGGATTAAGTAAAAGTCTGCCTGCTATGATGACCATCACGGACAACGCCGTCAAACAACTCCGCACGATGCTCGCCGACCGCGCCGACGCCGGTCACGCCGGGTTGCGCCTCTTCATTGAGCGCGGCGGCTGCTCCGGCTTGCAATACGGCATGCAGTTCGAGACGGCCCACGCGGGCGACGAGACCGTCGAACGCGACGGCGTGCGCGTCTTCGTGGAAGCAGAGAGTGTCGCGCACCTGCGCGGGTCGGCCATCGACTATCACGACGGCCTGACCGGTTCCGGCTTCCGTATCGAGAATCCCAACGCCCGCCGCACCTGCGGTTGCGGCACGTCGTTCGAGCCGAACACCGCCGACTCCGCCGCGACCGCCGGCGTTGCATGACGCCCCGCCCGCCGCGTCTTTCAGCGCTTTCTCCCGGGTCTGGCTGACCTTCGCCCATCTCCATCATGGCTCCGATGATGCGGCGACCTCCACCCACGGTTTCAGAAGACTACGACTACCTGCGCCCGCCGCTGGAGCACGACGCGCCGCGCCGACGGGATAACCTGTTCCTGTGGACGGTCTTCCTCCTGTTGCTGGTCGGGTTCAGCATGGCGTGCTGGATCGGCAGCTACATCGTGTTTGCCAAGCCGGAACTTCCGTTCAGTTACAAACTGCTGCGCAAGATTCACAAGATCGACGCGCCGCAGAAGTTCAAAGTTACCGCCGCGCCCAGGGGCGAGTTCCTCACGGCCGAAAAGCTCTATAACCGCTACAACGGGCTGAGCGGTCCGAAGCTGCGGGAACTCAACCGTGAACTGGAGCGCAGCTACCTGCGCAATTATTCCGCCGCGAACGAAATGGTGCCCTACGTCACGGGCCGTTTCATGATCATGGATTCGTACGAGCTGGGTCCGACGGATTTCGTGACCTCGGGCGCGGTTGCCCTGGCGGTTTCGACGGATTATCCGCGTGTGATGATCGAGCATATCTACAGTTCAAGTCCGCAAGACGGCCCGCTCATCAAGCGCAACCTCCAGACGGGCATGGAGGTGGAGCTTCGCCGGACCTACGAGTTGACCGCCGTCCTGCACGTCGCCCGGCTCACCGACGGCCATCTCCAGTTGACGGTTGTACCCATCAACTACGGCCGCTATATTTTCACCGGCGCCAACGGCGGCTTCGAGCTGCAGCCGCCCGAGGTGCTCAACGTGGCCGCCGGCTGGCCGCTGGTGCGCGGGGACCGCCTGGAGAGTTCCAACCAGGCCTACCTGGATTTCCGCACGCGCTCGGGCCAGGGAACGCTCGTGGCTCGAAACACCCCGGGTCAGAAGCCGCCCTTGACGGCGCTCAAGGGTGTGGACCTGCCGCTGGAACCGCCTGCCGCCACGCCGTCTGCTGCCGGGTCGACTCCACCGCTGGTTGCCGGTGCCGTGGACCCAAGAAAGCCCATTGCCGTTCCGTCCCCGGCGGGGACGCCCCTGCCCGCCGTGCTCACAGCGCAGGCGGAGGTGCCGATACCGCGCGCCCTGCCGGTCAACGAGTCGCCACGCCGTCCGGGTGCCACCCCCGCGGCCGTGCTCAAGGCCACCGCCCCGGGTCAGACGGGTGGCGGGGTATCGTTGCAGCCTTTCCTGAGCGGCGGCACCACGGCGGTGGCTCCCCCGGTGGCGGTGGCAACGGCGGTCGTCCGCACTTGGCCGACCTACGCGCCCGGACGTGCGCCTGGCGGAAGGAGCATTCGAGTCGGCGAGGTGGCGTCGCTTGGCCAGCGGAGTTTCAGTGGCGAACCCGTTTACCTGACCGGCCAATTCGTTGTGAGGGCAGCAGGCGAAAACAAGGAACAGGGGACCAAGCGCGCGGTGATGCGTTCGAGCAACGGCGACAACAAGGTCCGCGTGCTGGTCGATTACCCCAGGGATCTCCCCCTGCCCACCGAAGGCGCGGAAGTCAGCCGGGACGAGCAACGGCCCTATCAGATCATGGATGTCCGCCAGGTGGCCGACGGGACGCTCAACGTCTACGTGCGCGAGATTACGGAGTAGACCCAAAGGACCAGCCCGGGGAGCCCGTCAGGGCTTGGCCGCGACGATCACGTCCTGCAACACCTTTCCTAATTCCGCCAGCTGGTACGGCTTCGCGATCACGCCGCAAAACCCATGCTGCGCGTAGTTCGTCATCAAGGGGTCGTTGGAATAGCCGCTCGACACGATGGCTCTCACCCCAGGGTCTGCCGCGCGCAGTTTTTGCACCGCCTCATATCCGCCCATGCCGCCGGGAACCGTCAGGTCGACGATGACCGCATCGAACGGCCCGTCCGCCGCGTAGCGGGCCAGGGCTTGCTCGCCGTTGGCTGCGCACACGACCTGATAGCCCAGGTGTTCGAGCATCGCCCCGACGAGTTCCTGGAGCACATCCTCGTCGTCCATGAACAAAACCCGGCCCCCGCTTGTCCGGCCTGAGTCGGTTTTTATGCCTGCGGTCATGGGTGCCTTGTTCGCAGGCCGCACGACGGTCGGGCTGGCCGGCAGGTAAATGAAAAAGGTGGTCCCCTTGCCCACTTCGCTCTCAACTTGGATCAGACCACGATGCTTCTTGATGATCGAGTACGACGTGGCGAGCCCCAGGCCGCTGCCTTCGGCCTTCGTCGTGAAGTAGGGATCGAATATTCGCGCCAGGTTGGCGGGGGCAATGCCCGCGCCGTTGTCGCCGATGCACAACCGCACGTATTCGCCCGGTTCCAGCGTCGCGACCGGCCGCTCCGCGCTTACCGTGAAGTTGCGGGCTTCGACGCGCAAAATCCCGCGGTCCGCCGTGGCCTGCATGGCGTTGATGGCCAGGTTGTTGACGACCTGTTGGATTTGCCCCCGGTCCACCTCCACCGGCGCCAGGCCCGTCGGCAGGTCGAATTCGCTCCGCAGGCTCGACCCGTGCAGGGCGAACTCCACGCTTTCGCGCAGCAGCACCGCGATGTCCTCCAGCCTCTGCACCGGGTTGCTGCCCTTGGCGAACGTCAGGAGCTGGCGGGTCAGGTTCGTCGCGTACAGACAGGCTTTTTCGATGGAGTTGATCACCGCCAGCGACGGCGTCGGGCTGGCCTTGACCAACGAAAGGTGGCCCATGATGGCGGTGAGGATGTTGTTGAAATCGTGCGCGATCCCCCCCGCCACCAGCGCGACACTTTCCAGCTTGGACGCCTTTTGCAATTCTTCCTCAAGCTTTCGCTCGGTCGTCGTGTCGCGGAAGACGACCACCACGCCGTTGCTGCGTCCGTCGTGGCCGT
>CAXUHC010000013.1:13140-28456 GCA_964250705.1 uncultured Chthoniobacterales bacterium | reverse complement strand
GGATCGGCGCCGCCCGCAGCGCGAGCGCCAGTTGGGCGCCCGAGCGCGCCCGCGTCTGTACGTCGCGGTAGAGTTCGACCGCCTCCCCCGTGCGCAGCACGTCCTCCAGCCTGAGCCTGCGGCTGCGGTTGTTGAAGGAGGAAAACAGCGGCAGCACCTCGTCGAGCAGCCTGCCTTCCGCCTCGCGCCGGGTCCAGCCGGTGAGACGTTCCGCCGCGCCGTTGAACAAGACCACGCGGCCCTCGGTATTGGTCGTGATCACCGCGTCTCCCATCGAGCGCAGGGTCACGGCCAGTTGTTCCTTTTCATCCGCGAGCCGCTGCTGGGCACGGTAGCGTTCGGACACGTCGCGCAACGTCACGATAAACGCTTCCTCCTGGCCCCACGGCACCTTGCTCGCCTGGAGATCCATCGGGCAGACAATGCCGTCGAGCGTGCGCAACGGTCCCGAGAAAAAGGCGCTGCCCTCCTGCCGCACCCCGGACAGGATAGCTTCCGCCACCGGCTGCTGGCGCGCAGGCCACAACCGGGCAAAAGGCTGGCCGACGAGTTGCGACGCGTCGTAACCCATGGTCCGCGTCACCGCCCGGTTGGCATGCATCACCTTGCCCTCCGAATCGAGAACCAGCATCACGTCGAGCGACTCGTGAAAGATCACCTGGAACTTTTCCTCCAGGTCGAGCAATTCCTTCTTCGTGCTGGCGCGCTCGCGGCGTTCAGCCGCCTCGCGCAGCTCCCGTTCCACGGCGGGAACCAGGCGCGCGAGGTTGGTTTTCATCACGTAGTCATTCGCCCCGGCGCGCATCGCGGCGACGGCGGTCTCCTCACCGATGCTGCCCGAAATGATGATAAACGGCAGGGACTCCAGGCGTTCGCGCAGCAGATGGAGCGCACGCAGGGCGTCGAGTTGCGGCAGCGAATAATCCGAAAGCACGATCTCCCAACCGCCCTCCGCCAACGCTTCCACCAGCGCCTCGGCGCTCTGCACCCGCTGCCAATCGGGTTCGTAGCCCCCCCGCCGCAGGGTGCGCATCACGAGCGCGGCGTCGTCCGGGTTGTCTTCCACGAGCAGCACCCGGAGGGGCCGCCGGGCGAGGTCCGAGCCTTCCTCGGAGTCCCGTCGATAGATGGCAGGCGGATGCGAAAGGCTCATGGACGCGGCGGCTGTTCGTTGAGCGACAGCCAGTAGAGACCTACCTGGCGCACCGCCTCGGTGAACTGCGTGAAATCGACCGGCTTGCGGATATAGCTGTTCGCCCCCAGCCCATAGCCCTGCATGAGGTCTTGTTCCTCCTTGGAACTGGTGAGGATCACGACGGGCAGCGAGCGCGTGCGTTCGTCGGCGCGCAGGCGGCGCAACACTTCGAGTCCGTCGATGCGCGGCAGCTTCAGATCGAGCAGCACCACAGTGGGCGCGTCGCGCGAATCGCGTCCGGCGTGCGCGCCCGTGCCGAAGAGATAATCCAGCGCTTCGACCCCGTCGCGGGTGATTTTCAGATGATGCTTGGGTCCATTGCGCGAAAGGGCGCGCACGGTCAGCGCCTCGTCGTCGGGGTTATCCTCGACCAGCAGGATCGTTTTGACGGCGCTGGGATCGGCGGTGATTTCGGAGGTCATACAGCCGTGGTTTTGGTTGGGGCAGAGGACGATTCCGGCGCTCTGCCAGCCACCGGAGCCACCGGCGGCGAACCTGCCGCCGGGCCGGAAACTTCGCCCACCGGGGCTGCATGCAACGTGAAGAAAAAAGTCGCTCCCTGGTCGGGCACCGCTTCCGCCCACACGCCGCCGCCGTGCCGCCGGACGATCCGCTGCACGGTCGCCAACCCGATCCCATACCCGGGAAACTCGTCCGGCAAGTGCATCCGCTGGAACGCACCGAAGAGTTTGCCCGCGTACTGCATGTCGAAGCCCGCGCCGTCGTCGCGCACCTGGTAGACGGTGCCGCCATCCTTGCCCGGCGCGGCGCGAAACGAGAGGTGAGCCACCTCCCGCCGGTTGCTGAACTTCCACGCGTTGACCAGTAAATGCCGCAGCGCGGTCCCCAGCAGCGCCTTATCCCCCTGGGCGATGATTCCGGGCTGGATCGTCCATTCCACCTTGCGCGAGGGTTCCGCCGCCGAGAGCGTGTCCGCCGCTTCCCGCGCCAGGGCGCTGAGGTCCACCGCTTCCGGCTGGAACGGCGCGCGCACCACGCGGGCGAGACCGAGCAATTGGTCGATCAATTCGCTCATGTGCAGCGTGCTTACACGGACGCGATTGAGGTAGTCGTGCGCGGTGGCGTCCAGCGTGGAACCATAGTCCTCGGCCAACGCCTGCGCGAACCCACCGATGCTCCGCAACGGGGCGCGGAGGTCGTGCGAGATCGAATACGTCAACGCCGAGAGTTCCCGGTGGGTCTCGTCGAGTTGCGTCTGGATGCGTCGGGCTTGTGTCTGCTGCGCGGCGAGCGCCTGCCGCAGCGCGGTGAGTTCCTCGTTCCCGCCCATCCGCGCCCGGCGCGCCTCCCGCCGGGCTCGCCAGCCCCAGACCAGCGCAGCCGCCAAAGGCACGGTCAGGATTAGCACCGGAAACGTTGGCAACAACATATGGGGTGGCGTTTTAAATCGGACGCGAACGGAAGACCGTCACAAAACTAGCACGTTTTCTCCGGGAATCCCGGGAGCAAATTGGCTGCCGGAAACCGTGCCCGCCGCACGATAAATGGCCGGCACGAAGCCCCGATCGCTGCTTTCGTTGACCGCCAGGCCGATCTGGAAGTTCATGATCTCCGCCGCCACCGGAGCCTGGTAGTCGCCCAGGGCCTCCTGCAAGGCGTCGCCTGCAGCAAGCCCCCGGGTTTTCGTGGTCCGGTAAATCTTGACCGCCAAAGCCTCCGCCGCGCCGGGCGTGAGCAGCGGGGGCACGAGGTCGCGCACCGCCTGAAAATCCGCGTCGGTGAGACCCACCTGCCGACGCTTGCACAGGGCGCGGATCAACTCGAATCCCTCCTCCGGCGTGGTCGTCGGGAAAATCGGGATCTTCACGTCCACGCGTCCGGGCCGCTTGAGATCGACTTCGATCAGGTCGGGCCGCGAACTGGCGAGCACCCACAGGATGCGGCCCCGGTTCTCGGACCGGCTCATTTCCTTGGCGAACATCGCATACACCCGCCCGGAGAGTCCACCGTCGTTGCCTCCCGTGTCGCGTTTGCCCAACGCCTGATCCGCCTCGTCGATGAACACGAAGCACCGGCCCAATCCTTGCAACAGCCGGAAAATCTTCTCCAGGTTGCCTTCCGTGGTGCCGACCCATTTGTCGCGGAAATTTTTGATCTTGACCACCGGGATGCCCGCCTCGCCCGCCAGACATTCGACGAGAAACGTCTTGCCCGTGCCCACCGGACCGCAGATGAGGTAGCCCATCGGCAACGCGCCCAGGTCCCCCTTGCGCCAGAGGGAGATGTCCTCGCGCAGAAACGTCCGCAGCCGGTCCTGGGCATGCACGTCGTCGAGGGTGCGCGCGCTTTCGATGAACTCGATCAGGTCGTTGGCCTCGTGCTCGACCAGTTGCTTTTTGAGGGTCGCCACGTCGCCGGGCAGGATCGGCGCGCGCTGGTATTCCTTGACCTTGAGCAGGTTTTCGGTCGCCGCGAGGGTCGTGCCGGTCAGCGCGGCGGTGAACTCGCCGAGTTTTTCGCCGGGAAACTCCGCCAGGGCGGTCGGAAAGGAGGGCGCGGTCAGTTCAACGGCGGCGCGCAACTCCCCGGCGGTCGGCAGCGGCACCTTAATGCCGGCGGCGCGCGGGTGGTTGACCAACAGCGGGTGCAGGTCGTTGAGGGCGTCGGCGATGAGGCACGTCACCAGCGGCGACTCGGCCAAGAGCGGTTCGCCCGCCCACTCGCGCATCAGCAGGGCCAGGGCGTTCACGTCCACGCCCGCGCCGGGTTGCGCCGGGGCGACCAACGCCGCCGAGCGAATCCAGCAGCCGACCCGGTGGTTGGGGCGGCCTAGGCGGGCGAGGTTGGCGTTGTAGCGGAAATAGCGCGTCAGCGTCTCGATGGCCGGGCGCGGGGTGCGGGGCAATTCCGGCGCGTCCTTGTACGCTGGCCACTGGGCAAAGGCTTCCGCGCCTTTTTCAATCCGCAGCCCGTTGCCGAGGTCGTAGGAAAGGATCACGTCGAAGCGCGGCATCAGCACGCGCGCCAAGAAATCCGTCAGGCTGCCGAGGACCGGCGCGCCGGTGAGCGGCAGCAGAAATCGGTCGTCAACGTTGCCGCTGAGGATGAATTGGCTGGCCGCGTGGCTCTCGTAAAGCGTCACCATTTCCGCCGCCCAAGGGGGCAGCGTGCCAACCGTCGTCGCGGACGTGCTGGACATGGGAAGAGACGGTTACTGGTGCGCTTCCGGCCCGAGCGTCCGTTGGGCGGCGGGCGTGGGCAGTTCAGCGGCGGACTTCGGGTCCAACGCGATGCCCTCGTTCGCCGCGAAATCCGCGAGCGCCTGTTCGGCCAGCGCCTTTTGCTCGGCTTCCTTGACGTGGATGTCGCGCGTGTCGAGCGAATCCCGGGCAACCCGGGCGCGACCGGCGGCCTTCTCGCGGTCTTCCTCGACCATGGAGTGCAGGCGGTTGAGCGTGTCGCCCGACCCGCCGAGCGAGCCGATCATCCCGGCGGCCATCTCGTTGAGTTCCGCCGTGGCCTGCTTCACTTTCAAGTCGCCCAGCGCGTACTTGAGTTGCTCGATCTTTTGTTCCGCGCCGCGCACCGCCACCTGCCGGGCGCTGACGAGTTCGCTATAGGTGGTTTCCGCCTGGGTGTACTGCTCGCGGTTTTCCTTCAACTGGACCCCGAGCGTTTGCAGGCGCATCGCGTACTGCCCGGCGGCGTCGCGGTTGCCCGCGCGCAGGTTGGCAGAGGTCTTGGCTTTCAGGTCGCGCTCCTCGTCTTCCAGTCTCTTGACCTGGGTTTTGAGCCGTTCGCACAGCCCGGCGTGGCTGGCCAGCCCCTGGTTGTAATGCTCGATCTGCCTGCGCAGATTTTCCTTTTCGATGGCGAGCAGGGCCTCCGGGTTTTTGCGTTCGAGGCCGGAAACGAACAGGCTGAAAAACCCGCGGATGAGATTGCCTAGGCGTGACATGATGTTTACCGACCGTAACGGAGATTGCCTCCCCTGCCAAAGCGAAAAACGTGGCTGCCTTCCGCGGATGAATTGCGCTGATTGTCTCGAATCAGGCTTGACGCCATACCCTTTCTGCCCAAACGTCGGCCCAGTTCTTTGCAGAAAAGCCATTTGGTGGCCCGAACGTTGGAATCCCGTGAAAACCGGGAGCAGTTGCGCTGCTGTAACTGGACACAACTTCCCAAACTAGCCAATCCCGGAGCGATCCGGGGTGAAGGCGGGAAGAAGGTTGGCAGGCCGTGAAAACGCCTGCCTGTATGCCAGGAGTCAGAACACTTCGCCGGTCCACTCTCATTCGCCTCTCCGCGCGTGCGGAACCAGGCGGCAAAACTTCTTCGCAAGAAAGAAGAGTGAGGGATCAGATCCCGTTTCACGGATTCCGGTCGTTGCCCTGTATTCTCAGGGCGCGCAGCGGGTCGGTGTCGTTGTCTGGTCTCTTCTACCCAACCAAGAAAGAGACCTGATGAACATCCAGACACCGCAGACGCAGACCACTCGCTTTCCTTCCCAGCCCCGAGCAGGGTTTATTGATCGTTCCCGCAGGATTTTCCTGCTCGCCTGCCTGGGCGGTATCCTTGCCCTGGCCGGGCCAGCGCACGCGGGCTTGATCAGCACTACGCTGGTGGGACCCGCCAGCGCCCCATATTCGTACAACATGACGATCCAGTTCCTAAACGGGAACTATTACAACTTCATCCTGCGCTCCACGCAGGCGACGATTACCGGCTATGATTTCCTCAATACCGTGCAGTCGCTGACTCCGGGGATGACCGTCAACCAGGTAGGGCCGTCCGCGTTTGGCTATTACGTCAACGGGATCACCATCGGCAGCGATGCCAACTCCGGTTTTGCTAACAACAGTTATTGGACCTATTGGAACGGTACCGCCACTAACCCTGTGCAATGGGCCTCAGCACCCATGGGTGAGTCGAGCACTACCCTCACCCCCGGCCAGGCTGACGGCTGGGTGTATGGCACCGGCACCAACCAACCGATGGCAACCGCGTTCGCCGTGCCCGAGCCGGGAACGTGGACGTGCCTCGCGCTGCCGTTAATCGCGTCCCTGCTGTACCGCCGGGTCCGGCGGGTTTGCGCCGGCTCGCGCGTCGGGGCATGAAAAGCGCGTTTACCCTGGTGGAATTGCTCGTGGTCATCGCCGTCGTGGCGGTGCTCACCGCGCTGTCCGTGCCGGTGTACCAGACGGTCCAGCTAAGTAGTTCGCAGGTCGTTGCCGTCAGCGCCCTGCGGCAGCTCGGCATGGCTGGCCAGGGTTACCTGGCCGACCACAACAACGTCTACTGGCCATTCCGGGCCGATACCGCCGAGGGGGTCACCTTCTGGTTCGGCTACGAGACGGCGGCGGACCTCAGCTTGCCCGAGGGCGCCCGGACCATCGACTACGACCACGGCGCGCTCGGGCCTTACAGTGGCGGCCTGCACGATGTCCATCCCGACCCGCAGTTCCTGCGCATGGGAGCCGCGTTCAAGCCGAAGTTCAAAAACGGGTATTTTCCGTACGGTTACAACGACCTGTTGCAAGGCGCCTCCCAGCTCGCCATTCCGCAGTTGCACCAGCGGGTCGTGTTCGCGACTTCGGCGCAGGTCAACACCTTCCAGTCACCGGCCTCCCCCGGGCATCCCATGCTCGAAGAATTCTACATGGTGGACAACTTCAACGTGACTGCGAGCTTCCGGTACCATGCCCAGGCGCTCTGCGCGTTCGCCGATGGCAGCACCGGGTTCGTTTCCCCCCAGCCGAACACCAGCGATCCACGGTTGCCCGACTCCGGCGTGGCCAAGCTGCCGCCGGAAAATTTGCAGTAGTGACACGGCGAGTTTTCCGTACGGTCACGGATTCATGCCGAAGGACCGCAGCCCCGTTTCGCGCCGCGACCGCTTTTACCGGCCACGGCGCGATTGCGACGTCGGCCTCTGGCGGAGGGCGACCTCGCCGCTGCGGCGCTGGCCGGATTTTCTGATCATCGGCACCCAGCGTGGTGGCACCACCTCGCTCTACGAATACCTCTGCCGCCACCCGGCGGTCTCTCCGGCCACGGAAAAGGAGGTCCACTACTTCGATTTCCAGGTCGAACGCGGCCCGGCGTGGTATCGCGCGCACTTTCCCCTCCGGTTTCCGGCGCGGCGGGTGACCGGCGAGGCGTCGCCCTTTTATTTGTTCCACCCCCGGGTTCCCCGGCTGGTGCACGCGCAGTTGCCGCAGGTCCGCCTGATCGTGCTGCTGCGTGATCCGGTCGAGCGGGCGCACTCGCATTTCCGCTTGCAGAAGCGCGCCGGGATCGAACGGTTGGCGAAGTTCGAGGAAGCGCTGGAAGCCGAGCCGTCCCGGCTGGAAGGCGAACGGGAAAAGACGTCCGCCGCGCCGAATTACTACAGCTACAATTTCCAGCATTACAGCTACCTCGCGCGGGGGGTCTACCAGCCCCAACTGGCCGCTTGGATGGAGCACTTCCCGCGCGAACAATTCCTCGTGCTTCCCAGCGAGACGTTTTACGCCCAGCCGCAAGCAACGTACACCCGCGTGTGCGATTTTCTCGGCCTGCCGTCCGGCCCGGCGCGAGACATCGACCCGCCCCGGCTCAATCATCAGCCCGGCGAGGCGATGAAGGACGAAACGCGCCGCTGGTTGCGACGGTACTTCGCGCCCCACAACGCCGACCTTGCCCGCTTCCTTGGCCAGGATTTCGCTTGGAGCGCGGCGGGATAAGTCCTACGGACGCTCCCATTCCGGCTGCACCCACCGGTCCCACAACCGTCGCAGAAACCGGCCGGGCCGTTCGCGGCTGCTGCCGTCCGTCGTTCCCTGGACGCCTTCACCTTCGGCCAGCGCGTCCGCCCAGCGCCGCGCGTACTTTTCCACGGCTGGAGTCAGGTCCGCCCGTGCGCGCACGTCTTTGAGAAAACCCGTCGCGTGAAACAGCCGGGGTTCCCCCCACCGCATCGCCCCGGCGCGGAGATGGACGAGCCGCGCGTTGAACCCGTCCGGCAGGCTCGCAAAGGAACACCCCTGCCGCCGCAACGCTTGCAAGCTCGTCGCCAGCGCGACCTGATCCCCGTAAATCACCGCATGAAACGGCGCGAGGGCTGCGTTGTGAGCGGACAGCGCGGCGATCCGGCGCAGATGGTCTTCCCATTGCGCGCGCAACCCGCGTTCCCGCCGCGCCAGCACAACTCCGGAATTGTAGTACGGCAGCATGTCCGCCGTTTCCGCCGCCTGTCCTTCGTAAGGATTGAACACGGTTTCCACCCCCAGCCCGAGTTTGCCCCGGACCGATGCCATGCGCTCCGTGGGCAGCGGAACTGCGAGCGTCGCATAAATCAGCCGCCAAACGTCCAACGGCACCTGCGGTTTACCCGCCGCTGCCGCCGCGAAATCCGCGCTGATTTCCTTCAACCCGTCCAGCATGCCCATCACCAGCACGTCGGCGTCGAGTAACAACAGCCGCTCGCCAGACACGGGCGCTTCGAGGCCGCGCAGTTTGTTGGCGAACCCGCCGAACAGTCCCGCCACGGGCGCGTGCACCGAGACCCCCGCTCCCGCGCGCGCCGCCAGCCGCCGCACGCTTGCCGGCGGCTCGCCGATGCAGCACAGGTGCGGCTTCATTTCCCCGGCCCCGGCCTCGCCGAACGTCTCCAACCACGACGCCAGAAAAAAAAGCGCGCGCGCCTCGAACACCGCCGGGGGTTCCGCCGTGAAATCCGGGACGATGACGGCATCCATCGCGGCCCCTATCCCAACGCGGGCTCCCGCAGCGGCCTCAGCATTTCCTCGACGGACTCGCGCGTGTAGAAGCTCCAGAACGCACCCTCCCGGCCGAGCAACCGCTCGCCCAACCCGAGGATTTGCCCGAAGTCGTAGGCCGAGTTTGTATTTTTGGAGGCCAACGGCTCGTCCAGGGCGGTTGCCGCCGGGGTCACCAGCGCCAGCGCCCGTCCGCCGGAGGCGATCAGGTCCTCGTACCGCAGCACGAGTTCCGGCCCCAGCACGCTGGCGAACCTTTCGAAAAACCACTCCAGGATGTAAAGCTGGCGCTCCGTGCGGTCGTCGATCTGGCCGAGTCGCGCGTTCAACGCCGCGTCGATGGACTGCCCGACCGGAATGTACCCCTGCTGCACCGGCAGTTGCACGCTGTTCCAAGAAGCGAGCACCGAAAGCGGATGCCGGACGATGCCCCGGCACGGAAAACGTTCCTTGAGCCGTCCGAGCATGGCCGCGAAACCGGCGTTGTGCTTGATCGCCAGGGTGAAATTCGGCGACAAATCCTTGCCCTCGAAGCTGACCTCGCCGCGCGACGCCAGGCTGCGGCGCAGCTTGTCCTCCGCGCCGCGTTTTTCGCCGAAGGTGTTGTCGGGCACGCGGCCCTCGACCGATTTGGAGATGGCCCGCCGGTCGTCGAGCAGCGAGCGCCGGGTGTCGGCGTAGAACGCCTCGACGTGGTCCGGCAGCGCGTCTACCCCGTGGTCACGGATCAGCTCGCTGATGGGGACGGGTTCGTGCAGGGCAACCGTGTCCGCGCAGCGATTGAGGAGGTGGCAGGTCAGCGTGGACCCGGAACGCGGCAGCCCCGTGAGGACGACGTTAGGCATGGGAAGGCTCCGCTACCACAGCGATTCCACGCTGGCAAGGAGTTCGTGGAACGCCACGCGCTCGCGTTCCAACGTGTGCCCGGCAGCCACGGCGCGGGCGTTGGCGACAAGAGCGTGCTCTTGCGAGGGTGTCAATTGCCGCGTCCGCTCCATCGCCGCCAGGAGGCTCTGGTCGTCGTGTCCGGCAGGCACCACCGCGTTGAAACCATCCCGGCAAAACGAGCGGTTTCCCACGCAATCCGGGCAAATCACGACGCAACCCAGCGCCATCGCTTCGAGCGCGGGTAGGTAAAATCCTTCGGTCGCACGCGGCAACAGCACGACCCGCCGCGCCCGCGCCAGCGCCGCCAGAAAATCCGCGCGCGGCAGTGGTTTGGTCAACGTTTCCACCCGGCCCCAGTCCTCCACCGACCCGAGCCGCTTGGCCACTGCCGAGCGCCCGTCCTTCAGGCCGCAGATGAGCCAGTCGATTTCGCGTTCGCCCGGCGTCGGCAAGGCGGCGTGGTCGATGCCGTTGGGAATCGTCACGGTCGGGCCATTGACCCGCCCGGTGGCTGCGATGGCGTCGCGCACCTCGCCGCTGACGCAAATTCGGATCGCCCGGTGCCGCAGAAACGCGGACAGCAAATGGTTTGGATCGGCGTGGTAGACGTGCTGCACCAGATTGATGATGGGGCGTCGGTAATGATCACGCTCGGCGGCGGGCAGTTGCTCCCAGTCGCATCCACCGAGAAAGAGCAGGTCCGCGCGCTCGGGTGCCCATTGCGCGAGGGTCCGGGAACGTTGCGCCAGCCAGGGGTTGCTGGCGTCCCAGCGTGACTCGGGCGAAAAATAAACCCTGGCCTGATGATCCGCGCTGGCTGCGACGTGCTCAAAGTAGTTCCACACCTTCAAATGCCCGCCGGTGAACTCGCGGAAATCACGGTAGAAGTGCGCCGTTCGCATAAACACACGCCTGCCTGCGAAATTCTGTCATCCTGAGCGAAGTCGAAGGATTTTCCGGCCGTCGCCAGACACCGCCGATTCGCTGCCGCGAGCCGGAAGGTCCTTCGGCTGTGTGCTTCGCACTCCGCTCAGGATGACAGAGAAGAAAAATCCGCCGCCAATAGCCTACTCCACGAACTCCAGATTCGCCGGGGCGGGAATCAACCCTTGTTCGCTCGCCGCCGCCAGAAATTCATGAATTGCCCGGCGGCCGACGTCGCCGTAATCACGGGTAAAATCGTTGACGTACATCCCGATAAACTGGTCGGCCAACCCTTCATCCAGGCCGCGCGCCAGCGGCATCGAGTGTTTCACGGCGTCGGCGCGATGGGCCAGTCCGTAGTCGATACTCGCACGCATGATATCGGAAAGCTCCTTGCGCACCTCGCGGTCGAGATCCTTGCGCACGATGTTTCCGCCCAACGGCAACGGCAGCCCGGTCTTGTTTTTCCACCACTCGCCGAGGTCCACGATCTTCACGAAGCCGTCGCGGGCATACGTCAACTGGCCCTCGTGAATGATGAGACCGGCGTCCACGCGCCCGCTCGACACCGCCTCGAAAATCTGGTCGAACGGCACGACTTCAAACTCCACTTCCGGCTGGTAAAGCCGCAACGAGAGAAACGCACTGGTTTTCAAGCCGGGAATCGCGAGCTTGTGCGTTTGCAGCCACCGGCTCACGGCGTCCTGCTCACCGGCTTTCACGGCGTCGGGCAGCGGCAGGTCGGCCCGGGCAATGACCATCGGCCCGTACCCGTCGCCCATGCTCGCGCCGTTGGGCAGCAACGCGTATTTGTCCAGGATGTAAGGCACTTGCCCGAACGACACCGCCGACAGGTGAAGCTCGCCGCGCTCGGCGCGTTGATTGAGCGTCTCGATATCCTGCAAAATGTGTTCGAACCGGTAGCCGTGCGTGTCGATCTTATGGGCGGCCAGCGCGTAGAACATGAACGCGTCGTCCGGGTCGGGCGAATGGCCGAGGGTGAAAACTGCGGGGAGGTCTGCTGCCATGCGGACAACCTACGCGCTTTACGCCCCGGCTCAAAAAGAAAGGATGAAGGATGAAGGATGAAAAGCGGGGACCTTACCCGTATCGTCCCAAAAATCCCCCTTCCGTTTTCGGCCTTCATCCTTCATCCTTCATCCTTTCCCATGAACATCCTTGTCCTCGCTGCCGGTTACGCCACCCGTCTCTACCCGTTGACCCTCAACAAGGCCAAGCCGCTGCTCGATGTCGCCGGGAAGCCCATGCTCGAATGGGTGCTGGACAACCTCGCGCCCATCCCCGACATCGGCACGGTTTACATCGTCACGAACAACAAGTTCGCCGCTGATTTCCAGGCTTGGGCCGACGGTTACAATCACAAAGGAGGGGGCAAGCTCCAGTTCAAGATCGTCAACGACGGCTCGACCAACGACCAGGACAAGCTCGGGGCCATTGGCGACATCAACCTTGTCGTGCATAGAGAGGGCCTGGACAAGGACGGCCTGCTCGTCGTGGCAGGCGATAACCTTTTCAGCGAATCCCTGGAGAAGTTCGCCGAGTTCGCCAGGAACACCGAGGCAACGCTGGCCACCTACGACGTGGGCGACCTGGAGCAGATCAAAAAATATAACAACCTCACGCTCGACGCCGAGGGCCGCATCACCGCCTTCGAGGAGAAGCCCGCCCACCCCACCAACACGAACACGGGCATCGCGCTCTATTACTTCGCGGCGTCCACGGTGAAGATGTTCGACACCTACATCAAGGAGGGCAACAACCCCGATCAGCCGGGCCGTTTCATCCAGTGGCTTTACCCGCGCCTGGGCGTGCACACGTTCCCGATCCCCGGCACCTGGTTTGACATCGGCAGCAAGGAAACGCTGGAAGAAGCGAACGAGATTTTCGCCAAGTTCGCCAAGTGATCCTTGGCCCGGCAACTCCGTTTTACGCGTTTTCGACCTGGAGTTGACGCGAAAATTTCCCCTCGACCGGGAACGCCGGACCAACGCGCCTGACCGTACTACTGCAAATAGAAATCAACGGTGGTCACCACGCGCACGATCTTGCGGTCCGGCGAGCTTGAATCCAGGTCGTTCACCTCGAAGGGGCCTTGCACCGCATGGCGCACGGCCCCGACAGGGCTGTTGGAGTCTGCCGCAAACCGCTCGGCGGCCTTCCGCGCGTTGCGATTTGCTTCCTGAATCATGTCCGGTTTGATTGCGTTCAACCCGGTGAACAGAAATTGTGGTTTTCCGCCGTAGTTGTCGCCTCCCAGCACAATGCCTCGTTGGACGAGCTTATCGCACGTTTCCAAAGCGGCTTTGATCTTGGGAACCTTGGCGCTGCGGAGCAGAACGGTCAGAGTGGCTTCGTAGCGCATCGACCGTTTGGAGACGTTGGAATCGCTGCCGGAACTTTGGGCATCACTGATTTGGGGCGGCGCGTTGGAAATCTCCGTTGGCTCAAAACCCTGCCCAGCGAGAAACTGAGAAACCGTTTGTCGGGAATGTTCGATCTCGGTCTGCAAAGCAGTCAGTTCATTCGCCGAAACGCTGAAGGCAACGGGCCAGATTCCCAGATCAGCGGAAACTTCTCGCTCCGAGAGTCCTTTGACCGTCACGAATTCCTCCATGCGTTTCACGCTGCGGATGGTCCGCCCGACCAACAACGCCGCGATGGCCATGCCGATGATGAAGCAAAGTCCCAGAATCCAAGCGCGACGATTATCCATATGTGGCAAGAAATGCATTGCTACTTTCTTTACGCAGACAAGCGCGCCAATCTTGCAAACAAAAAAGCGCGCGGAGAAATCTCCGCGCGCTCTGTTTGGAAAAATGGAGAGACCTAGCCAAGCGATTAACGCTTCGAGAACTGGAAGCGCTTGCGGGCACCGGGCTGGCCGCTCTTTTTGCGTTCCTTCATGCGGGGATCGCGGGTCAGCAACCCTTCGATCTTCAACACCGGGCGCAGCGTTTCGTCGGCCTGAATCAGCGCACGCGAAACCGCCAGCTTGACCGCGCCAGCCTGGCCGTGCGTGCCGCCGCCGCTCGCGTTGACCGATAGGTCATACGTCTTGCCGACCTTCGCCGTCTCGAACGGCTTGAGCACCGCGTGCTGCAATGGCACCGTGGGGAAATATTCCTCCAGCGACTTGCCGTTGATGTTGATCTGACCCGTGCCGGCGGTCATGCGGACGCGCGCGACCGCCGTCTTGCGGCGGCCCGTGGCGACAAAGGTTTGGGTAGCTTCAGCCATAATAAAGAGTCAGGTAAGAAATTAGATGGTCATGGCCGCCGGTTGCTGCGCGGAGTGCGGATGTTCGGTGCCCGTGTAAACCTTGAGCTTGGTATAGACCGAACGGCCCAGGCGGTTGTGGGGGATCATGCCGCGCACCGCGAGTTCGACGAGCTTTTCGGGATGGCGCGCCCGGCGCGACTTCACGTTTTCGCTCTTGTGGCCGCCCACGTAGCCGGAAAAACTGGTGTAAACCTTGTCCGTTTCCTTCTTGCCGCCGAGCTTGACCTTCTCCGCGTTGACCACGATGACGAAGTCACCCGTGTCCACGTGGGGAGTGAAAATCGCCTTGTGCTTGCCGCGCAGCAGCACGGCGGCTTTGGTGGCAACGCGACCGAGCGGCTGGTTCTCAGCGTCGATCAGCCACCATTTACGATCTACTTCGGCGGCTTTGGCGGAAAAAGTCTTCATAACGGTCGGGGCAATAGAATGGAAGGGCGGCAACGTAGGGGTTGGCAGACGAGGTGTCAACCGCGTTTTGCAACTTTAAGAAAGAGAATCGGGATCGTCCGCAGATTAAGCAGATTTCCGCAGATCGGGAGAGGCAAAATGATGTATTCTCTTCTCTTCTGCAATCTGCGGAAATCTGCGTAATCTGCGGACGATTTCTGTTTTTCGAGACCCGGCCCGGTCCATGCTGAAAGATACGTCCATGCCCCGGAGTTCCTTCGTTCTTGACCTGCCCCGGCCAACCGGGGAAAGGTCTCGTCGCGTGAAGCTCAAAACGGAGAAGGGGTTACCCCCCGCCAACGGCAGGGTCGACCGGCTCAGCGCCACCCCTCCCCCGCCGTGGTCCGAGGTGTTGGACGACGCCGGACGCACCCGAGGGTCTTACGGGCCTTTGCTCGACCGGCTCGACGCCCTGCCGCGCGGCGAACTCAAGCAACTCGACCAGCGCATGGAAGCCGCCATGCGCGAGCTGGGCGTCACCTTCGGGCTGGAAAAAGGCCAGGCGTTCGGCCAGAAGGCGTGGAGTTGCGACCTGCTGCCGCACGTTTTCAGCGGTGAGGAATGGGCGCACGTCGCCCGGGGCCTGCGCCAGCGGATGCGGGCGATGGAAGCGTTCCTGCGCGATATTTACGGCAACCAAGAAATCCTGCGCCACGGGCAGGTTCCCATCCCCCCCGTGCTCGGAAGCCCGCATTTTTTGCGTCCCGCCGTCCGGCTGGAACCCACGCGCGGACGCTACCTGCACCTCGGCTCAGTGTGCCTGAAGCGCGATGTAACGGGGGAACTGATCGTCAGCTCCCAACACTTTGGCCGCGCGACGGGATTCTCCTACATGGTGCAA
>CAXUHC010000013.1:0-13130 GCA_964250705.1 uncultured Chthoniobacterales bacterium | reverse complement strand
TGCCCGAGACGGGCGGCTTCGGCGCGCAGTCGTGCCGTCGCCGCGTGCTCGCCCGGGTCGCGCCGGAAACGTTTTCCGATCTTTCCGTCGCCTCCATCGCGGAAACGCCCATCGCCATCCTCGAAGCCCTGCGTGAAACCGCCGACCTCTCTTTCGGCGAGCCGCTGATCGTCATGCTCTCGCCGGGGCCGGGCAATCCGTACTACACCGAGCACAGCTTCCTCGCCCGCCGCATGGGTATCCCGCTCGTGCAAGGCGGCGACCTGCTGGTGTTGGACGACCACGTTTATCTCAAAACCATCGGCGGCCTGGAGCGGGTCCACGTCATTTACAACCGGCTGGCCGACCACCTGCTCGACCCGATGGTGCTGGAACGCGGGTCGGTCATCGGCGTGCCGGGGCTGGTGCATTGCCTGCGCAAGAAGACGGTTTCGCTGGTCAATGCCTTGGGCAGCCAGTTGGCCGACGACCGCGCGCTGCTGGCCTTCGCACCGAAAATCATCCGTTTTTACCTCGGCGAAGCTCCGATCCTGCCGACGATGCAGACCTACTGGTGCGGCGACCGCGACCAGTGTGAATTCGTCCTGAGCAACCTCGCCGATTTCCGCATCCTGCCGCGCGTCGGCGACCAGCTTTTCGGCAACAAGCGCGGCCTCGTGCCCACCGCCACCGAGGAAGCGGCGCTCCGCCATGAGATCAAGCGCGCGCCGGGACTTTTCACCGCGCAACCCATCGCGCAGGGCGCGCGGACGCTCTGTTTCGAGGAAGGCCGCAAGGTCGAGCGCCGGCAGGACCACCTGGTCTTTGCGCTGCGCAAGGGCGAAGGCATCGAGGTCTTTCCCGGCGCGCTGACCCGCGTCGCCCCCGAGGGCAGCCTGTTCACCGCCGCCGGACTGGGCGGCGGATCGAAGGATTCCTGGGTGCTCAGCGCGGACGCCGAATCCATCACGCTCCAGTCCCGGGCACGCCATCCGCGCGAGGTGTACATCCCGGCCCGGCGCGTGACGAGCCGCGTGGCCGAACTCTTTTACTGGATGGGCCGCTACCTGGAGCGGGCGTACAACCTCGCCTACCTCGTGCAAGTGGTCGAAACGCTTGAATTGGAGGAACTCAACGCCACGGAAAGGAAACTCTACCGCCCGATGTGGAACCGGCTGCTGCCTCACCTCGAAGGCAGCGGACGCCGCAGCATCGCCACACCTTGCGACCGTTACCGGCTGGTCCTCCAGCGCGACGAGCCGGGCGCGCTCATCAACGTCCTGCGCCGCGCGCTCAACAATGCCGACGCCCTGCAAGACTCGCTCAGCCCGGAAGCATGGTCGTCCCTGAGCCGCCTGCGCAACGCGTTCGCCAAGCAGAAATTCTCCGCCGACCCGCCGGAAACGGTCTGTGCCCGCGTGACCCGCAAGCTCAGTGAGCTGACCACGCTCGCCATTCCCCAGTTTTTCGGGCTGGCGGAAAACACCATGATGGCCGACGACGGCTGGCGGTTTTGCCGGTTGGGGCAGCAGTTCGAACGCGCGGTGATCACGGCCAACGCGCCCATCGCCTGCGCCAAGGCCTTCACCGGACCGGCGGATCATCCGGCCAAGCTCGGCCACCACACCGAAATCGAGCTTTCCGCGTTTCTGCGGCTGCTCGGCACGCGCGACGCCTACCGGCGCGTCTACCAGATGCGCGCCGAGCCGCTGCCGGTGCTGAAACTCCTCTTCCAGAATGCCGAGGCTCCCCGCTCCGTGCTCCACAGCGTGACCAACTGCGCCGACCTTCTACAAGCGACCGACCCCGGCGAACTGCCTGCTTCCATGCCGCGCCCGGTAGCGGCCTTCGAGGCGTTCGGCGATAAGCTGCGCCGGATCGACTGGGCTTCCTACTTCGAGCATCCGCAGCCGGTAGTCGAGGACTTCGTCCCCTTCGACAACACCGTTTCCGTACCACCGGGGCCGCCGGTCAAGGACGGCATGGCTCCCCATCCGCACGGGCAGGCGCTTTCCGCCTTGCTCGGCCAGCTTTTGCGCGGCACGCTGGACTTGCACAACGTGATCGCCGACGTCTTTCTCAACCATCAGGCGCACATCTCGGCCCCGACTCAGCCGTACCTGAAAGGGCTGGCGCACCATGGAGTTTGAGATCAACCACATCACCGATTACACCTACCAGAACGCCGCCGCCGAGGCGTATCTGGAAGCCCGGCTCACCCCGCCCGACCTGCCCTCGCAGACCGTGCGCAGCCGCAAGCTGGTCGTGGAACCGGCGGTCAAACTCAGCGGTTACACCGACTACTTCGGCAACGCGGTCGATTTTTTCAGCCTCCCGTACCGCCACCGTTCGCTGGTCATCACGAGCAAGGTCGAGATTCAAACGCACGCGCCGGTCCGCCCGGCGGCGGCCCTAGAAGTGAGCATCAACGAGGCGCGGCAGATTCTGTCGTCGGCCCCGGCGGAGGTTTTCGATTATCTCCAACCGACGGAAACGGTGGTCACTTACTCCAAGGATGCGCGCGACTGGGGCAAGCGTTTCCTCGCCGGGAACCGTCCGCTGGGCGAGGCGTTGGAAGCGCTCAATCTGGCCGTGTACCAGCAATTTGCGTATGCCAGCGGTTCCACGGACAACTCGACGCCGCTGGCCCAGGTCTGGGAGCAGAAGAAGGGGGTTTGCCAGGATTTCACGCACATCATGCTCAGCGTGTTGCGGACCGCCAAGCTGCCCTCGCGGTACGTCTGCGGCTACATCGAGGCGGTGGCCCCGCCCAGCGCCAGCGCGAACAACACCATCGGGCGCGCCGGGCGCACGTTGGTCGGCGCGATTGCCACGCACGCCTGGGTCGAGGTGATGATCCCCGGCATGGAATGGGTGGCGCTCGATCCGACCAACAAACAGTGGTGCGGCGAGCGGCACATCACGGTGTCGCGCGGGCGGGATTTCCGGGACGCGACGCCTATCCGGGGAACGTTCAAGGGCACCGGCAAGCAGAACATGAAGGTCAAGGTGTTCGTCAAGCGCCGCGTGCCGCCCGCGCCGAAGGAGCAGGCGGCTGCTTGAAGTCACGGTTAGCAATATTTCCGGGCTGTAGCCACGGCGCTCTGTCGCCGTGTCTGGTTCCGGTAGTGTCGAGTACGGCGACGGAGCGCCATGGCTACAGCCCGGAAATAGATTGCCTATCTAATCGAACGCGTACCCGAACAGCTCTATCTCTTCGTGAAACAGCGTCCCCACGAGCGCGCGGGTTTCGTCGTCGTAATAGCTGCGGTAATCCTCCCGCCTTGATCGGTTGCGCACCGGCAGCGGCTGCGCCGGAACGCCGATCCGTTCGCACACCGTCCGGAAATCGGCCTCCAGCGACTCGAAGCGCATCAGAAAATCCACGTTGCGCACGGCCTCGGCAAGCGGCTGCACCCCGGTCTCGCTCGCGGACAGGAACGCCGCCACCGGCTTGATCGTTCCGAGAAATTCGATGAAATCCTGCCGGTCCCAGGCGGTTTTGCCCCGGTGCGGCGAGAAGTAAAAGGAGATCGCCCGCTGCCAGGGGTCGCGAACGCAGGTGAATTTATAAAGGCTGCCAAAAAGCTCCTCGCCGAACTCCCGCCGGTAAATTGCCAGCGTCGAGTGCTTGCGGGTGTCGAACCGCGCCGAGCGCACCCCGAACCGCTCGACGCCGTCCTGGTGCTCGTTGCAAACGATTTCGTCGTCGGAGTAATGCCGCAGAATGTTCTGCACCGCGTTGCCGGCGGTCTTCGGAATGTGAACGAAAAGGAACCGGTGTTGGGTCGAAAGCATGGGGACGGGATTAGGCCGTGCAATGCCCCCAACCTGAGCGAAGTTGCCGCCCAAGTCCCCTAGTTTTTATGTCCCTGCGTCTTCGCGTCGATCATCACACGCTCTACCGTTACGATCAACCGGTGAGCCTGTCGCCGCATCTGGTCCGGCTATTTCCGCGCACCGAACCGGGCCGGCTGGTACAATCGCTCCGGTTCACGACCAACGACGGCGCTTCCGTGCAGTACCGGCGCGACCTGTTCGACAACAACTTCGCGCGCTGTTTCTACCCGGACAAGCACCAGGATTTGAGCTTCGAACAAAACGCCTTCGATTTCCTGCTCGATAATTTCGCGGTCGATTCCCCCTTCGTCTATCCGCCAGGCACCGCCGCCCGGCTGGCGACGTACCTCCGCCCGCCCGCCGGGGAATCCCCGCAGACCGATCCCGGCAAGCTCTTGCCGCTCGCGTTCTGGAGCGCGCCGACCGGACCCAAGCCCACGGTTTCGCTGCTCATCGACCTGCTCGAAGCGGTCCATGCCAACATCCGCTACGAACTCCGCGAGGAAGGCGAGGCGCGGCCCCCGCGCGAAACCCTGCAAATCGGCAGCGGTTCCTGCCGGGACACTGGCGTCCTGCTGGCCGCCCTCCTGCGCGAACTCGGTTTCCCGGCCCGGTTGGCGAGCGGCTATCTGTGCTTGTTCGGCTCGGAAGCGCGCGACCGCCATGCCGAGGGTGCCATGCACCTCTGGACCGAGGTTTACCTGCCCGGCGCGGGCTGGGTGGGTCTTGATCCGTCGAACGGCGTGTTTTGCGATCATCGCTACATCACGACCGCCGTCGGCCTGACGACGCTCGACGTGACGCCGACCACGGGCAGCTACTACAGCGCGACGGTTGTCCCGTCGCAGATGACTGCCACGCTCAAACTGACCGCGCTCTGAACAAAACAGTCCGCAGATTACGCAGATTTTCGCAGATTGCAGAGAGAAAGAAGGGCTGATCTGCCGGTCCCTTCCCCTCTTAATCTGCGAAAATCTGCGTAATCTGCGGACTGTTTCCTTCTAGACCGCCTGCGTAACCAGCGATCCGCCGCTGTTCCGCTCCGTGTTCGCCAACGCCCCGCGCGTGCGCTTCAGCCCTTCGGCGGTAAAGACGATCCGCTTGCCGGTCACCACCCCTTCCCGGCTCTCGAAATACGCCTTCAAGGTATCGTCGTATTCGAGGCCGTCCGGCTGCTTGTTGAGCGAAAGGAGCAACCGGCCCTCCGGCAGCAGGCGGTCGCTCATATCATTGATGAAAAAATCCCACTGGCGCGGCCCCCAGTACGGGTGCTTCGGCGGGAAATTGAAACAGATCATGAACGCCGTGATGAGGTCGAACTTGCGCTTGAAGTCCGGCAGCTTCACGAACGCCCGGATGCGCCACGTCACGCGTTCCAGCTTGAACAGTTTGATCATCTCGTTGAGCACGATGTCTTTGTCGAGATCGAGCCCCAGCACCCGCGAACCCAGCGCCCGGCAGACCACCAGGAAAAACCCGCCGCCGCAGCCCAGGTCGAGCACATGCCGGGGCGGGTTTTGCACCAGGCCGAGTTCCTTGGCGTAACGGATGTTGAGCGTCAGCCATTTGTCCACGTCGAGGTACTTGGTCCAGAACACGTCGTTCTCGTTTTCCCGGGCGCTGAGCGCCTGGACCTTTTCCAGATCGGCGGGCTTGACGTCGCGGAGCAGGTTTTCGACGGTCAGCGTCTGGCGGCGGGCCACGACGCGCCGACGCCAGGTCAAGAATTTGTCGATGGGATTGCCGCCCGCGTACTTCCGGGTGTAGGTGCGCCACTGGAGAGCCTTCTTGATTTTGCGGGAAAGTGTCATGGAGCACGGTTTCTTTCCGTTCGCAGCGGTGAAAATGCAAGGTGAAATCACCGGGCCAATCCCTCCCCGCCCCTTGCCTACAGGGAGAAACGCGGCTTCATTCCGGCAGGGGGAACGAAACCTGCGCCACGGGAGGGAGTGCCCTGCGGCTACCGCCCTCGGCCCGGAGGCTGGCCGCCGCGGACGATTGATCGCCATGACTTTTGCCTTTTCCGAACTGCTTTCACCTGCGCAGGTGACGCTCGACCTTGCGGCTACCGACGAGGAGGCAGCGATCCGCGCGGTGACGGCCCTGCTGGCCGGGCATCCGGCGGTAGCCGATGTCGAGCGCCTCACGGCGGAAATCCTGGAGCGCGAACAACTCAGCCCGACCGCGATGGGCAACGGCATCGCCTTCCCCCACGCGCGCACCGAACAGGTCTGCGAGGTCGTGCTGGCCGTCGGCCGCAGCCAGGCCGGCGTCGTTTTCCAAGGTGCGGACGAGCGCGTGCACTTCTTTTTTGTCATCGGCGCGCCGCCCGACCGTGCCGCGCAATACCTCGCGCTGGTTGCCCGATTGGTGCGTTTGCTTAAAAACGAAGCCGTGCGCGCCCAACTCATGGCCGCCACGGACGCCCACGCTTTTCTCAACGTCCTCCAGTCCGGCGGCTGAGTGTTGACCTGCCCGCATGGACGATCCCGCCGCTCCCGCCGCCCGCCGTTGGCTGCTGCCCCTGCTCAAAACACGGATCTGGGTGACGGAAATCGCGCATCACAACGAACTCCAGACGACCCTTTTCTGGGCCGGGGTCGTGGGCTTCCTCGGCGGAGCGGCTTCGGTCGTCTTTCGTAAATTGACCGAGGGTTTGCTCTGGTTGCTGACGCGTCATGGCGGCGATTACGTCGAGACGTTCCGGCTCCTGCCCGATTGGCAGCGGGTCGCGGTGCCCACGGTGGGGGGCGTGTTGGCAGGGCTGACGCTTTTCCTCGGCGCGCGGCTCAACCGCCACAAGAGCAGCACCGACTACATGGAGGCCATCGTCCTCGGCCAGGGCAACCTTTCCGCCCGGTCGAGTTTCGTCAAAATCGTTTCCGCGGCATTTACCATTTCCTCGGGCGGCTCCATCGGACGCGAGGGTCCGTTGGTGCAACTGGCTGCCGTGCTGGCGTCGCTGGTGGGCCGGTGGATCGGGATGCCGACCGCGCGCTTGCGCCTGCTGGTGGCGTGCGGCGCGGCGGGCGGCATCGCGTCCGCTTACAACGCCCCCATCGGCGGTGCGCTCTTCGTGGCGGAGATCATCCTCGGCACGCTGTCGATGGAGAGCTTCGGTCCGCTGGTGTTTTCCTCGGTGATCGCCACGCTGACCGTGCGCCAGTTCCTCGGGACCGACCCCCTCTACGAGATTTCGATGCCGCTGGTCAAACTGACCTCCAACTGGGAAATTCTCCCGCACCTGCTCCTGGGCCTGGTCGCCGGGTTGGCCGCGCCGTGGTTTCTGCGGGGCCTGCGGGCGAGCGAACGCCTCTTCGCGGCCACGAGGCTGCCGCCTTTTGCCCGGCTGCCGCTCGGCGGCGCGGTCGTCGGCGCGCTGGCCATCGTTTACCCGCAGGTCTGCGGCAACGGCTACAGCGTGGTCAACGCTCTGCTTCATGGCCACCTGCTCTGGCAGACGGTGCTCGCCGTGCTGGTTTTCAAGCTGGTGGCCACCGCCGCGACGTTCGGCAGCGGCGCGGTCGGCGGTGTGTTTACTCCCACACTCTTTGCGGGGGCCAGTGTGGGCTATCTGTTCGGTCTCGGGGTCCAGGCGGTCTGGCCGGGCGTGCCGCCGGTGGTCAGCGTGTTCATCCTCGTCGGCATGGGCGCGCTGCTCTCCGCGACGACCCACGCGCCGATCATGGCCATCATCATGCTCTTCGAGATGACGCTCGACTACGGCATCATCCTGCCGCTGATGCTCGCTTGCGTCATTGCCCATTACACCGCCAGCGCCATCGAACCGGCCTCCATTTACAGCGAATCGCTCAAGCGCAAAGGGGCCGCTTTCATGCGCCAGCAACTCTCCGCCCTGCGCGTGGCCGACCTGATGAAAAAAGACCCGGTCGCCGTGCCGGAAATCTCGCGTTTCACCGTGATCGCCGAGAATTTTCTGACCAACCGTTTCAACTACCTGTACGTGGTCGGCGAAGGCAGAAAGTTCAAGGGGGCCATCTCCCTGCACGACGTGAAGAACTACCTCAACAACCCGGAACTGGCGAGCATCGTCATCGCGCGCGACATCGTGCGGGAGAAGTTCCCGACCGTCAGCGTGGATGAGTCTCTCGCCGACGCCCTCAGCGTCTTTTCGCGCCACGACGGCGAACGCCTGCCGGTCACGAGCGATTTCGCCGACCGCACCCTGGTCGGCAGCCTCTCGAAGACGGACGTGATCCTCGCCCTGGCGGAGCAATCCAAGCCGCTCTCTTCCACCCACGAGGCCGCCGTGATGGGCGACCCGGTGGAAGTGAGGGAGGCGTAACCCGGATGGCGGGGGCGGTTTGGACGGGGCAGTCGGAACTTTAACGCAGAGGACGCAGAGAAAAGACAGGAGGGACGCAGAGAAGAAGGCAGAAGGTTGAGGAAAACCCTCTTGCACTTTTTTCTCTTCTCTGCGTTCCTCTGCGTTCTCCGCGCCCTCTGCGTTAAAGTTTCGGCTGCCCCGTTTAGAAGCACTCCCCCCATCCCATGCCCAACGACGCCGACCCTTTCGCCACTCCGCTCCAACCCCTCGCGGATACCGTCGGCACGCGTCTGAAAAACCTCGGCATCAAGCTGACCCTCGGCGGCGAACCCACCTACGTCCCCGACCAACCCGACGGCGCGGAATGGCACGTCGCCGCCGTCGGTCCGACCAAACTCGGCTACGCCTACGCCTTGGCCGGGGAACTGATCAAGCGTTACCTGCCGGGCGCGGTCACGGTGTATTCGCCGGGCAAGCGTTATCCGGGCGAGGTCAACCCGCGTTGGGTGGTCAACGTTCTCGCCAACCGCGACGGCTCGCCCGTAGCCCCGCCGACAGCACCCGGCGCCCGTCCCAGCACCCCGGCGCGTCTGCTGGAAATCGTGCGAGCGGGGGTCACGGAGTCGCTCCGGCTCCCGGCGGAAAACTGGGCCGTCGCGCAGGACCCTGCCGACCGCACCCGGCGCGTCGTCGTCCTGCCACTCGATCACAACGGCAAACGCTGGGTCAGCGAGCGTTGGCCTCTGCCCAAGGGCCGCAAAACGCTCCTGCTGCTCGACGCCGAGGGACCCGCCGGGCTGCGGCTGCCGCTCAGCGACCTGCCGCCCGCCGCGATGCGCCGCGCCCTCACGCTCGAAACGCGCGCGGACGGTCTGCACCTCTTCATCCCCCCGCTCCTCCAGGGCCCGTGCCGCCAGTTGCTCGACCTCGTCACCAGATTCCTCTCCCAGCACGCCACCCCCTATTTCTTCGAGGGTTACCTGCCGGTTGACGAAGCCAATTGCTGGACCCGCGTCGGTCTGACCGCCGACCCCGGCGTGCTGGAAGTCAACCTGCCGCCCTGCGAGACCTGGCACGACTACCACCGCTGGCTCTCGATCCTGGAGGAAACCGGCGCGGCCTGCGGACTGCGGTCGTGGAAGGAGTTCCAGCCCGGCGACCCCGGCGGCACCGGCGGCGGCAACCACCTGCTCTTCGGCGGCCCGAGCCTGGACGAAAACCCGTTCTTCGCGCGCCCGGCCTGGGTGGCGTCGCTGCTGCGTTATTTCCAGGCGCACCCATGCCTGGCGTATTTTTTCACGGGCCGCTACGTCGGGGCTTCCTCGCAGGCACCCCGGCCCGACGAATCCGCGCGCGACCTCTACGACCTCGATCTGGCATACCGCTACTTCGAGGGGCTGCCCGCCGGTGACCACCGTTACGTCCTCGGCGAGACCTTGCGCCACCTGCACACCGATATTTCCGGCAACACTCACCGCAGCGAGATCAGTTTCGACAAGTTCTGGGACGTGAACGGCCCGCCCAGCGCGGCGGCTGGCCTGATCGAGTTCCGGGCCATCGAGTCCATGCCGCACGCCGGTTGGATGTCGCTGGTCGCCCTGCTCTGGCAGGCCATCGCGGCCTACACCGTCGAACGCCCTGCACCGGCCGCGTTGATCGCGCACGGTGACAAGCTGCACGACGCCTTTTTCCTGCCCACGCCGCTTTGGACCGACTTGAACCGGGTCCTCGACGATCTGCGCGCGGCCGGATTCGATTTTCCGGTCGAGGGATTCAAGACCATCTGGGAATGGCGTTTCCCGTTGATGCTCCAGACGCCTTTGCTCGAAGCCCGTCGCGCCTGCGAAGGCTGGCCGTTATTGTCCGAGACCCCGAGCGAGGGCGGCACCACCAGCCGTTTCGTCGATACTTCCATCGAGCGGCTGGAGTTCACCGCCGCGCCCGCGTTCGCGCGGCGCCACCGGCTTTTCGTGAACGGACGCGAACTCCGTTTGACGCGGCTGCCCACCGCCAAGGGCAAGACCGAAGCTCGGATCGGCTGCGGCCTGCGCTACCGCCGGACGGCTTTGTTTCCGTCGCTGCATCCCGGAATCTTGCCGCAACTGCCGCTGGAGATCGTCGTGACCGATCTGGAGGGCAAGCGCCCGGTTTCGACGCATCGCCTGACCGAGCAGGACCGCCAGTTCAAGCCGGTCAAGGTCCGGGAGATCGTCCAACGGCGCGATTTGAAACGTCCGGCGGTGAAGTCCGATCCGGCTCTGCTGACCTACGATCTACGGTTGGGTTGATTGGCCGTCCCGAAAGGAGATCGTCCGCAGATTACGCAGATTTCCGCAGATTGGAAAAAGGGGCTGAAAACCTTTGCTGACGACTTTTCTCAATCTGCGAAAATCTGCGTAATCTGCGGACAAATCTTCGTTCCCCAACGCCAAACGGCGCGCGCCCTTGCGGGGCGCGCGCCGTCGCATGAACCACCACCAACTACAGCGAGTTCGCTCCGATGGCCGGAGGCGTCAACGGCGTGGTCGAATCCGTCGCCGGATTCCCGAAGCTGGACGGACTCGCCGAAAACGCCGGGAATACCGGGGCCGACTTGGCGTCCTTCACGTCATTGGCCGCATAATCTTTCGTGTCCTTGGCATCCTTGGCATCTTTGCCATCCGTCGTGCGACGACGCGCCGCCGGACGGAATGCCGCGACCAGATACCGGCCCTGCAAATTATTGAGATCGACGGAAACCTTGCCGCTGCCCGGCTGTGCGGCGGTGTCCACCGTGTAAATCGCTTTTTGACCGACCAGCGTGCTTCCGTTGCTGGCGGCCTGCACACTCGGCTCACTGATGTAGTTCAGGCCGACGCGCTCTTGCTCGCTCAGGTTGTCCACGAGATAGAATTCCAGCGACCCCGCCGGGGCGTCGTACGCGCAGGTGAGGTGTTCCAAGGATTTCGACGTGCCCAGATCGGCCACCACTTTCGCGGTAGGAGCCACGGAATCGAACACGAAGCTCGCTTCGACGTCCGCGCTGGCCGGGGTGGTCAGGCTGACGTGGAACTTGCCCTTGGATTCGACCTTGCTACCGCCGCCGGACAACCCGAACAGGTTGAACCCGGCGATTTTGCCTGCCGTGCGGGCGCTGAAATCAATCTTGACGTAGCGGGCCTCGACGCTGCCGAGGTCGCACGGGATCAACTGGCGGCCGTCGAACGCCTGCCCGCCGACCACCTCGCGCCATTCGTTGCTGTCGAAGGGAAGCTTGGCGCTGGAAACCGAGACGGTCACCTTGCCTTCGGCGTCGTTGGTGACGAAGTCGAAGTGGTTGACGATCTCAATTTTCGAAAGCGCGAGAATCATGCTGGTCGTCCCGGCGGGCAGCGCGTAGGCGGCCGTCGAATCGTTGCCGAGCAGAAGCTGCGCGGAAGCCGTCGATGCTCCGCGCACCTCGATGCGGGTACCGGCGTCAGCCCGGGCCAGGTCGGCAGGAAGACGGGTGGCCATCGTCTCGGTGGCTGGGGCCGCCGCGACCGGCACGCACACGGGAGGAAGCACCAGCCCGCACAGCACCGTTAACGCACTGCCAAAGAAGATTTTGTTTTTCATGATTCGAGCGACGGACGACTTGTGGAACGCGTTGATTTTGCCACAAATCAAAATTACGGCAATCAAAATCTTTCACATATTTGCAATTATTTTTGTTTTACTGCGAAATCAGTAATGAGATTAGCGCCGAAATCAGAGCAGGTCTCGGAACCTAGACTGGAAGCGCACGTAGAAGAATCCGACTCCCAACGCGACCAAGCCGAGCGCAAAAAAGCTGATGGCTTTGCCGAGGGTGTCGAGTTGGCTGATGTCGAACAGGACGATATGTCCCAACGTCGCTGCGAGGATCAGCAACCCCAGCCAGCGGTAAACGCGTTCGTGGAGAGCGAGTCCGGCCGCGAACACCAGCGGTGCGAACAGAGACCAGCTCGCCGCCAGCGTGAACGCGCTGCCCTCCCAGCGTTCCATGCAAGCGGTTAGGAACGCCCAGGCGCAGCACACGGCTGCCGTCATGAGCGCGCCCTGCGCTTTCGCGGGGAACCAGGCCAGGGCGTCCTCCTTGAACCAGCGTCTTCCGAACTGCTGCTGTGCGGCGAGGAACGCGGCGGTGGCCAGGCCGAGCCAATGCCTCCGCTCCGGGGTGCTCTCGACCAGGAAGAAAACGCCCAGGCCCGCCGTGGTCACCACGGCGCTCAGCAGTTGCCAGCGTTTCATGCGGTACACGCAACCTGCCGCGAACACCAGCGCGCCGGTCAGCGTCAGCAGCGCAACCTGGATCGAACGCGGCACATAACGGCCCACCCACGCGAGAAACAGCACGGTCGCGCCGATTTCGTAGACGCGGGCAAGCCTGGCGATGGGCGCATGGTCAAGCGTTCCCGGTGGTGCGAACCGGCGTCCGATCACCAGCGCGGCCAGCATCGCCAGCAGCGGACTCAGGGCGAGCCATCTTTCCGCACCGCTCCCGGACCACGGATGATCCCATTGTCCGAGGAAATTCCACACGCTCACCGCGAGCAAAGATTGCCCTGCGACCGCCAGCGCCCGGTAGCGGGCGACCAACCCATAGCCCAGCAAAACCAGCGAGAGCAGGGCGGCCCCGGCCATCCATCCGGCGCTTCCCCCCGGCGCGTGCCGACGCAGCCAGAAGTTCAGGAGCAGAACTGCCAGGATGGCATCCCACCCGGCCGCATCCCGTTTCGTCACGCCGGAAGTTCGCTGCCACTGCCACCAGTGGCCGAGCGCCAGGGTGAACGCCAGCAACGTCAGCGGGTTCCACACCGGCGGCACAGCGGTCGGGCCGAGCAAAGCTCCGTAAGCCAGCAGCCAGTGAAGATGCGCCATCGACAGGAAAACCTGAGCGGCCCAGGGCAGCGCGCGCACCCGCAAAGCGTAAACCGAAGCCGTCAGGAGCACCGCCGCACCCGCCAGCGGGAGCGCACGCCCGGTTTCCGTCTTGACCGCACATTCGATGGTCCAGAACCAC
>CAXUHC010000012.1:29459-36586 GCA_964250705.1 uncultured Chthoniobacterales bacterium | reverse complement strand
CGTAGCCGAAGTCCACGTCGCCGGTTTCCTCGAAGACCTTGATCTTCATTTCCGGCGCGATCTCGTAGACCATCGACTGGAGTTCGTCGTTGGTCAGCGGTGGGTAATCCACGCGGATGAGGTCGCCGTTGATGCGCAGCATCGGCGGATTGCTCGTCGAGAGATGGAGGTCCGAGGCTTTCTGCTCGGACATCAGTTTGAAGAAGGCGTCGATCCTGGCCATAGGCATGCGTTGCGGGCTATGGCGCTTCGTAGCTGGATTGGTGCCAATGGAAGGCGCGCCGGGCGAGAAAACACCCGCCCGGCGCAGCCCACGCTAGAATTTCACCGAGACCCCCGCCCGGATGCGGTACGTCGGCACGACCTGGAACGCCGTGTTGTCGATGAGCACCGGGAGGTCCGCACCGATCTCGCCGATGACGTGCGAGCCGACACCCGCCAACAGGCGCGGGCCGACGTAGAGGGCCGTCGCACCCGTGTCCTCGGCGATTTCGCCCCGAAACGTGTCCCGGTTCTTGTGCTCTCCGTTGACGACGAACTGCGCGCCAAGCGTGACCGGTCCGAGCGCCCCCAGCCGCGTCCCTTGCAGGAAGAAGTAGCCCGGGCCGATGTCGAACGAGACGTCGTTGGCGTAGCGGTAGTCGTACGCACCGGTCGTGCGGACGGTGTACTGCGCGTTGGCCTGGAAGAAACCCGCTTTGTACCGGGTGTAGATGCCTGCCCCCAGCACCGCGTCGTAGGACCCGCTGCCCAGCGCGAGGTCGTGCCCGTGGATGCCGCTGGGAGTCGCGCCTTCGACCTCGACCTCGTTGAACTCTTCCTTGATGCGCCCGGCGCTGCCCGTGGGAAATTTCGCCCCCGCGATCAGGTTGAGCGAAAAGGTGAAATCTTTCGGGTGGCCGAAACCGTGGATAAACGAAGGGACCGCTTTATCCTTGGGGTCGCCCTTGCCGGCAACCGGGGCGGGGGTTTCGTCGAAGTTTTTCTCCGTGCGGAAAGCGGCGAAGTTGACCAGCAGCGACATGTCACCCAGACCGCCGACACGGCCCCGGTCAGTGCGGAAACCCTCGGGCCGTTTGAATTCGCGGTCGATGAGCGGGGCGTTGATCTGGATGCCGACGCGGTCGTTGATGTTGTACCCGGCGATAAGCTGGGTAATGGAACTTTGCTCGTACTGATCGGCGGTGTTGGGGACTTCGCGGCCACTGAACTTGGTCGTGCCGAAGAAAGTGTATTGCTCGGCAGAGGCGAGGTAGAAGCCACCGAGCTTTGGTCGGAGCGGCTCGAAGTTGATTTCCTGATTGGGCGTGTAGCAACCGCAAACGTCACAGCCGCGCAGTGGCGCTGGCGGAAGCAAAAGCGGAGCGGAAAGGATCGAGAAACAGGCAAGGCGAGAAAAAGAAGTCATAAAAGCAAAAGATGAAGATGCACATACGGGTAAGTGATGGAGCGCAAAGAACGTTTGGCCAGGACGAGAGGTCCTGCACCGGCACGCGCGACGGTAGTCTGCGGGACAGCGTCAGCGGTACCAGCCTGGGACCGCTGCACGCCTGGATGTCGCCGGATACCGGCGCGTCGGGAAAAACCGTTAGCCTAGCCGGGGCGGCGGCACCGGAGGCGCGTCTGCCAGGCGTCCGTCGGGCTCAGCCGCGTGGAGGGACTGATGGCACTCCGGCTGGGCAGGGGCCGCGTGACACATCGTCGGCCGCACCGCCAAAAGCGTCACCTTGCCCAGGCGTTCATCCTGGCGCGTTTGCTGGCGGTCCTGGCGTTGCTCTTTTTGAATCCCGGCGCTGATCTGGCGGCAGAGTTCGCACGGATGCTCACCGTCGAACGTCTGCACGATGCTTTGTCGCAGGCTGCCGGAATCCTGCGTGTAGTCCACGATCATCTGCGCCCAAGCAACGGTTTGCAGGGCAGCCCAGTGCCCGCCGCCAATGACCAGCAGCGCGGCGAGGTTGGCCGAGACCGCAAGGATTCGCAGCGTGACACGCATCGGCCCCAGCTTTACGGCAGCAACCCGGCGCATACAAGGAGATTCGCCAGCGGGGCGCGAACACGCGGATCAAGGCGTGGGCGCGGGAGCCATCATTTTGGCGGCCATCTCCATGCCCAGGCGTTGCGTGGAGAGCATTTGCTGTTGCTGCTCCTTGAGCGCTTTCAGTTGCTCCGCGGAAATGGCGCCCGCCATCCGCGTGTCGATCGGGCGTTGAGTTCGCTTTGGGTTTCTACGAATGGATCCGCCTGCGCCGCGTCCAGCGTGAAGGATTTGCAATTGTTACCCGTCATTTCCGGACAAACATGTCCAGCCGTTCCCGCGATGCACTCAGAGCCGGTTCGCCCCACCCGAACGTGGACGGTGTGCGAGCACCTGCTTCAGCTGCGGGATCAACTTTTCGCGGTTGTACGGTTTGGGCAGGAATCCGCTCAGCCCACGCGCGAGCATCTGGCTGAGTTTTTCCGGGTGCGTGAACCCGCTGCTGATGACCACCGCAACGTTTGGGTTGATGGCTTGCAATTCGTCGAAGATCAGTTCACCGCTCATCATGGGCATGCTGAAATCCAGCACGACCAAGTCAATCGCCGCCCAGAGCCGCGCATAAATGGAAATCGCTTCGAACGCGTCACGGATGCTGAGCACCCGGTAGTCCTCGTCGGTCAGCATCGTTTCGATTTCGTGCAGCGACGCGGGATCATGGTCAGCAACGAGCACGAGTTCGTGCATCCCCGTGGGATTGGCCATCGTGATCTGCTCCATCTGCGTCGGCGGACGCACCGTCCGCACGGGCGAAACAATCATCGGCTCCGGCGGACGGGCGGCAGCCTCGGCGGCCAAGCGGGCCTCCTCCAACGAGGCCTGGCACGCAGCATCAAGCCGCGTCAGCGCCTTGGTGCTGAGCACGCGTGCGCCTCGCACGGTGGTCACGACATGCTCAAGGAGCATTTGCACGCGCGGGTCGTCCCGAACGATGAGGTCATTGTAAGGCCGGAAATCCGCCAAACTGCGCAACGACCCGTCGATTTCCCGCAACGCGACCTGCAACCATTCGACGTCCTGGGAGGAAAGCATGATAAAGATAAAACGTGGTCCGAGGCGAGATTTTAACTGATGTTCAGCCCGAAGAAATCGCGGAAAACCTGCCGGTAAACTTCGTGTTTCATCGGCGGGAGAGATGCCAGTCGAAAGTCCGCTGGCTCGATCCAGCGAACCTGTCGGAACTCCGGTTTGGAAGTCGCCACGTTCACGGTGGCTTCCGAGGCGGTCAGCCGCAATAAAAAGTAATGTTGTTCCTGTCCTCGGAATCCTCGCTTGGCGATGCCGTCTGGAAAAAGATAACGGTAAGGCCCCCGGCGATCCACGACCGTATAATCTGACGGCGTCAAAGAAAGTTCTTCCTGAATTTCGCGCCGCAGTCCCACCTCGGCCTTCTCAGCAGGGTCCAGACCCCCCTGGGGAAACTGCCAGGAATCGGCGAAGTCCAGCCTTTCGCACACCAGAATTCGACCAGCGGCATTTTGCAAAATGCCAGCTACGTTTGGTCGGTAGGTCGGCTGCTCTCTAGCTTGGAGAGATTGCCCGCGTGAGCGAAAAGTTTTCATGCAGCCCTTGCTCCGCGAAACAAAAAGCGTCGGACAAAGGAGGAACCGGCAATCCGGCTTCCATCCATTCGTCCGACGCGTGGTTGGCCGTACAGGCTTATTTGTTGGCCTGGGTCGCCTTCACCGGTGCCGAGACGTAGGCGACCTGGGTGGTGGTGTCCAACTTGCGGGCGTCAGTGCCATGAACGCTCGCGCTGGCTTTGCAGCCGACGTTGGCGAGGAGAGCAGCGACGCAGAGGGCGGAGATGGTGATGATGTTTTTCATGATGTTCGGTTTAGGTGTCTGACGGAATCGTAATGACGGCACGGGTTGCGCTTCCCGTTTTTGCTAACGACACGGATGCCGCCGCAACCACCGCTTCGGTGTCTAGGGCGGCGACTATGCCCGCATGGAAAGCCACAATGGAAAAGGTTTTCTTATGGACCGGAAGCCGGATTTGAAACCTCTTCGGATCAGGGGGCGCGCCCGGCCTTGTGCAAAGGTCAATTTTTTGCGGGGTTGGGCCGTCCGATGCTGTGATAAGTAAACCCCAGGTGTTGCATCGTGTTGGGATCGAGCAAATTGCGTCCGTCGAAAACCAGCGGCGAAGCCATGACTTCCTTGAGATGGTTGAGGTCTACCTTGGCAAATTCGTGCCACTCGGTGGCGATAATTAGCGCCTCTGCGCCTTTGGCGGCTTCCAGCGCGGAATCCACCAACTTGGCTTCGGGAATCAGTTTGAAGGAACGCACGTTATCCATCCCCTTGGGATCGTAGGCCGTGACGTGGGCTCCTTCTTTCACCAGGTCTTTGATCAGGTCGATGGAAACGGAAGAGCGGATGTCGTCCGTGTCGCCCTTGAAAGTGAGGCCCCAGACGGCGATTTTCTTGTCGCGCAAAATCCAGAGCGTTTCGCGCATGGTTTTCATAAACCGCTCGCGTTGGGCGGCATTGATGCGCTGCACTTCCTTGAGCAGCGTGAAAGGCACGCCGAGTTGGTCGCTGATCGCGATAAACGCCGCGATGTCCTTCGGAAAACACGAGCCGCCGTAGCCCAGTCCGGCGTTGAGGAAATTGCGCCCGATGCGCTTATCCATGCCGATGCCGTCAGCGACCTTTTCCACGTCCGCGCCGCTGGCGTCGCAGATCGCGCTGACCGCGTTGATGTAGCTGATCTTGAGCGCCAGGAAACTGTTGGCGGCGTGCTTGATGAGTTCGGCGCTGTTGATGTCGGTCACGAGGATCGGCGCCATGAACGGCTCGTAGAGCTTCTTCATCAGGTTGAGCGCCTTCTCGCTTTTCGAGCCGACGACGATGCGGTCAGGGTGCATCAGATCGCTCACGGCGCAGCCCTCGCGCAGAAATTCGGGGTTGCTGACCACGTCGAACTCCACGTCTTTCTGGCCGTAACGTTTGATGGTTTCAGCCACCTTGTCGCCGGTCTTGACGGGCACGGTGCTCTTGTCCACGACGACGCGGTACTGCCCGGGCTTGAGCACCCCGGCGATCTCGCGGGCGACGCGCTCGATGTAGGAGAGGTCCACGCTGCCGTCGGCGTGGGGCGGGGTGGGCACGGCGATGAAGACGACTTCCGAGTGGTCCACGCCGTCCTCAATGGAGGCGGTGAAACGCAGGCGGCCCGCGGCGACGTTGCGCTGGACGACCTCCTCCAGCCCCGGCTCGTAGATCGGAATGCGGCCCGCCTGCAAGGCGTCGACCTTGCGCTGGTCGTTATCCACGCAGATGACGTTGTGGCCCACTTCCGCAAAACACGCGCCGCTGACGAGGCCCACGTAGCCGCTGCCGATGATTGAAAGATCCATAAAGAATAAAGGAGACAGAGTGACACTTCACTCTGAGCAGGATGCGTTCTAGCCGAATCCTGCGGGTTCCACAACAGCGAAAAGTGCCCGCTGCAGGTCGCCGCGCTTTGACAAATAGCCGGAGCATGTCTCAGTGTGGGCGGGTGGCGGCCTGCTCTACAAACCCGCCACCGCCACCGCCAGACCAACGATTCCCAACCCGTTAGACATGAAAAAATCCCTGTCCTTGACCTGTTTGCTCCTGACCCTGGGAGCCACCGCGCCGCTGTTTGCTGCCGACCCCGCCGGCGCGCCTTCCAACCAGAAGGAAAAGCTCAGCTACGCGCTGGGGATGAATTTTGCGCAAAAGATGAAGACGCAGGGCGTCGAGATCGACCCCGCGATGTTCACCGCTGCCATGCGTGATGTGCTCACCGGCAACAAGTTGCAGATGACGCAGGACCAGAGCGTGGAAGCGTTTCAACAGGCCGACAAAGAGATGCAGGCCAAACAATCGGCGACCATGAAGCCGCTGATGGACAAGAACAAGGCTGACGGCACGGCTTTCCTGACCACCAATAAAGCCAAGGCCGGGGTGCAAACCCTGCCCAGCGGCCTGCAATACAAGGTGCTCGCCGAGGGCAAGGGCGATTCGCCGAAATCGTCCGATTCCGTGACCGTAAAGTATGCTGGTACCCTGATCGACGGCAAGCAGTTCGACAGTTCCGACAAGCAGCCCGGCGGGACGGTGAGCTTCCCGGTCAACGGCGTCATTCCCGGCTGGACCGAGGCACTCCAGAAGATGAAGCCCGGCTCCAAGTGGCAACTCTTCATCCCGTCCGACCTGGCCTATGGCGACAGCGGTCGCCCGCCGGTGATCCCGCCCGGCGCGACGCTGCTGTTCGACGTGGAGTTGGTGAAGATCGGCGGCGAATAATGGCTTGAAGGTCGCCTATCTCTTTTCGCGTTATCCCGTGCCTTCGCAGACGTTCTGCGACACGGAGATGCGCTCTCTGGAAGCGGCGGGCGTCGAGGTCGAAATCTACTCTTGCAGCCCGCCGACGACCTCGTTCCGCCACGGCGCGGAAGAGCGTCCGCGCGGTCCGGCGTTCTATGCGCCGCCGGGGGGAGCGTTGGACCGGGAGGAAATCGCGGCTCGGCAGGAGGGGCGCTGGCCCGGGGCGATGGTGGCCGACCACGCCGCGCGCTACGGGGAACGGTACGACCCCGCGCGCCGCGCCCGGCACGCCGTTCACTTCGCGGACCTGCTCCGGCGGCGCGGCGTCGGGCATCTGCACGTGCATTTCGCCAATCGCGCCACCCACGCTGCGCTGTTTATCCATGCGCTGACCGGCCTGCCGTTTTCGTTCACGGCGCACGCCCAGGATTTCTTGCTCGACCTGGGCAGCGACGCCCTGCTGGCCGAGATGTGCGACCAGGCGGCATTCGTGGTAGCGGTCAGCGACTGGAGCCGACGCGCGCTGGTTGAACGCTGCCCAGCTGCCGCCGAAAAAATCCACCGGGTCTATAATGGCCTGCCGCTCGACCGCTGGCCTGCGCTTGGTGGAAGCGGCCACTCGGGCTTCGCGCCGCTGCGGATTTTCAGCGTGGGGAGACTCGTGGAGTTCAAGGGCTTCGCTGACCTGATCGACGCGTGCGCGGGTCTGCGGGAGCGCGGGATGGCGTTCCGCTGCGAGATCGCCGGCGACGGACCATTGCGGGGAACGCTGGCGCGCCGGATCGAA
>CAXUHC010000012.1:22864-29449 GCA_964250705.1 uncultured Chthoniobacterales bacterium | reverse complement strand
CTCCCGCAAGCGGAGATTCGCGCGCGGCTCGCGGCGTGCGACGTGTTCGCGCTGGCCTGCCGGGTGGACGAAAAGGGCGCCTGCGACGTGCTGCCGACGGTGATTCTCGAAGCGATGGCGGCAGGACGGCCCGTGGTATCGACCCGGCTGGCGGGCGTGCCCGAAATGGTCGAGGAGGGACGGACGGGCCTCCTGGCCGCGCTGGGCGACGTGGCGGCGCTTTCGACCGCGCTGCACGCGTTGGGCCGCGACCCGGAATTGCGCCGCCGGTTCGGCCTCGCCGGACGCCGCAAGCTGGAGGCGAATTTCTCCTCGACGGACACGACGCGGCAACTGGCCGCGCTTTTTTCGCGCTCACCCGTGAAATCGGGTCATTCGCCTGGGCCGCCGCCGGCGGGATCGGGAACGGTCTGCTTGATCGACCTTTGGCCCCAGGCTGGCGGGGAGGCGATGGACTCCGCGCTGCTCGCCTGGCGGAAGCACTCGCCCGGTCTCCGGATGGTGGCCCTGACGGCGTCCGGCGCGCCTTCGCCCGCCAGGCCACTGGCCACGGAAACGCTGGCGCTGCTGCCGGAGTGTGAGTTTCTGCCCGACGCGATGGCGCTCGAAGGGGACTGGCGCGAACGCTCCGCCGACGCTCACCGGCTCGAGACGTGGCGCGACGTGCACGGGGGCGGACCGGAGGAAACCGAAGCGTTTCTCCAGGCCGCGCGCCGCGCGTTGTATTTGCATCATCACTGGCGCAGCCGGGGCGACATGCCGGTGGAACATCTGTGGGCAGCCGGCCCGCAGGCGGTACGATGCGCGTGGGCGCTCCGGACCCTCGGGGCGGAGCGAACGGCGAGCTTTTACCTCGCGCCCGGCGGTGCGGGCGGACCGGGCGGACTGCCGGGGGCCACGCTGCGGCGTCTGGCGAAGGGATTCGTGGGCGGCTGGGTCGCGGGTGAACGCAAGCTGGCGGCGGAACTCGGACCGGATTTCTGCGGCGACGATGCGCCGACCGAGGTGCCAGACTGGCAGAGGTGGACGGAATCCATGCGGAATTTTCACGCTCCGGCGTAGCCCGGCAGGCGCGTTTTTGCTTTCCGGCGAGGTGTCTTCTTCCGCATGGTAAGGCCGTCCACCCGCTGCAACCCCTCCCGGCTTGAAAGTCGCTGTCCTTATCCCGCTCTACAATCACGAGCGCTACATCGGCGCGGCAATGGCGTCGCTCCGGGCACAAACGCGTCCGCCGGATCGCATCATCGTGCTGGACGACGGCTCGACCGACGGCAGTCTCGGCGCGATGATGGCCTACGCCGTCAACACGCCCGCCGTCGCTCCCCCCGGCAAGAATGCGGGCATCGAACCCCGGATCGAAATCCTCTTCCAGCCCAACACCGGTGCCCACGCCGCGCTCAACCGGCTCGTCGCCCTCGCCGACGACTGCGACTATCTGGCGATTCTCAATTCCGACGATTGCTACCATCCCCGTCGGCTTGAACGCTGCCTCGAATACCTCGATGCCCACCCGGAGGTCGGCTTGCTCTGCACCCGGTTGCGGCTGATCGACGAGGCAGGCAGCACGCTCCCCGCCGATGCTCCGCGCGCCCGCTGGTTTTCAGCCGCCTGGAGTTTCCGCGCCGGGACGGATGACGCCAGCGCACCCGACATGGCGGAATGGCTCGGGCTGGCGAACTTTCCCGGCACGACGAGCAACTTTGTCGCCCGGGCCGATTTTCTGCGCTCCCGCCCGTTTGCGAACTATCGCTACGCGCACGATTACCACGCGCTCGTCCACGCCGCGCTGGAGGGCCGCCTGGCGGTGCTCGACTCCGAGCTGCTCGATTACCGCATCCACTCCGCGAACACCATTTCCACGGAACCCGAGTCGCTCATCCGCGAGATGCTGCGTCTCAATCTGGACCTCGCGCGGGAAGTCGGCCCGCGCCTGCCGGCCGAGCCGGTCTTGCGCGACATGTTCATGCGCTACCTGCGCGCCAGTTGGAGCAACGTGAGCGCGTTCCGCGCCGATCTGTTTCAACTCGTGCTCGCCGAGGCGGTAACGCTCCTGCCCCCCCAGGCGGTCGACGCCGTGCTGGCGGCGCTCGATCCCACCCGGTTCCCCGAAATCAAACAATTTCCCAACCGGGCGATTGTCAACAGCCACGATCCTGCCTGGCCCGCCCTGGGACCTACCTCCGGGCTGGCGGATAAATTCTACGCGCTCAAGGCACAGCTCTCGGCGGTGCGTAACGACCAACGGCCCTGGGCGGAGCACCGTCAGTTGCAAACGGCGCTGCTGGCATCGCGTTGGTTCGCGCTGGGCTGCGTTCTGGGGCTGGTCAACGCGATCCTCCGCGCGGGTGGCAAGACGGGGGAGGAAAAAATCGCGATCCTGCGGGAACGCGTCGGCGACTGGGTATTCCTTCCGTGCGGAGGCTGCTGGTGCTTGCTCAATCGTCCGCACGCAGGGACATGGCGAAGTGAAGAGAGGCCCGGACGGGCGCCCCGGGGATTCAGCCTTTTTTCCCAAAAACCCGCGCGAGGAAACTGCCGCGATCAATCGCCGAGCCGCGCGAAACCAGCCGCCGTTTGTAACGCCGCCGTTTCACGTACACCTGCTCGGTGCCGTCTTCCATTTCTTGTCGGCGCGTGGAGTGGCGAGGAGCATGCTCTTGGACACCCGTTGGTTCGGAGATCATCGGTGGTTGGAAGACCGCGCCATCGAACACCGGGACATTCGGCGGGTGGGAAATTTCGCCTCCCCGGGCCGCTTCGATGTGCGCGCGCGGACGCATCCGGGGCCGAATGATTTCCAGGTTGCGCTCGGGCCGCTGACGTTCGCGTTCCTCCGCGCTCATCGTGGGCAGGTTCAGACCGTCCGACGCCCGCCTCCAGTAGACGGTGCTGTAAAACAACAGGCCGCGCAGCAAGCGCCAGAACCTGTGGTAAATCGGCTCTCGTAACGGTCGGTGCATCGCAAAACTGGTTCGTGGAAGAGACGAAAAAGCCTCGGGTCAAACTGAACTATTCATCGTCTTCGTCCTGAACGGGCAGGAACTTTTGGAAGCGATTTTTATCGATGGCTTTCATGTAAGCCTCGTGCGGGCTGACAATTCCCTGCTGCATGACATGCCAGATGGCGTCGTCCATGAACTGCATGCCCTGTTGCTTGCCGCCGACGATCACGTCCTCAAGTTTCTGGGTCGCTCCCTCGCGGATGATCGCGCTGACCGCGTTGTTCACCACCAGAATCTCGTTCACCGCGACGCGTCCGCTGCCGTCCTGTTTTTTGAGCAGAAGCTGAGCCACCACCCCGCGCAGGCTCGACGCCAGCATCGTGCGAACCTGCGACTGCTGGTCGGCGGGAAACGCGTCGATCATGCGGTCGATGGTCTTACGCGAATTGTTCGTGTGCAGCGTGCCAAAAACCAGGAGACCCGTTTCCGCGGCGGTCAGAGCAAGGGAAATCGTTTCGAGGTCGCGCATTTCACCCACGAGGGCGATATCTGCGTCCTCTCGCAAAGCCGCCTTCAACCCCGCCGGGAAACTTGCCGCGTGCTCCGGCACCTCGCGCTGGGTGATGATGCTGCTTTTGTTCTGGTGCACGAATTCAATCGGCTCCTCGATGGTGACGATGTGCCGGCTGAAATTGGTGTTGATGTAATCGACCAGTGCCGCCAGCGTCGTGCTCTTGCCGGACCCGGTCGGTCCCGTGACCAGCACCAGGCCGCCGCGCAGGTGGCCGAACTCCTTGATCACCGGCGGCACTTTGAGCTGTTCGAGCGTGGCGATCTTCGTCGGGATCAGCCGGAACACGCAGCCGTAGCCGTTAGTTTGCTTGAGGTAATTGCAGCGGAAACGCGACTCCTCGTTCATCGAATACGCGAAGTCGAAATCCCCGCGCTCCTCGAACGTCGCCCAGCCTTTCGGCCCAGCGATTTCGCTCATCATGTAAGCCGCTTCCTCGTGGGTGATCGGTTCATCCCGGATCGGCACGATCTCGCCGTGAATGCGGATTTTGGGCGGTTCGCCCTGGCCAATGTGCAGGTCGGAAGCCTTGGCCTCGACGAGCACATGAAAAAATTGGTCGATGTAAGCCATTTGGAGTGGGGGGGGAAACTACTAGACGCCCAGCGCAACCTTCAGCTGTTGTTTCTGGTCCGCGCGGGCCAGGGCTTCTTCCGCGGTGATGAGGCCAGCGACGCACAGCTCACGCAAGGATTCGTCCATGAGCTTCATGCCCTGTTTGCGCCCGGTCTGGATCATGCCCGGCAGCATGAACGTCTTGGCCTCGCGGATCGTCGCGCCGACGGCGGGGGTGTTGGTGAGGATTTCCATCGCCAGCACGCGGCCTTTGCCGTCGGCGCGCGGGACGAGTTGCTGGCTGACGATACCGCGCAGGCTTTCGCTGACCATCACGCGAATCTGGTCGCGCTGATCGACCGGGAACACGTCGAGCACACGGTCAAGGGTGCGGGCGGCACTGCCGGTGTGCAGCGTGCCCATCACGAGGTGTCCCGTCTCGCTGGCGGAAATGGCGAGCGCAATCGTCTCCAGATCGCGCATTTCGCCGACCATGATGACATCCGGGTCCTCGCGCAACGCGCCGCGCAGAGCGGCGGCGAAGCTACGCGTGTGCGAATGCACCTCGCGCTGGGTCACGTGACAGCCTTTCGCTTTGAAAACGTATTCGATGGGGTCTTCCAGCGTGATGATGTGGTCGTGACGATTACGGTTCACTTCCTCGACGAGCGCCGCCAAAGTTGTCGATTTACCGCTGCCCACGGGCCCAGTTACAAGCACCAGACCGTTGTGGTATTCGGTCAGCTTTTTGAGGCTCTGGGGCAATCCCAGATCGTCCATGGTCCGCAACGAGGTGTTGATGATGCGGAAAACGAGGTCGACCCCCAGCCGCTGACGCACCACACTGGTCCGAAAACGGCCAAAAGATGCGGAGTAGGCGAAATCCACGTCGCCATGTTCCTCCAAACGGAGCAACTGAGCCTCGTCGAGGAAGTTGCGTGCGAGCCGCTCGGTGTCCTCCGCGGTAAGGCGAGGGGCAAGGCGGAAGATCGGCTCCAGATTACCGAAACGCCTCCAGAGAGGCGGCATGTTCACGCCGAGATGGATGTCCGAGGCGTCGGACTCCTGCCCAATCAGTAGATAACGGTCAACGTGGTCGAAGAGAACGTGTTGATCAGGTTCGCTCACGACAGAAACGGAAGGGATGACCGTCGGGGTAGGGATGGCAACAGGGCTGGCGGCAGTAACCGCACCCGCGTCGGAGGGAGGGACGGACATGTTGGTAAATTGGTTACAGATCGTTCACAAAGTCAACCCTGAACCCATCGACTATTGTCAGGTTATGTCGTCTCTTGGCGATGAGGCACCCTTAGTGTAGAACGGATACAATCGACCCGCGCTTGGCCGGTGATCACCGGCAGCGATTACGAGTCATTGGCCCCAACCATCACCTGGAGCGCGTCTCGATTGGGCAAACCTGCGGGCTGTAAGGACGGCGCTCCGTCGCCGTATCTGGTCCCGTGCGGACGCGGCGACGGAGCACCGTCCCTACAGCCGGAACGCGCGGCTCATTCATTTGGGGCGCGCTCTAGGCGTTTTCGGTGGTCTGCTCCGCCGCTTGCGCGGCACCTTCCGCAGCCTTGGCCGTCTGCTCCGCAGACTTCTGGGCGTTCTCCGCACCGCCGACCATGTTGGCGAGTTGCTTGGTGACGAACGCAGTCAGGAACGGTTTGACGATGGGAAGCAAGGATTTGAGGAGCGACAGGAAAAAGCCACCGGACGGCTTGGCCGCGGTTGCGAGCTTGCTCTTGGCCCCCTTCGCAAGTGGGTTGACGTACACCTTCTTCTGCCGCGCAGGCAGCATTGAGATGAACCCACCCGTCACCAAGGCACCCGCCAACCACGCACCGATATGGTGCCGGAACGAGCTTTTCACACGCCGACCCACGTCCGCTTGGTAACTGACTTGCCCGACGTGCAACGTCATCCCCGAGCGGGCACGCGCCAACTCGGCGATTAGTTCGTTCTTACGACGCTGAGCGTCTGAGACCGGTTGACGCTCTTTGTTTGACTCAGCCATTCCTTGTCCTTTTTAAGTTCGGAGATTGTGGTCGCAAAGCTGGCCACCCCGAAGCGGGATTTGGCGATCAGCAAACAGGCTACCGTGATTGTCACCATGAAGAACCCGAAGCCGAAAAACACCCAGCCCCAAGGGTGATAATGCAAGAAGTGGTAACAGATCGCCCCGACCAGATAGACCATCGCACAAACGAAGAAAACCAAGCCGAAAAGCAAGGTGGCAATCGCGACGATGATGCAAATGAGAATCTTGACGTAGTTTGCTCCGGCGTCTTTGAACTCAAGGCTGAAAAGCTCCAGCCGCGCGTGCAAATAAGAAGCCAGCGAAGCAAGCAATAGCCGGATGCTCTCCGGCAAGCCCGGAATTTCAGGCTCCGGTTCCGACTGGGTTTGATATTTGGCCATCAGGCTAACGGGGAAAAAGCCTTTCCGCTACTTCTTGAGCAGCGCGCCGAGGATGAAGCCCAGGATCGCGCCGATCGCGAAGCCCGCCAGGAT
>CAXUHC010000012.1:11416-22854 GCA_964250705.1 uncultured Chthoniobacterales bacterium | reverse complement strand
ACCGTCTTCCTGATACGTGCGTGCTTTGACCTTGGCATCACCCCAAGCCGCTTCGGCCTGCCCACGCAGTTCTTCGGCTTTCGCCGTAGCTTGGCCACGGAATTCCTCGACCTTCGCGGTGGCTTGCCCGCGCAACTCATCTACTTTGGCGGTGGCTTGGTCACGGAATTCGCCTGCTTTGGCCGTCGCCGCCGCTTTGAGATCGGCAGCTTTTGCAGTGGCAGCGTCCTTCAAGTCGTTCGCTTTCGCGGTCGTGGCGGATTTGAAATCTTGCGCGGCTTCCTTGGCATGTTCCTGCCCGCTGGCGGCTTTATCCTGTGCTTCGTTCGAAAAATCGTCGGCCATAACAGTGTTTGGTTGGGTTCCTGACAGCAACAGATTCGCGACCGGCGCGCTGGTTGTGCGTATCGACACTGGCAAAATGCAAAAAAGGCCGGTAAGGCGAACCGCGACGTCGCAGGCGAGAGATAGTGGACCTCCTCCCGCCGCGTTCTACTTTTCTCGGAAGGTGATCCGCGCCTTGCTCAGATCGTAGGGCGAAAGCTCCACGTTGACCTTGTCGCCGGGGACAATGCGGATGAAATGCTTGCGCATCTTGCCGGAAATGTGAGCCAGCACGTTTTGACCATTCGGCAGGTCTACCCGGAACATCGTGCCCGGCAAGACTTCGGTGACAGTACCCTCGCTGATAATGGAATCTTCCTTGGCCATTCGTCGTGCGGCCTAGAATGCGTGAAAACGCGCCGGTTGGCAATGCTCGTTTCAGGAGTCCGCCCGGCGGCGGGCCAACCGGGTGACGATTCGCAGGAAGACCGGGATAAGCATGAGCAGCAACCCGGAAAACCAGAGTGTGACGAACGACCCGGCGATTGCCAGCACGCAGACGACCGGCACCACGAGCGTGCGGCGGCCCATGATCAAAACGTCGTGCGGCAGCGGGTACAATCGTAGCAGTTCGGGCCGGCGCGTGACGTAGCGCCAGAGAGCGTATTGGAGCAAGCCGACGATGATCAGGCTCAGAGCATAGAATACCAGCGGAGTCCGAAAATTCGCGTGGTCGCTGTAAAAGGCGGTCGGGCAGGGGACGAACGAGACCGAGAGGAGCAACAACAGGTTAAGCGTCACGAAGGTGTCGTCATAGTTGACGACCCAGCGGAAAAGCCGGTGGTGCGCGCGCCAGTAATTGCTGACCACGAAAAAACTCAGGCCGAAGCCGATGATGCTAGGCACCATGTGGCCGACCGCCGCCAGCAATCGCCGCTCATCCGCGCCGGGAATGGCAGGGGCATGGATGTTGAGCGCCAGCAGGGTGATGGCGATGGCGAAGACCGCGTCGCTGAAGTACGCCAGGCGATCCACCTGGAATTGCGTCCGCTCGTCGATGGGTGCGGCCATGCGGTGCCGGGATCAGCGTTCCGCCGGGCCTTTGTAACCGTAGAGCCGTCCGTGCTTGATCATTTCCGCCACAACGGCGGGCACCATCGACTCCCAGGCGGGGTCACCGCTCTGGATGAGTTTCAACACGGCGCGCGAGAAGATCGTCAGGTTCTCCGGCTTGTAGCCCTCCAGGCCTTCGATGAAGTGGTTCTCGACCAGGTGGTCGTAGAGGTTTTGGAGGTTCGGGGCGACCTTGAGGTTCTGCACCGTGATGATTTCGCCGGTCTTTTCGTCGGTCACCGGGTAGACGTAGAGCTTCAGGTCGTTCTTGAACAACCGGCCCAGGGATTCCAGAATGCCGCCTTCGAGCGTAGTGTAGTACTTCTCCTGGAAAAGATCGATGAGCGAGGGGATGCCCATGGCGATGCCGATCATTTTGTTCGTACACCGCGACAGGTAAGCTCCGAGCCGGAAATATTCGCCGAACTTGGAAATAAGCACGGTATGCCCCAGCTTGCCGAGCACGTCGGCACGCTCCAGAAAATCCGTGTGGTCGATCTTGCCGCTGGTGCCGCCCCAGGCGGCGAGGTTCTGCATGGTGATCTCCATGAGGACAACGGTTTCCTCGCCCACGACCTTCGGTTCCAGCAAAAAGCGCGCCTTGGCGCAGTCGAGGATATCTTGGGTGGTATTCGTCAGGGGGCGAAAGCTGCCGCGTTCGACGAGGGCAGCTTTTTTGTAGAGGAGTTCGTCGGGCCGGACGACCTCGCCGTCCGGGGTGAACATGGCGGCGTCGGACAATCCCTGCTCGACGAGTTGCAGCGCCATGAGCCGATTGTCGATGTAGTGGAAGTCCGGCCCGGTGAATTTGATGATGTCCACTTGGACGCGTTCGACGGTCAGCCCGTCGAGCAGCGCGCCGATGAAGTTGTCGGGGTTCTGGTAGAGATAAAACGCGCTGTGGATCAGGTTGACGCCGATGATGCCCAGCGCCTCTTGTTGCTGAACGTTCTCTTTATCCAAGAGGCGGACGTGGATGCTGATCTGGTTGGGTTCCGCGCGCGGATGGGCCTGGAAGCGGATACCCAGCCAGCCGTGGCTTTCGGCAGGGTGGTTGTAGCTCTTGGCGGCGACGGTGTTGGCAAACGCAAAAAAGCTCGTCTTGCCACCGCGTTTGTCGGCCAGCCGCTCGATGAGCAATTTGTACTCGTATTCGAGCATCTGGTAGAGGCGCTGGCGGCTGACGTAGCGCGGGGTCGGCCCGTAGATGGCGTCGGAAAACGTCATGTCGTAGGCGGAAATCGTCTTGGCAATGGTGCCGGACGCGCCACCGACGTGGAAAAACTGCCGGGCGACCTCCTGGCCCGCGCCGATCTCCGCAAACGTGCCGTACTTGGTGGCATCCAGGTTGATCTGGAGCGCTTTCTTGTCCACCGCGTTGTCGCCATCCATTCGGGTCATCATATAAGAGAAGGAATAAGGTGCTTTCGCAGGAGCAGGCCGCGGCGGACGTTGCCGGTCGTCCGTCCGTGCGGGAGAACTTTGCCGTTTGGACCGGCAAGTTTCAATCTCAAGGTTCGGAGATTGGACGGCGCGCCGATTTCGGGGGTAGAGGGGGCGGCATTGCCGGGCGGCAGGAATGCTGCTCTGTTAGGTGGGCATGATGGCCGGTATGGAAGCGCGCACCCCGATGGAAAAGATTCTGCTGGCGGCCCAGGGATATTTTGAACTGGGCATGATGGACGACGCCTTGGCGGAACTCGATACGCTGCCAAAAGGGGCCAGGGAACGACTCGATGTGCTCCAAATGCGGCTTTTCATCCAGATGCGGGCACGGCGTTGGAAGGAGTCGCTCAAGATCAGCCGGGCGATGTGCCGGGTCAGCCCGGAGGAGACGGTGGGCTTTATCCACGCGGCGTTTTGCCTGCACGAGATGGGCCGCACGGCGGAGGCGAAGGCGCTGCTGCTCGACGGTCCGGCCGCATTGCTCAACGAGGCGACGTACCATTACAACCTCGGCTGCTACGACGCCGTGCTGGGCAACATCGAGGAGGCTCAGGCGCACCTGCGGCTGAGTTTCAAGCTGGACAAGAAGTTCCGCGAATTCGCCCGGACGGACCCGGACTTGCGGCCGGTGTGGGACAGTTTGTAGACGTTGGTCACACCCGGTAGGGAAACCGCACGCTGCCGTCGCGGTCGGGGAAATCCCTTGTATGCGCGTTACCAGCAGGCAGTCATGAACCTGCGCGCTGGCCCAGATGATCGCGTCACGTAGTTTGAGCCGGTGTGTACGGCGCAAATATACCGCACGCTCGGCGACCGGCATGGTGATCGGCAGCACATCAAAGCTGTTTAGAAACTGACGGCAAATCGTTTCTTGTTCGGGAGCGTCACCAGCCCCTGCCATGACTTCCATCCATGAGACGAGGCTGATGCTGCGTGCGGTGTAAAGCGCCAGTTCCGCTGCCGCTGCCGGCAGGCCCTGGAGATCATCCACCAGAATGTCGCTGTCGATGACGGCTTGCATCACGATGCATTGTCCCACTCTGCACGGATGGCTTCGACGTACGTCCTGCCATCCGTGTGTCGGTCGCGCCACAGTCCGAACGCGGCTCGCAAGCTTTCTTGTGTCTCAAGTGCTTGGTCGTTGGCTACCAATTTGTCCACCGCCCGACGGATCGCTTCCGCGCGCGAAATGCGTTGATGTCGGCAGAATCGGGCGAGCGCCTTGATTTGCGCATCCGGAAGTTCGATGATCGTACGCACCGCGTCATCATCTCTGCGGCAAGGAGATATTGCTATTTGGAAAGCACCGCATTCCGCGCCTCTCCCGTAAGTACATGCAACCGTCCGGTTGACAAAGTACCCAGTTCGTATCCACCGATGCGCACGCGGATCAGGCGCAAAGTCGGATGGCCCACGGCGGCGGTCATGCGGCGGACTTGCCGGTTTTTGCCCTCGGTGAGTTCGAGGGATATCCACGCGTCGGGGATATTGCGGCGGATGCGGATCGGCGGGTTGCGGGGGGCGATATCGGGTGGTGGGTCGAGCAGGGCCGCGCGGCAGGGGAGGGTGCGGCGGCCCTGGATTGTGACGCCGTGCTCCAGCGCGCGCAAGGCGTCGGGGCTAGGGATGTTTTCGACCTGGACCCAGTAGCAGCGGGTGTGTCCCTGCGACGGGTGAAGCAAACGGGCGTTGAGCGCGGGTTCGTCGCTGAGCAGCAGCAAGCCTTCGGAGTCGGCATCGAGCCGCCCGACGGGATAAACGCGCGGCGGGAAACCGAAGTCGGCGAGCGTGCGGAGCTTTGAACCCGGCTCCGGCGTGAACTGCGCCAGCACGCCGTACGGTTTGTGAAACGCGATGAGCATCGAGAGGAAAGGATGAAGGATGAAGGATGAAGGCGGAAATAGACATCTCGAACCACGTCTATCCTCCGCTCTCTGCTTCATCCTTCATCCTTCATCCTTTCCTCTTCCGGGAAACACCTTGCGCGCGTCCTCGCTTTCCATCTGGCCGCGCGTGACGCCGAGTTGGTTGTGCAGCTTCAACTCGCGCCAGAGCTGCGAACCGCTGATCTCTCCGCGTAGAAGGGCCTGGTAACGCGACAAGACGGTCGTCACCGCAGCGGGTGTTTCGTTGACGAACTCCACCCGGAAATGCCGCGCGCCGAGCGCCCGGAGGCGTTCAACCGACTCCGCGCCGGTCTGCGCCCGGGCGTTGAAGACGGTGTTGCGACACCCGGCGTCCGCCTTGAGGGGGTGCTCCAATCCAACCCGGTCGCGCAGGCGGACCTCCTGTTTGTCGCAGGGCCGCCCGCAGTTGCGGTAGTCCGTACCCTCGGACAAGAACGCGCAGAACACGCAATGCTCCATGTGAAACATCGGCATGTGCTGGTGGATCGTCACCTCGAACCATGCCGGCGGGGCGGCACGCAGGATGCTTTCGAGTTGAACAGCGTTCAAATCGTAAGAAGCGGTGAGACGCTCCAGCCCGCCGCGGCGCATGAAATATTCCGCGGTCAGCGGATTGGCGACGTTGAGCGAGAAGTCTCCGATGCAACGCTGCCCGGCGAAGAAGCTCAGGTGGTCGTAGTTGCGCACGAGATAGCCGTCGGGTTCGGCGGAGCGCACCTGTTTGAGAATCCAGTCCTCGCCGGTTTTGAACACGCGCGGCGGGGCAACGAGGATCGAGCGGCCGCCTGCGCCGGGCATGGAAAAATCGCGGAACCGGCGGACGGCCTCGCGGTAGACTTTGGGGTCTTCAAAATCGCAGTAGATCGTGGCGATCCCGGCGGAAAGCGCCGCGTCGAGCTGGGCGAGACTGCGGACGAGGACGTGCAGTTGGGCAGCGGGTCGGTCGGTGCTGCTTTCAAAAGTTCCGTTATCCTGAGCAGAGCGGAGCGCAGTCGAAAGATGGCGGAACTTTTGGAGATCGCCGTTTGATAGCTGCCAGCGTTTCGGCGCGGCGCGGAGCGCCTCCAACTCACCAACTGCTTTTCGGCGCAAACGGTTGAGTTCGCTGACCGGCAGAATTACCCCGCCCTCAAGGCGGTTGAGGAACCCGCCTAGCCGGAACGGAGTGCCACCCAGGCGCCCGAGTTGGTCGGACAAGCGTTCGGTGGTCAACGGCTGCTGTTCAGCGGCCGTCAGGGGGACTGCGGAATCCGCCTGGACGACGTGCCCCAGTCCGTCGCGCACCAGGAGCGTCAGCGGTCCGCCAGCGTGCCCGTGCACTTCGAAATCCACTGGGCGCTGGAACCGTGGCGTGTCACCCGCGAAAGTCTGTCGCAGGCGGCGGTCCAGCTCCGGGTCGTCCGTTTTCCAGAGGCGGTCGCCGGGCCGCACACGGGCGAGGTCAACCGACCCGCGCCCGAAAGCGAGCGCAACCTCGTCCCCGGCAGGGTCCACGGTGTAGACGCGTCCGCCTTGCTCGGGTTGATCGGGGTGCCCCGCGTCAAAAACGACTCCGTCGCCCGGCTTGAGAGTCCCTTCCGGCGCGAGGTAGACCCGCTCGCCACGCACCCGGCGGACCGTGCCGAGATAGACCCCGCGCTTTTTGCCGAAGCGTGCGTGCACGAGCCGCTGGTTGTCGATCCCGCGCAACCAACCGGTGTGCAGCCCGCGCGAGAACCCCATCTCCAACTCGTAGCGTTCCGTGGCCGGGGCGGGTGCGACCGGGACCGTCGCACGCAGGCGATCCAACGCGGCGCGGTAGACCCGGGTAACGCTGGCGACGTATTCGGGGGACTTGAGCCGACCCTCGATCTTGAGCGAGGTGACGCCTGCCCGCGCCAGGTCCGCGATGGCGTCCAGGCCGGACAGGTCTTGCGGGCTGAGCAGATAGCGGCGGTCGCCGAGCAGGGCCGGCTGATCGTCGGCGATGAGTTCGTAGGGCATCCGGCACGCCTGCGCACACTCACCCCGGTTGGCGGAGCGTCCGCCCAACGCTTCACTGGTCAGGCATTGGCCGGAATACGCCACGCAGAGCGCGCCGTGCACGAACACCTCCAGAGGCAGCGGGGTGTGGCGGGCCTCGAGGGTCGCGCGGATTTCGGTAATCTCCTTGATCGAACATTCGCGCGCCAGGACGATCAACTGGCAGCCGAGTTCGCGGACGAATTCCGCGCCCGCCGCGCTCGTCACGGTCATCTGCGTGGAGCCGTGAATCGGAAAATCGGGCGACAGTTGGCGAATCAGGCGGCAAACGCCGATGTCCTGCACGATGGCTGCGTCCACTCCGGCGGCGATGATCGCCCGCAGGTATTCTTCGGCGGCGGGAAGCTCGTCCGCGAAGACAAGCGTATTGAAAGTCACGTAGCCCCGCACACCGCGCCGGTGCAAAAATGCCATCAGCGCGGGTAGATCCGCCTCGGTGAAATTATCCGCCCGCATCCGGGCGTTGAACCGGCTCAGGCCGAAGTAGATGGCGTCCGCACCGTTCTCCACCGCCGCACGAGCACATTCCCAATTGCCCGCCGGGGCGAGCAACTCGGGCAGACAGCCTCCCTCCGGCGTGACCGGATTTTGAGTGCAGGAGGCAAGTGGTGCAACCATGACGCGACGGTAACAGAGCTAAATATACCCTGCTTCGGCGTCCAGCGAAAGGAGAGGCTGCGGTAAGCGTTCAGCGAGCCCCGCCGGTCGCGCCACCACTCAGCCCACCACCCATGTTGACGGCGGAGTGCGATCCCATCTCGTTCAACGTGCCCCGCGTCCCGAGGCCATCGTCTACTCCGTCACCATAAGCCGGCGCTTGAGGGACATTCGAGCCGGTGACCAGTCTGCGCGCGGCGATGTGACTCATCCGACGCGGATCGTTACTGGCCTGCGTGTCCGTGCAACCCGCCCCTACCAACCCTAAACCAGTAACTGCAACAAGTAGTAGTGATTTCCATGTTCCCATACGTTCAATTTTGGAACACCGCCGTATACTTTCAAGGCAAATGGAGTGGCACGTCGTTAACCCTAAGAGGATTCGGCTTCAAGTATTTACGGGGGAACAGAAGTCGCCTCGGAAAAAATTCCGGTGCGCACCTGTGGAGTGATGGAAGGCGTTCGAGCCATGCCGGCAGCGGTTTTCACCACGAATCTTGCCGTGAGGACCATCGCCGCAAAGGCCAGTCCCGCCGCCAGTCCCCACCAGATTCCCACGGCACTGGGGCGGCCCGCAACTCCCAGGAAATAACAGGTCGGCAGCGCCACGACCCAATAACTGAGGAACGAGAGCACGGCCGGGATTTTTACATCGGAGAGACCGCGCAGGGCGCTCATGCTCACCACCTGCGTACCGTCGAACACCTGGAAGATTCCCGCCACCGCCAGCAGTTGCGCGGCAAGGGCTGCGGTGGCAGCGTCGCTGACGAATACCCCCGCCAGCGGCCCTCCCAGGCACAGAAAGCCGACCGCAAATACGACCATCAACACCAGGGACATTCCCACGCCGCCCACCCCGATGGGCCGCACCCGCGACCATTCGCCCGCGCCGACCGCCTGGGCGATACGTACGCTCACGGCGATGGCAATGCCGAGCGGGAACATGAAAGTCATGGCCGCGTAATTGAGCGCGACCTGATGGGCGGCCAGGGGGACCGCCCCGAGACGCCCCATCAGGATCGCCGCCAGGCTGAACATGCCGACCTCCATCAGAAGTTGGAGCGCGACGGGCGCGCCGAGAGTCAACTGCGCGCGCAGCCGCGGCCATGACAGAGGAGCGAGCCAGCGCGGGGGCAGGGCAGGGCGGAACCGGCCTGCGCGGAGTACCCGCACCAGCAAGACGCCAAACAGCAGCAGGCGGGTCAACAAGGTCGCCCAGCCGGAGCCGACCAAGCCAAGCGCGGGCGCGCCGAGGTGCCCCCAGATGAGCACCCAGTTCAGGAAAACGTTGAGCGCCACGCCGAAGAACATCGTCAGCATCGGCAGCAGCGGGTGCGAAAGTGACTCGCAGTATTGTTTGAGACATTGCCACGCCAACGCGGGGAGCATGGACCAACCGATCAGCACCAGAAAAGGCCGGGCCGCCGTCACCACTTCCGGCGGGGCGCCCAGTCGATGAAGGGCACCCAGATTTAAGACCAGCACGAGTACCATCCCGAGAGAACTGACCGCGCTGATGGCCAGCCCGTGCCGCAGGACCTCCCCGGATTCCGTGGGGCGGCCCGCGCCGTGGGCTTCGGCCGCGAGGATGGAAACCCCGGCCACCAATCCGAGGCCGGTGATAAAAAAGACGTTGAAAATCCCCAGCGCGAGGGCGCTTGCCGCCAGTGGAACGACCCCCAGCCGCCCGACCATCAGGCTGTCGCAAAATCCCAGCATCATCTGACCCACCTGCCCGGCGGTCATCGGGACCGCCAAAGCCAGCGTGCGGCGGGCCTCCGGGAAAATGGCGCGGGAAAAGAGCATGGCAATCCGAAACGGAGGCCGAGGATGCCACCGACAAGACGAAATAGCAAAAGCCAGGGCCGAGCAGCAACATGGGGCCACTGGACGGCACCGAGCAAAAAATGAAAAAAATCCAGCGCACGCGGGCCGGAAACATCGAATCATTTCTCTGAACAGCAGGGCTGTCTGCGGCCGTTCCTCCGATTCTTCAACGCAATCATTGCCCACAAACGCCCAATCCTATGAACGACATCACTAACGGTGGTTCCTCTCTCCCCAGCTTCCTCACCCGCCGCTCTTTCCTGCGCCGCTCCGGCATGCTGGCCGCGCTGTCGCCTGCCGCCATTTATTTGCTGGGCAACCAGGAGGAGGCGAGCGCCGCCCTGCCTTTTGCGCCGGGCGCCCAGCTGGACATCGCCATCCTCAACTTTGCGCTGAATCTGGAGTATCTGGAAGGTGAATATTACACGCGTGGAGTGACTGGAGCGTCGCTCGCGGCCAACGGTGTCACGGTGGCCAACGGCACCACGGCGGCAGGCACGGTGATTACTAAGCCCACGAGTACCGCGGTGCCGTTCACTTCGGCGTTGCTGGCAGCCTACGCGGCAGAGATCGCGCAGGACGAGCGCAACCACATCAAGTTCATTCAAGATACGATTGTTGCGCTCGGCGGCACCCCCGTTTCCGAGCCCAGCATCGATTTGCTCAACAGCTTCAACGCGGTGGCCAGCAACGCGGGAATCGCTGACACCTTCGACCCCTTCGAGAACGAGGTGAATTTTTTCCTGGGCGCCTATTCGCTGACCGATGTTGGTGTGACGGCCTACCTCGGCGCGGGTCCGCTGCTCACCAACAAGGCGGTGCTCAAGGGCGCATCGGGCATCCTGGCGGTTGAGGCCTACCACGACTCTACCATCCGCTTGTCGGTCTTCAACGCGGGAACCACCGCGCGGGAGAACGCCCAAAAGGTTTCCGATTTGCGCGACACCCTCGACGACAGCGGCAAGAAGGACAAGGATCAGGGTGTCACCAACGCGGACGGCAGCCCGAATATCGTGCCGACGGATAGCAATAGCCTGGCATTTCCACGGAGCACCCGGCAGGTACTAAACATCGTCTACGGTGCAACCAAGGCACGTAGCGGTGGGTTCTTCCCTAACGGCGTGAACGGCGACATCAAATAGGCTTGCCGGTGTTGTCTGCGGTCGATGCCGGGTCGGTTGGGCTAAGCGTTTTCAAACCGCTCTGATGCCACACCAACCCGGCGGCACTGGGATTAACAGGCAGAAAACAGGACTAGAGCGTGTCCCGATTGATTAAGCATGCGGGCTGTAGCCACGGCGCTCTGTCGCCGTGTCCGCACAGGACTAGACACGGCGACAGAGCGCCGTCCCTACAGCTGGAACTCGCGGCTCATTCGTTCGGGATGCGCCTATCTTTGCTGAGAGTGCGCACTCAAAATGGCGGCATACAGGCGTGCGTCAACAGGTTAGAGGAAGTTTCTTGAATGACGATGCCTCATCTGTTCGGTAAATTCCGGCTCAAGGATGTGACCCTACGCAACCGCATCGGCGTCTCGCCGATGTGCATGTACTCGTCGGAAGAAGGACTGGCGAACGAATGGCATTTCGTCCACCTTGCCTCCCGGGCAGTCGGTGGTGCCGGGTTGGTGATCTGCGAGGCAACGGCAGTCACGGCGGATGGCCGGATCACTCCGCAAGACGCGGGCTTGTGGAACGACGCGCAAATTGAGCCGCTGGTGAGGATAAATCATTTCGTTGCCGCGCAGGGGGCCGCGCCGGGCATCCAACTCGCGCATGCTGGACGCAAGGCGAGCACGCGGCGTCCGTGGGACGGGGGCGGCCAACTGCCGGAAAATCGGGGTGGCTGGCAGACCGTTGGGCCAAGCGCGCTGGCGTTCGAGGAAGGGGATCGTCCGCCGCATGCGCTGACCGCAGAAGAAATCGGCGCGGTCGTGGAGGCATTTCGTACCGCCACCCAGCGGGCGCTGGCCGCAGGATATCGCTGGCTGGAACTTCACGGCGCGCACGGTTATCTCGTGCACGAATTCCTTTCACCGTTGTCCAATCAACGTGAGGACGAATACGGCGGATCGTTCGAGAACCGGATTCGCTTCGCGCTGGAAGTGACGCGTGCGGTCAAATCCGTTTGGCCGGACAACCT
>CAXUHC010000012.1:0-11406 GCA_964250705.1 uncultured Chthoniobacterales bacterium | reverse complement strand
TCGCCGCACGCGCGACGTGCTTGTTGGCGTGCGACAATGCCGCTGACCTGGCGTATCTCGGCGACGGATTGGGTCGAGGGCGGCTGGACGCCGGAAGATTCCGTGGCCTTGGCGCGGCGCTTCAAGGAAGAGGGTGTCGATCTGGTCGATTGCTCCAGCGGTGCGAACGTGCCGCACGTAAAAATTCCGGTCGGTCCAGACTACCAGGTTTTCCTCTCTGAGCAGGTGCGTCGGGAGGCAGGGATCGCCACGGCGGCCGTTGGGATGATCACGGGTGCAGCGCAGGCAGACGCGATTATTCGCCAGGGTAAGGCAGACCTCGTGTTGCTGGCGCGCGAGGAGTTGCGCGATCCCTACTGGCCTTTCCACGCCGCGCGGGAACTCGGGCAGACCGATTTTCTCAAAACGCAGGTGCCCCCGCAGTATGCGAGGTCGATTTAAAGCTTCAAGATCAGGTAAGGGTGGCGTGGGGTTGGTCGCCACTTTGAGCCATGGAACTTGAATCTCCTTTGAATCTTGAGTCTTGAATCTTCGCGCTTATACCCGACGTCTAAGGATGAGCCAAATCGAAGAAAAACTCCGTTCCCTGGGGCACGAACTCCCGCCCGCACCCGGCGCTGCTGGCAATTATCTACCATTTCGGCGCGCGGGAAACTTGCTGTTTCTATCCGGCTCCATCGCGGTGCGCGCCGACGGAACACTAATTACCGGCAAAGCTGGTGCCGACAAAACGCAGGAAGAAGGGTACGAGGCGGCAAGGGTCTGCGCCCTAAACCAATTGGCGGTGATCAAAGCAGCGATTGGCTCGCTGGACGGGGTCAAACAAGTGGTGATGCTTAATGGATACGTCAACGCCGCACCAGATTTCACCGAGGTCCCGGCAGTGATCAACGGTGCGTCAGACCTGCTCGTGGCCGTGTTCGGCGATGCCGGGCGGCACGCCCGTGCGGCGGTGGGAGCGGGGTCATTGCCCAAGGGCGTGCTCGCGGAGGTGCAGATGACAGTGGAAATCGCGTGAAAGAAATTAACTGGCAAAATCGTCGGGTTCGGCGAAAATCACGGTTCGCGCCGGGCAAACCGGCTTGAGGACAGGTGACAGAGCGGTCGATTGTGCACGCCTGGAAAGCGTGTGAACTTTAAACGGTTCCGGGGGTTCGAATCCCCCCCTGTCCGTAGGCGAGTGCATCCAAACCGGCGTCTTGTAGCAGGTTTGTGAGCAACTCCAAGACGTCATCTCGACCACGTTTGTAGGCTGGGCGGCATCCGGAGATTGCGTAAGCGGTGCGGGAAATCTCCGTGCTGTTGCCCACCTCGTCGGCCACGTGCGGCAGGTTGGCGGTTTCCACCGACCGATAGCTGATGCAAGAACTGCTCCCGGCGTGTCAACTTCCGCTTGGCAGGCGACTCTTCCATGCCCGCGAGACTGTCAAACCGCCTCTGCCACCGCCCACGATCAAATCAGCGTTTCCTTGGAGCGCGTCTCGGTTGGGTAAGCCGCGAGTGCCGACTGTAGCCACGGCGCTCTGCCGCCGTGTCCGTGCTGGACCAGACACGGCGGCAGAGCGCCGTGGCTACAGCCCGAGGGCTTGCCCATTCAGGACGTGCTCTAATTGGTGCTGATCACTAGTCTCTTTCCACGGACCAAGTCATGGTGAGGCAAGAAATAACCATTAACTTTGTGCTCGTCGTAAGTGATGTCGGATATTTTTCTTCCCGGGTTTTTTTTGACGATGGAGAACGTTCCTCCATTTGTGTTCACGTCTATTTTGTCAAAGATCGGCACGGAAATAAGGTAATCCTCGTCGGCGGGCGAATACGGATAGATGCCGATGGCACTGAAAACATACCAGGACGACATCTCGCCACAATCGTCCATCCCGCATAAGGCGAGGCCCTCGTCACCCATCCCGTAGAAACGATCCATGATTGTATCTAGAACGGCCTGAGATTTCTCCTGTTTACCCACGAAATAATACAGGAAGGGAAATCCATGATCCGGCTGGTTCCCGTGGCAATATTGCCCGAGAAAACAATTGATGTTCTCCGCAATATAATTCGGGTTCCAGGGGATCGAAAAAAGAAGGTCGAGCTGCTTCTCGAAATCTTCCTTGCTCTTGTAAAGACCGATGAGCCCCTTGGTGTCATGCGGAGCGAAAAACGAGGACTGCCAGGCGTTCGCCTCCCGGTACATGTACTCATAATACGGGTACTGGGGATCAAAGTTTTTCACCCGTTCCCCGTTTTCCTGGCGTCCCCGCATCAAGCCGGTCGACGGATCAAACACGTTGACGTAGTTGCCCGACCTCTTCATGAACACCCGATAATTTTCGTCGTCTTTTAATTCTTTCGCCAGCAACGCTACGGCGTAATCATCGTAGGCGTATTCCAAGGTCTTGGTCACACCTGCCGTCGATTTGGTTTCCACCTTGGGGTTGTCCACCTCCGGGGTCGAGACATAGCCTTTGCTGATGTATTCCGTCAGGTAAGGTCTTGCCCTTCTGTTTTCAATGGTGGCGTTCTTCAGCAGCAGATTGTAGGCACTTTTGACGTCGTAGCCCCGCAATCCTCGCAGGTATGAGCCCGTAATAAACGCCGCTGCATGGTCGCCGTGGAAGAAAGTCGGCATGAACCCCGTGTTTTCACCCCGGTCAACCAGCGACTGGATCACGTCGTTCGCTACATCTGGAGACAGCATTCCCAAGAGAACCAGTTTATTGCGGTAATCGTCCCACAACGAGGGCACGGTGTAATACCGAAAAGGCTTCCTGGCGACCTTCCCACCTTCATCCAGGAAATCTCCGTTCGCATCGCTCCGTAACGCAGGCCAGAGAAACGACCGGTAGAGACAGGAATAAAACAACCCTTTTTGCCGGTCCGTCCCGCCCGTGACCTGAATCTTTGAAAGCAGAGTTTCCCACGTCATGGAAGCATCCGCTTTGACCTGGGCAAAACTTTTTTCAGCCAGCTCTTTTTCCAGGTTCTCCCTGGCGTTTTCAGTGCTGACGAAAGATAGACCCAGTTTTATTTCCAGGACGGGGTCATTGGAGTCGGCAAAAGCGACCACTGAGAGGTCGGAACCCTTGCTTTTGAGTCGTTCGATGTCGGCGATCTTCTGGTTGGCCACCGCGTAGAAGAAAACCTTTTCCCGCGTATTCTGAAAACCTTGGAAAGCGTGATCGCCTGCGGGCTCCAATTTCCAATCCGTGACTTTTTCGTTCGAAACCCCTAGATTCAGCAGCAGCTTTTTGTTTTGCCCGCCTTGGTAGGTGTATTTGTGGTAACCGCATCGCAAGGTCGAGGTGAGTTCGGCGTTGATGCCATAGCGATCCAGAACAACCTGATAATATCCGGGACGAGCCGATTCGTTCTTATGGCTGAACGGGGAGCCGAAGTCGTCGGGATTGATCTCGCCGGTAACTGGAAGGACGGGGATGTTGCATAAGTTCCAATGTCCCTTGTTAGTGTGCGTGAAGGCGTAGATGACGGTATTCTCGTATTCGTAACCGGCGCCGCTTCGGAATTTCGTGATGGGGCTGAGCTGCACCATGGCGTTGGGCAAGGATGTTCCGGGGAAGGTCAGACCGGCCCACACCCTCCAAGGGGGCTTGAAGCCGACGTCTTCACTTTTCGTGAGGGGCGCAGTCCCCAAAAGTGGATTCACATAGTCTGTCAACGGCGGTTGGGCCGTTACCGAAAGCGTAGTGGCTAAAATTAAAACAGCGGCGAGGATATTTGTCTTCATGGGAATCAGGGGAAATGGCCGGCGCGGGGAGTTACGGGGATGGAAATTGTTTCATAGACGGATATATCGGAGTGCAAACGTCGCATGAAAACCTCGGGCGTACGGGGAACAGAGGCACTCCGTTTAGCTCGGATTGGGCGGGGGATTTCTTCGATGTCTGCCGTGCAGTCGGTTTCGTCGCCTTGCCGCTTTATATCAGGTGATGGCGCTGGCTGATTTGTACAAATCACTATAAATGGATCGAACCCGTCCGCAAAGTCTTCGTCTACCCTCTCGCCAAACATGCTTTGGGTTGTGGCCATATCGGTCGTGCTCTCTTGTCGCACATCCGCTGGTCCTCAAAACAGGGGCAAAATGATTGCTCCGCCGTCTAAGTCGTTGACGATTCGTCCACGTCCGCGGCACTTTCGTGTTTGCGGAGCTTGGCAATCGGCTCTGACGGAAACAGGAGCGGTGCTGCTAATGGCGGAGGCGGGCAACGTGCCGTCATGGGGCGTCGTTTCCTTACGCGATGCAGAGGACTGTCTTGCCCGCTTTTATATTTGTCTCCTGCCCCGTTTCCCGGCTATCAGTCTTTTCTGCCATGGCCCGCACCCCTCTTGCCCGACAGCTTCAGCAAATCTGCTCCCAGCTTGGAGGTGCTCGAAATGCGCCTACCGGCGACCTGGCCGCCGACCGCCGCGTTCACGCGTTGTCCCGGCGTGGGTTCCTCGAACAAACAGGCAAGCTTGGCCTGGGCCTGCTCGTGGGTGGCACGTAGCTGGAGCAAGGGTCCGCCGCCTCTGAATCTGATGCGGATGCTCGGATCGTGATCGTCGGCGCCGGCTTGGCGGGCCTGACATGCGCCTACAAGCTCAAGACGCGCGGGGTTTTCGCCACGGTCTACGAAGGTGCGAGCGAATTGGGGGGGCGTTGCCGCACGCGGCGTGGGGCGTTCGACGATGGCCAGATCGCCGAACGCGGCGGCGAGTTCATCGACTCCGGTCACGTCGCCATCCAGCGTCTCATCGCGGAACTGGGCCTGTCCGTGGAAAACGTCCATGCGGCGGAAAAGCCGGACACCGAGCCTTTTTTCTTCTTCGGCGGCAGCCGCTACTCCACTGCCTTGGCCACGGCGGATTTCGAGGCGATCTTGCCCAAGCTCAAAAGCGATCTTCGCGCCGCGGATTACCCGACGCTCTACAGCCGATACACGGCACGTGGACGGGAACTCGACCAGATGTCGATCCTCGATTGGATCAACGAATCGGTGCCCGGGGGGGGGGGTGGCTCCAATTTTGGCCAACTGCTCAACGTCGCCTACAACGTTGAATATGGGGCGGAGTGTTCCGGGCAAAGCGCGTTGAACCTGCTCTACCTGCTGGGTTACTCCCGGCGCGACCGTTTGCAACTTTTCGGCCCGTCGAACGAGCGTTTCCATCTGCAAGGGGGCAACGACCGCTTGGTCAAACGCTTGGCGGCAGAGTTGCCCGGGCAAATCCAGACGGGCAAGGTGCTGACTGCCATAGTGCGCGGCGGAGATGGGCGCTACCGCCTGACCTTTAACGGCGGGCAGAGTCATGTGGGTGCAACCACGGTCACGGCGGACCGGGTGGTGTTGGCTTTACCATTCTCGATCCTGCGGGCGAGTGTCGACTATACGCAGGCCGGGTTCAGCGCCCTCAAACGAATCGCTATCGAGCAGCTTGGCATGGGCACCAATACGAAGATGCACGTGCAATTTACCAACCGGCATTGGCGCAAGCTCGGCAGCAACGGAGATTCGTACGCCGACACCGGCTACCAGAACACCTGGGAAGCGTCACGCGCCCAAAGCGGACGGGCAGGGTTGCTCGTCGACTTCACCGGGGGCCTGATTGGTGCAAGCTTTGATCAGGGCGGTGCCGAGTCACGCGCGCGCGAATTCTTGAGTCAGATCGAGCCGGTGTATCCTGGCTCTACGACGCTATGGAACGGCAAGGCGACGCTGGAATATTGGACGGGTATTCACCTACACACTCGAAAGCATGGACGCCGCCTGCGAGCTTTACCGCCAAAGCTGGACGCACCGCCAGCGTGCGGACAAGGCGCAGTTCCTGGCAGCAGTGCCCCCGCAGATGATGGGAGGTGACCCGGCCACGCTGCCGAACATCCTGGCCCGTGCCGAAAGCTTGGCGCAGGCCGCGATTGATCTGGACGCGCGGCTGGGTTCCCGACCTGGCTGGGTGCGCGCCGTGGAAGGCATCGAGCTTGATCCCGCGTTGTTCCTGGCGGGCGAGGAAGCGTGCTGCTGGGACCGGCGGCGCAAGCGGCAGGCGGACCACGTTGCCACAGGTGAACCCGTGCGCGTGGTCATCTCGACGGACACGCGACACGTCACCCCGGCAGCGGCGAGCGCGTTTGTCGCGGCGGCGCAGCTTGCCAGCCAGTTCGTGCCGCTGGAAATCTGGTGGCAGGTAAGCTGGCTCATGGAAGAGGGGCCGGACCGTGGCAACGGGCACGTTTTCCACGTTCTCCTGGTCAGCGTCGGGTCACTGGACTTCTCGCGTTTGCAATTTGTGCTCTGCTCGGAACTGCGCGACCACGCCAGCTTCGCCATCATGTTCGCTCACGCCTTCCCGGCGGGGCTGAGTTGGGGCGCGGGGCTGCTGGATTATTCCAGCCTGCCGGGTACGCACGACTTCATCCCCGCCCGCGGGTTGCAGGCGACCGCCGAGAGCGTGGCGGCACGCGCGGCCAAGTGGGCGGGCATGGAGCCGCTGTGGTTCGCGGAGTACGAGGCGAACCGCTCCACGTTGCAAGAGTGGAGCGCACCCGCCTGCGGCCAGGATGCTAGCACCATGTCTGCTTGGGAACCAAGCGAGGAAGATCGAGCACGCTGGGCCAAGCAGGACGCGGACGCGCAAGCCGAGAAAATAGCGGCAGCCCGCACGCGGGCGGGAGAGTTGTTCTAACACGGGTCGGACGTTCGGGGCGCGGACTGCCAATGCGTATGGGCAAAAGGAAGGCCGGTAAGTGGGCCACACCTACCGGCCAGATGAACCCAGAACCCATCCGCAAAGAAAGGAAAGCAAGCTCGTGCAAAACTTACAAAATCATCGTCCGCAACGCAATGGCAATCCGCCCCGTGGCGGCCAAGCCACTCTCGGCCTCTTCGGCGTACCCGGGAGCAGCACGCCCCACAGTCAGCCGTCTGCCGCTCCTACTCCCATCCAGCCCAAAGTATCCGCACCCCAGCAGGATGACCGGGCGCGGGTCATCCACGGCCAGACGTTCGCCCAGCGTCGTGCCCGCATCCAGACTATCGTCAACCGCCCACTCCCGCCACCGGCAGCAACCTCCGCCGCGCCCGTGGTTCATTTGCGGCAAGGCAGCTTCGCGGCGTTCGTGCGCCTTGCCGAGCGTGAGCAGCGCCCCGTGGGCGAGGTGATGACGGAATGGCTCACGGACTGCGCGCGCTTGATTGGCCGGGACGAACTTTTTGAGGGTTCCTACCACGCTATGACACTTGCCATGCACCGCGCCGCCCGCGCCTCCGACGAGCGGGAGCGCCACGGGCGGGTAAGTGATGAGAATGCCGACTTCTTGCACCGTTGTGGTGGTGGAGGCTACGTCGAGATCACCATGGCGATGGAAGGCTAGAACGGGAAAAACCATCGCCGCAGTGCAGGCAAGCGCACTCCCACGGCTCGCCGCCGTGGGAGTGCTGTCACTTTAGTGATACGGGTTTTCGCCCATCCGCAGAGCGCTGTTAAAAACCGTTCCGCAGACCGTCTACGGTTCACTACCTCGCTGACTCAAGCCCGCAACAGACTCTCTCTCGCCACGGCCATGAACATTTGGATAGCGACCGACCCAGGGGCGTGAGCACATCAGGCAACTTATTCGAGTTGCCCTTTTTCGTTGCTGGTGCCAAGCTCGTGGGAACTTTACTCCACAACTTTAATTTCGCGTTCTGCGAACGGACCCTCGGAAAGCCTGAGAACTTCAACCGAGATGCAGGGTCAAACCACGCAGGCACGCGCCCAGATCGGGCGCGGTTGCCTCGTTGCGACCCTGCATAGGTACTCTCAGGCACCTCCGAGGGGCAGCGGCTTGGTGGCCGCGCCTCTCCGTTGGTTATAGGGCGCATCGCGGTCTATGTCAGATAAAGCCCTTTACCAGCAAGTCACCGAAGAGTTTTCCACCGACCGATTTGACCAAGCCCTTTGGTCGATGGTCTGGACCAAGGCAGGAGGCGACGAGAACAAGGCCCGTGCCGCCTACGTCGAGGCACGGGTGCGCGAGATCACCAGCGAGCAGGCACATGCAGCGAAAGCAGCACGACCGCCGCTGGCACAACGCATCAACTGGATGCTTGTGTTGCTCATCGTCTGCACCCTCATTTTCACGTTCGTCAACGACGCGGTTGCCAGAAGCGTCCGGCCCAGCGCGCCGGTGCCCCGCTGGGACTTCTGGCTTTTGGGGATTGCCGGTTCTGCGCTCGGCCTCTTCCTCTTTCCAGCATTCTTTGTCCTCATTAGCTGGGGAAAGCCATGGGGATTTCGCTTTGCCGTTCTCGCACTCATCATCGCTGGTTGCATTTCGGGCACGAACATCGTGCCTGAATTTGCCCCTGACTACGCTGATGTGGCTGGCAAGTATAGAACGACCGGTGTTTTTCTCGGGATCGGATGGATCATTTATATGGCCTGCGTGTACGATCCAGGCGCGCCAACCATTCCAGATTAATCAACATGACGTGATTTAAACATTCGATTACAGATTTGATTCGAGGATATAATCACCCATATCTGCATTACGGCAAGATGACCGTGCTCGGATCGTCAACGGTCAGACGTGCGGATATTGTTATCCGCAACCACCGGTTCGCCCAAAAGCTGTCACCGGAAGAGTTTGCTGATTTAATCGGAGTTCACCGCACACAGATTGGATTCCTCGAACGCGGGGAGAACACTGCTAGCATCTATGCGTTGGCCGTAATCGCACAGGGGCTGAAAATGCGTGCTTCAGAACTCTTGCATGATGCTGGATTTTAGCAATATGACCCTGCCACGTGCGCTCTATAATGAGCATTTGCGTCCGCTAGGAATAGCGATCGATTGCACATCTTAACACGATGACATCCGATCTCGACCTTTGCGCTATTTTGCGAAATCCGTCTTGGGTATTGCCTCTCGCAATTTCAGGCAATCGGCGCGAGATGAACGCCCCGGAGCAGCCCAACGTACACCCCCTGGATCAGCAGTTTGCGGGACGGAATCGGATCCCGGTACTTGCGATTTTCTGCCTTCGAGAACGGTTGGCCGCCGGACACCAGATAGTGTTTGAGTGTCGTGCCGCCGTCGAAGTGAGCGGCAACGATGCCGTTCGGCTGCGGCGCTTGAAATTCGGTGGATTGAAGGACGACGCGGTCACGATCTTCGATGTTCGCTTCCTCCATGGAGTCGCCTTTGACCAACGGGCCGGAGATTCCCAGGCCCGTAAGCGACCCTAGTGCGCTGGCGTCGAAGGGTAAGTAGCGCAGTGCGATCTCAACAAAGTCTACCGAATGGCTGGCCGCGATGCTTCCGAGTACAGGGATCGAAATTCAACACTTAACATGCTTTTGACGACTGGCCATCAACTGGAGTGCGGGCGCTCGCACAAACCACCATTTACTGGACTCTCTCATCTCCCTGAACTGGAGGCCGCGTCGTTTGAAGCGGTGCAGGAGACCAAGTAAACGTCCGTTATCGGCAGAGTGACAAGTCCTTCACAATTTGGATGTAATCTTTGAGCGGTTGGGAAGGGTTATCAACTCGCCACGCCGCAGTCGACTCGCGCCGCAGAGGCGGCGAGAGGGGCCGAAAGACGACGCCTTCGTGCGGCAATTCCACGACTTGCTCGGGCAACAACGCCACGCCGAGCCCTCTGGCGACAAACTTGAGCGCGGTGGGTTCAACGTCCGCCTCCTGCAAGATCTTCCCGGCGAACCCGGCGTGCTGACAAAGATCGAGCAGCCACTCCCGCGTGCCGGGATGGGTTTTGGCAGACATGCCGACAAAGAACAGCGTGGCTAGGTCAGCAAGCTTGACCTTTGGCTTTTTGACGAGCGGATGGTCGCTCGGTAGCGCGATTAGTATCGCGTCGTACGCGACGCATTCCGAAAGCAGATCGTGGCCGGACCGTGCAGGGTTTAGACCGATGAAACCCAGGTCGATCCTACCGCTGTCGAGCGCCTGGAATTGTTCGGCGCTCGTCATGTCGAAGAGGTTCAATGCCACGCTTGGACAAAGTTTTCGGAACGCCCCCAGAGTGGCCGGCAGGAGCCCGTAGTGGATGTTGGCAATGTAGCCGATGTTGAGATGAGGGCTTTCCTTGCGGCTCAGGCTCTGCACATTGGCAACGCTGTCAGCGCACATCGCGAGCACTTTCTTGGAGTCGAAAAGGAACAAGCGCCCCTCCCCGGTCAGGGTGATCCGGTTATGTGCCCGATTCAGCAGAGAGACGCCCAGTTCGGCTTCGAGGTTTCGCACCTGGCGGGTTAGCGACGGTTGGGCAAGGCGTAATTTTTGCGCGGCCTTGGTGAAGCTCGATGCCTCGGCGACCGCTACGAAGTAACGCAGTTGACGGAGTTCCATTTCTCAGAGCTTCTCATTGCCGATAGCCAAAAGCTATCACCATCTTGTGGGGTCAATACCTGATTCTCCGAGGTAAAAGGCATACATCACTGCCTTAGTGCGCATAGCTTCTCGCTATCGTCGTCATACAGGAGAAGTATTAGACACAGTGACGGGCCACTCCGAAACTCTTACGTATCTTGGTCTATCTAGCGCGAGGTCGCAATTTCGTGGATCTGGATCAGTATTATATGGACACTGCCAACAAGCACTCTGGACAGTCAAAAAGGAACATCGTCTGCCGTGGGCAACCTAACCCTTGCCAGCGCAGAACCCGACCCAGGGTGATGGTCCTAGAGGAGCAAACCCTCCGCACACGTCGGGTCAGACTCGCAACGAGGGAGGTGGCGTGAGCGACAAAAGAGAAACACGCAGCCTAGAGAAAGTCCCGAGCGGCATCGAAGGCTTTGACGACATCACCTTCGGGGGATTTCCGCAAGGGCGCACTACGCTACTCATGGGCGGGCCCGGCAGCGGAAAGACAGTAATGGCACTCCAGGCGTTGGTGAGCGGGGCAGCCCACCACGCTGCACCCGGCATCTTCGTCGCCTTCGAGGAGAACCCGGAGTGCATCCGGGTCAACGCGGAGAGCTTCGGTTGGAACATCGCCGGTCGGCAGAAAAAACGCCTCTACTTCCTTGATGCGCAACTGGACCCGGACACGGTCAAGGCCGGTGAATTTGACCTGACCGCCTTGCTCGCGGGGATCGAAGCAAAGGCCCAGGAGATGGGGGCTAAACTCATTGTCTTTGATGCGCTCGACGTGCTGCTGACCCTACTCGAAGACCGCGCGGTGGAGCGCCGCGAGCTCTATCGAATCCAGGCGTGGCTCAAACGCACCGAGCTTACGGCCATTCTGACGGCGAAGATCGAGGAAAACGAACCAGCCCTAGCACAGCGGGCCAATTTCCTGGCGTTCATGGCCGATTGCGTGGTCCTGCTGCGCCAGAGCGTGCTCGAACGCGCCGCGGTGCGCGAGATGCGCGTGGTCAAGTACCGCGGATCGACCCACGTGCTCAACGA
>CAXUHC010000011.1:3849-37565 GCA_964250705.1 uncultured Chthoniobacterales bacterium | reverse complement strand
GCCGACGACCGGCGTGAGGCTGTCGAACTCGAAGCCCTTGTCCTTGCCACCGGCGATGAGAATGACCGGACGATCCTCACTGGTCAACGCTTTTTCCAGTGCATCGAGGTTCGTTGCCTTGCTGTCGTTAATATAGAGCACACCATCCAGTTCACGGACGATCTCGCAGCGATGCGACTGCGGGCGGTAGTCACGCAACGCCGGTCCCATCTGGGCTGGAGTCAGGCCGCGCGCCAGTCCGATGCCGAGGGCAGCCATCAGGTTCTCCGTGTTATGCCGCCCACGTAGATTGGTCTCGCGTGGGTCTAGCAAGGGTTGATCCTTGTAATGGATCACCTCGTCTTGCAGGTGCAGGTCTGCGCCCACTTCGTACGCGCTGAACGTGAGCCGTTTGGCCGCTAGCAGCGGGAGATGGTCACGGAAGTTCACCACCGCCCAATCGTCGGCCGTTTGATTTTCGAAAATGCGAAGTTTGGCTTCACGATACTCTTTTTCGTCCGTGTAGCGATCGAGATGGTCCGGCGTGAGGTTCAACCAAACACTGATCTCCGGACGGAATTTTTGAATTCGCTCAAGTTGAAACGAACTCACCTCCAAGGTGATCACATCTATCGCCGCGCCTTCCTTGACGATCTCGCTGTAGGGCTTGCCGATATTGCCGCCCGCGACGGTGCGAACGCCTGCCCCGGTCAACATGGCGGCCACCAATTCGGTCGTCGTCGTTTTTCCATTCGTGCCGGTGATGCCTATGACCGGCGTGGAAGAACTCTGGTAGGCCAGCTCAATTTCAGCGATGACCGGGGTACTGCGCCCCAGAAAGTTTTGCACCAGCAACGTCTTCGGATCAATCCCTGGGCTCAGCACCGCCAAATCATAAAACGCAGGGTCGGAATCCGCCGCTGCTCCGGTGAGCACCCGCATTCCCATACCAGCCATCTTCTCAAGTTTCGCGGAACCGATCACATCGGCATCGGCACTGTCCAACAGGGTCACTTGAGCGCCCAAACATACCAGCAAGATCGCGGCAGCTTCTCCGCTCCGTCCGATCCCGAGCACGGCTACTTTCTTGCCTTGGTAGTTCATGAGGAAACTCGCGTAGGAAATAATACCGCTTCAGAACGTTATCTTAGTTTGAGGGTAGCCAACCCCAGCACGGCAAATATAATTGACAGAATCCAAAATCTCACCACAACCGTGGTTTCCTTCCAGCCGATCAACTCGAAGTGATGGTGAATCGGTGACATCGCAAAAACCCGCTTGCCGGTCAGTTTAAAACTCGCCACCTGAATAATCACGGAAGCTGCCTCCATCACGAACACTCCGCCTACGAGTGCCAACAGCAACTCCTGCTTGCAGCAAATCGCAATGACCGCGATGAACCCGCCAATTGCTAGCGAACCCGTGTCGCCCATGAATACCTGGGCGGGATGGGCATTGAACCATAGAAATCCCAGCCCCGCACCTACCAATGCCGAGCAGAGCACCGTCAGTTCTCCGCTCCCGGGCAAAGCAGGAATCTGCAGGTATTCGGCGATACGGATATTGCCCGATGCAAAGGTAAAAATGGCGTAGACTCCTGCCACCGTCACGGTGCAACCTGCCGCGAGACCGTCGAGACCGTCGGTAAGATTGACGGCGTTCGAGCAGCCAACGATCACCAAACCATAGAAAAGGAATGCGATCGTTCCCATGTGGTCAATCAGCGGACGTTTGAAGAATGGCACGAAGAGTTCGGTGCCGAACATGAGATTTTTTGGCCCGTACAAAAAGGTGGCCACGACGATGAATGCCAGTATGAACTGCGCAACCAACTTCAGACGACCGCTAAGCCCAGCGGAATTTTTCTTAGTGACTTTGATGTAGTCATCCAAGAAACCAAGCGCGCCCAAATAGACGATTGCAAAAAGCGCCAGCCAGACCGCCGGAATCGTGGGCTTCGCCCATAGGACCGACGAGACGACGACACTGACGATGATGAGTACCCCGCCCATGGTTGGCGTGCCTTTCTTTCGACCGTGCGTCTCGTAAAGCTGATTGACCTCTTCGCGGGTGCGGACCGGCTGGCCAAATTTCAGCGAGATCAACTTACGAATGACCCGTTTACCGAACAGGATGGAAATCAGAAATGCGGTAAGCGCCGCCGCCAAGCCGCGAAAAGTCGAATATTCGAATACACGCAACGGGCCGTAGTACCGACTTAGGATCGAGATGAAGTACATCATAGGACGGTCTGCTTGGCGGGCGGGTTTCGCTGGGCGGCCAGCGCGCTGATCACGTTTTCCATCGCGGCTGAACGACTGCCCTTGACGAGGACGAGATCGTCAACGTTTGCGATATCGCCGAGGTACCGCGCTGCCTCAGCAACATCAACTGCGGTCGTCACATTGCTCATCCCGCTCGCCGTCGCATTTTCTGCGATAAATCTCGCTTCCGATCCCACGGTGATCAAGTGGTCGATTTGTTCCGCGGCTACGGCGTCGCCCACCTGCCGGTGGCCAGCCTCGCTAAACTCGCCCAATTCTCCCATGCGCCCCAGCACCGCGATGCGTCGGCCTGTCATCGGGATAGCCTTCAATGTTCTGAGTGCCGCAATCATCGAATCTGGGTTCGCATTATAACTGTCGTCGAGAATTCGCACGCCGGAGACGGTCTTCAACTCCAACCGGCCTTTCGTAAGCTGTGCTCTCGCCACGCCTTGCGCGCAATCCCGCAACGGAATACCTCGGACGCGCCCGACCGCCATCGCGAGCAACGCATTGATTACCATGTGCCGGCCGGGAACCGGCAGCGTGACGTCTACCCGGGTGTCGCTCTCAACCACCTGAAAGGTGCTTCCGTGCGCATCCGCCGCGATGGCTTCCGCGCGCAAATCACCGCGCGAGGTCCCAACCGTCAACACCCGGGCTGCCGTACGTCGCGCGATAGACGCAGCAAAATCATCGTCGGCTGGCATGATCACCCAGCCCGAAGGCCCGACCGCCTCAGCGAGCATCCCTTTCTCCTGAGCAATGGCGTCGCGAGTCTTCATAAACTCGATGTGGGCCGAGCCGACGTTGGTGATCACCGCCACGTCCGGCTGCGCCATCGCCGCTAGCGGAGCGATCTCACCGGAGTGATTCATGCCTATTTCCAAAACGAGAACCTCGTCATTCCGCCCGGCATTGAGAAGTGTCTTGGGAACGCCGATATGATTATTCAAATTTCCCTGAGTTTTCGCCACCCGGAATTGTTGGCTCAACACAGCCGCTGTGAGGTCTTTCGTGCTTGTCTTCCCGTTACTGCCGGTGATCGCGACGACCTTTAGCGATAACGACTGGCGGTAGCAGGCGGCGATTTTCTGGTAAGCCAGCAACACATCGTCCACCGCAACCAACGCAAACTCGGTAGGCAGCGTGGGAGCAACCCATAACCGTTCCACAATCGCTCCACCGGCGCCGGACCGTGCGCAAAGCTCAACATAATGATGCCCGTCGAAGCGGTCTCCCTTCAACGCCACGAAGAATTCGCCCGGTTCGACCTCCCGAGAATCCGTAGTCAGACCAGACACACCGCGCTCTAGCGTACCCTGCCTTAGAGTGCCTCGCGTGCATTCTAATATTGTTTGTAAACTTATTGTTTCCAAGGGGATGCGGCCTCGAATTCTCGACGGTTGCGACACCAGATCCGGTTGAGCCATGGCGCGTGCCGGCGACGGGTGATGGCGATTTGACGAAAATAATGTGCTACGTCTACCTCGCGTCCCGGATGTTGGATGAAGAAATCCATTCCGTTGCCAGCGTCATTATCTTCAGGATTTTGCATTCGTGGCGGGTTTCAGGAGAGTTCTACCTGCCGACTTTCGATGGCGGCACGCGCTACTTGCACGTCATCGAAGTCTATCGTTTCATGCGCGAATTCTTGATAGGTTTCGTGCCCCTTGCCGGCGATGAGAACGATGTCTCGAGCCTCCGCCAACGCCACCGCCCGCTGGATCGCCTCGGCGCGATCAGCGATCACCTCGTACCTATCGCTCTTGAATCCTTGCTGGACTTCGCGAATGATCCCTTCGGGCGGCTCGCTGCGCGGATTGTCGGAGGTAATGATCGCGTAATCGCTCCATTGCTCGGCCGCACGGCCCATGAGCGGCCGTTTCGCGCGGTCACGATCTCCACCGCATCCGAAGACAACGATCAGACGATGGGGATTCAGTTCCCGTAGCGTGCGGAGTACGTTATGCAGCGCGTCGTCCGTATGCGCATAATCGACGTAGACCTGGTAGTTGCGCTTGCCGGGAACGAGTTGGAGGCGTCCGGGAACCGATGGAGCGGTTGCCAGGGCGAGAATCGCCGCACGGAGCGGGATGCCGAAAGCAGTAGCCGCTGCCAGCGCCGCCAACGAGTTATAGATGTTGAACTTGCCGATCAACGGAACTCGCACCAGGAAACTGCGTTCCTGTGCGTCGAGCTGGTACGAGGTGCCCGCCAGCTCCGTTTTGAAGTTACTCGCCCGGAAATCAGCGCGGTTTCCCACCCCGTAGGTGATGACACGCATTCCTTTGGGAAGACGCGCGCGCAGTTCCGATCCATATCGATCATCAATGTTGATGATGGCGACTCCACGTTTTTTCGTTTGCGAGGCCAAAAGGCCGGTGAAGAGCGACGCTTTTGCGTCGAAGTAAGTTTCTAGATTTCCGTGAAAATCAAGGTGGTCCTGTGTCAAATTCGTAAACACCGCCGCGTCGAACTCAACGCCCCGCACCCGCTCCTGGGCCAAAGCGTGCGAAGACACTTCCATGACGGCGGCCTTGCAGCCGGCATCCCGCATCCGTGCCAGCAGATCTTGCAAATCTGATGACTCGGGAGTGGTGTGTGCGCTTGGCACCACTTCGTCGCCGATCTCGTAACGGACCGTGCCGATCAACCCACACCGCAGGACGGCCCGCTCGCAAATGTGTTTCAGCAGGTACGTGGTGGTGGTTTTGCCGTTGGTGCCCGTCACTCCCGCGATCTTGAGCTTCAGTGCAGGCTGGTGATTGAAAAACGCGGAGATGAACGCGAGGGACGTTCGGGTATCGCTGACCTCGATGCGCGTCACCGTTTCAGGAACGTCGTCCACTTCGTGTTCGATCATCACGGCCACCGCGCCTCGGGCAACTGCCTGGTTCACATAACGATGTCCATCCGCACGGACGCCGCGCATCGCCACAAAAAGCGCGCCCGCTCTTGCTTGCCTCGAATCGTAGCAGATCGACGAAATCTCCACCTCCAACGGTCCTCGGACGTGCAGCGTATCAGCTTTGGAAAGTAGCAGCTTGAGTTGCATGGGATGCAGCGTCTCGCTAATCGTGCGACAAATCCACCGCCACCGTCGTCCCGGCAGGAGTCGGCAACGCCAGCGGTTCCGTTGGATCGACGTTCAGGTAGTGCATCGCCTTTTCAGCGATGCTGGCAAACACCGGGGCCGCCACCAGTCCGCCGTAGTTCTCGCCTTGCTTGGTCGTAGCGTTATCCAGCATGACGATGCCCACGAGTTCCGGGTTTTCCGCTGGCAGAAAACCCACGAACGAAACCACGTACTTGCCTGACATATAACCACCTTGCGGCGAGACCTTTTGTGCGGTCCCGGTTTTGCCGGCGGCGTGAAACCCGGGCACCGCCGCATGCTTCGCGGTCCCTTTGATCACCACGTCCTCCAACGCCGGAACCAGCGCTTTCACCGTCTCCTGGCTAATGACCTGCCGGACGACCACCGGCGGGAAATCTGCGATGGTGTTGTTTTGATCATCAGTGATCGAGTGGATGATTTGCGGCATCATCAACTTGCCGTTGTTCGCAATCGCACCCATGGCCATCACCATCTGAATCGGCGTGACGGCGACGCCTTGCCCCATCGGGATACGCGTGATGGAAATCTTGGTCCACTGGCTGGTGGGATGCACCATGCCCACAATCTCACCGGGCAGGTCGATTCCCGTCCGGTCTCCGAAGCCAAGTTGTCGGATGTAGCTATACAGGCGGTTTTCACCCAATTGCATCGCCAGTTTGGCGGCACCGATGTTACTCGAGTACACCAGCACGTCGTGCACCGTGGCGGTGGTGAGCAAATGGTCGTCGTGCAAGATTTTGCCGGCGTACTCCCAACGACCACCTTCGCAGTTAACGATGGTATCCGGCTTGACCAGTTTTTCGTTGAGCGCGCCTGAGAGCGTCACGATTTTGAACGTCGATCCCGGCTCGATCATGTCGATGATCGCCCGGTTCTTCATCTGTTCGGCGTCCGCTTTCGCCCGGTCATTGATATCGAAATATGGACGACTGGCCATCGCCACGATTTCGCCCGTCTTGGGCCGCATGAAAATCGCGGTGGCAGTTTCAGGCGCGTATTTTTTTACGGCTGCATCCAGCTCGCGCTCGACGATCGTTTGCAAGCCGAGATCAATCGTAAGCTGGACATTGCTGCCGTTGCGAGCCTCTTGCTCCACCCCGCGATGTTGCACCAGCTCCGTGCCGGAGCGGTCGCGTGTGATGTATCGGTAACCCGGATGGCCTTCCAGGTAACGGTTCATGCTTTTCTCGACGCCCTGAATGCCTTGGCCATTGAAATCCGTAAAACCCACCACATGGCAAAGCAGCGACCCGTTGGGATAAATTCGCGTTGAGTCAGGCTCGAAGTAGATGCCGCGCAGCTTGCGACGCCTGATTTCGTCCTTCAGTTCCTCGGCAGTCTGTTCTGGCACTTGATGTTTGATCACCAGATAGCGTCGGTCGGGCGTCAGCTTCTGACCGAGCAGCCGGGCGTCCAACGAAAGCTTTTCGGCCAACAGCGACGTCGTTTGCAGAAGGGATTCGCCCTTCACATGACTGCCGTCCGCGATGACCTTCCGCATCGGCATTTCGCCCGCCAGGATTTCACCGTGCACGTCGCGAATGGAACCACGCTGGGCGGGAATCACCTGCCGGAAAATTTGCGCCTGGTTTGCCAGGTTGGCAAAATTGTGGCTGCGATCAATCTGGAGCACGACCACGCGGTAAGAAAAAACGCTGAAGACCAATGCCATCACGCAACAAACCAATGATGCCCTGGTCCGCGCTTTGCGGGTCATACGGTCGCAGGGTGCTGAGCTGGTCACGGGTGGGGTCATGGCATCACGTCTGCGCGGTAACCAAAGTCGTTTTCTAAGGTGCAAAATCCCGTCGGACAAATGACCGCGGGTTTCTCAAGTTAAAACAAGCCGACTAACGCCGTGCGGTCTGGTCGTGGGCAATGGTTTGGATCTGGCTATCCATGCGATGATCTTCAGCGATCCAGCGATTGGCGTCCTGAGTATGGACACGCACCAGGGCCTGGCCCGTGATCGGGACTAACTTGATGAAACCCTCGTCCATCCGGCGTTGCAGAACTGCACGCGACGTGAGCCGCGAGATTTGCGCGTCGAGCACGTTATTTTCGGAAATCAGTGCGTTGAGTTCCTGCTCGAGAGCCTTGCGTTGGGCGCCGCAAACGTGCAGTTGGTTTTTCAGATACACGTAGCTCAACCCTGCCACGCTCAGGAAAACGGTGATGATGACTCCGCGCATCAGCGCGGCAAATTGCAGGCGGTTCGTTCGGCGCTTAATGTTTGGGTTCATGCGAATGGAGTGGCTGAGGGATACGGGGATGGTGCGGGGTGGTGGATGGCGGCAACGGGTTTAGTGAGAGGGAGAAATTCTTTCGAGAACACGCAATTTTGCGCTGCGGGAGCGGGGATTTTCCCGCTGCTCGGCTTCGCTTGCTTGGATAGCGCGACGCTGAACCAGTCGAAACGCGTAACGCGGGTTCGGGCGCGGCTGGGGCCACTCCGGGCGGTCAACGGTGACCGCGCTCGTTTCGCGCGCGAAATTTTTCACCAGTCGGTCTTCCAACGAGTGGAAAGTGATCACGGCGAGCCGTCCGCCGAGGTTCAGCCGGTCCGCCGCGGTTTCCAAAGCCTCCTCCAGTGCGCTCAGTTCGTCGTTGACTGCTATCCGCAAAGCTTGGAAAACCCGCGTGGCAGGGTGGCGCGGACCGTGTTTTGGAATGACGCTTTCGACAGTCCGTGCCAAACCCAAAGTATCTTCGAACGGTGTTTCTTGACGTTTCTTGACGATGGCAGCCGCCACTCGCCCGGCTGCCGGTTCGTCGCCATAAACCCAAAAAATCCTCCGCAGTTCGTCCTGAGATGCTCCATTAACGATGTCCGCCGCCGTTTGCGCCGACGACTGATCCATTCGCATGTCGAGCGGGCCCGCTTTCTGAAAGCTGAAACCCCGCTCACCACGGTCGAGTTGTGCCGAAGATACGCCAAGATCGAGCAAAACGCCGTCCACTTTAGTAATTTTGAGGTGGTCCAAAGCCCGGCCGAAGTCGCGGAAATTTGCCCGCACTAGCCTGACAGTGTCGCCATCGTATACCACTAAATGTTGTATGCAATACCCAATTGCACCCCCGTCACGGTCCAACCCAATGATTTTCGCTCTTTCGGCCAAAAGTGCTTGGGAGTGCCCGCCACCGCCCAACGTGCCGTCCAAAATTACCCGGTTTTCGACCGGGGTGAACGCGTCGACGACCTCACGCATTAAAACCGGCCGATGGTAGCTGGCCGCAGCGAACGAATCCGAGGAACGGATGGCATCGGGATTTCCGCCAATCCGGTCGTTGGGTAGGTTGAATGCGAAGTTTGGCATGGCAAATGTCAGTCCGGACCTAGAAACCGCGCAAATGGAAAAGCGGTCCGCGCATAGCTAGATCAACCAAAAGAACCTTTTGCCCATCCGGATTTTTGACGCGTCCACTTACTATCGCCTTCCGAAGAACCGAAACGGTCCGATCGGCTGGCTGGGCATCGCGACGAACCTCGGCGGCATCTTGAGCCATTTTGCAGTTGATTTTCGGCATAAATCTAGATGGAAAGATAAACGGCTCCTGATCAAGCGCCGATCAAGTTTGCTACCTGTTGGAACGTGCTTACCTCTTCGACGCGGGCCTGGTCCCAGCGGCTCGGCGCCCAGATTTCGAAGCGGTCGAACGTTCCGACCAGTAAAACGTCTTTGTCGAGACCTCCCAGGCGGCAGAACTCATCCGGCAAAAGCAGACGCCCCTGGCGGTCAATGACGCAGTGGAGAGCACGCGAAAAATAAAATCTCGCAAATTGCCGACGGTCGGAAGCCGAGATGCGCGGATCGCTGTTCAGCTTGTCATTCACCTTTTGGAACTCCGAGGGTGGAAGCGCATAAAGGTAATTATTGGTCGGAGCCGGCATTAGATAGAATTGATCTTGCTCCCCCTGCCGCCAACCCGAGGGAATTGTAACGCGGTGTTTGGAGTCCATGGCATGGCGATAGGTTCCCGAAAACGGGGGGTGACTGGGATGCGGAGCAGACATTGCGAGTGAAAAGGGCTCCCACTTTGCCCCACTTCTACCCACATTTAGTGCTAAACAAACTTTCTGGTCAACGCATTTTGTCGCTCTGGCCGAGAAAACTACGCATCTTCAGTGACTTCCGCACCAACGAATGATGCAGGGCAACCTCTGGAGCCAAACAAAATTTTTATTATAAGTATCTGCGGGGGAGAAACTTATACCGAAATTATTTTCATCTTCTAGTGCCGCCGTCCACCAATCACTGCATTTCATCATTGAATGACCGCAACTCCTTGTTGGTCAGAAGCATACGCCGCCGAGGCATCTCAGCCGGAATTATCATTAAGTATATATCAGTGTAAATTATAGATGTAATGTGCGGCGCTGGTTGTGGTTCGAAATTCGCGGAGTCCGTTGCGACCGCTTGCTGCGACGAATGAGTACGCTTTGACATCGGCGCATCTCTACCGATCTTCGAGGAACTCCTCGACGTAGGAGCCCGCACAGCTGCCTGAACCAAAGGACGAATCCTTCTAAGCCCATTTTCTCCGACGGTGACCTCAGATTTCCTAGCTCCTGCCCTGTTGGCTGAAACGGTCGAACGCGTAGTCATGACTGCGCCGGTCTACGATATTCACACCCACCTCTACACACCCGCTTTTGGCGACCTGCTCTTATGGGGAATTGACGATTTGCTGGTGTATCATTACCTCGTGGCGGAAGGCTTCCGGCACTGGGAATTACCGTACGAAGACTTTTGGCGGCTGGATAAGACGACTCAGGCTGACCTGATCTGGACTGCCCTGTTCGTGCAGCATTCCCCGCTCTCGGAGGCTTGCCGCGGCGTCTTGACAACCTTGCACGCGCTCGGACTCGACGTGAGATCGCGGGATCTACCGAAATTGCGCCAGTGGTTCGCCCGTCACAATTTGGAAGGGCACCTGCTGCGCGTGATGGACCTGGCCGGTGTCCGCACGATCTGCATGACAAATTCGCCTTTCGACGACGCCGAGCGCGCAGTCTGGGACCGGGGCGTGCCGCTTGACACTCGATTCACCGCCGCGCTCCGTCTCGACCGTTTGCTTTTCGATTGGCCGGAGTCCGCTTGTAATCTGAGCGCTTGGGGATACGACGTCAGCGCCGAACTCTCCCAGCGAACGTTCGCTGGGGTACGGCGGTTTCTGGCTGACTGGCATCAGCGGATGAACCCCCGATACTTGATGGTTTCAGTTCCACCAGACTTTGCCTACCCGGCGCGCACCGACGCGGTGCAATTGATCGAAAACGCCATCCTGCCTCACTGTGTCGAGCGAGACAGCGCTTTCGCCATGATGCCTGGAGTGCGCCACGCGGCCAATCCGGCGTTGCGTCTGGCAGGCGACAGCGTCGGCAAAGCGGATTTGGCGGCCTATGAGCGTCTCCTCGCTGCTTATCCCAAAAACCGCTTCCTCTTGACCGTCCTGGCCAGGGAAAATCAGCACGAGCTTTGTGTGCTCGCACGAAAATTCCGCAACCTGCATATCTTTGGTTGCTGGTGGTTTACAAATATCCCTTCGGTGGTCAACGAGATGACGCGGATGCGCGTGGAATTGCTCGGACTGAGCATGACAGCGCAACATTCGGACGCTCGCGTGCTCGACCAGTTGATCTATAAATGGTCGCATTCGCGCCGAATAATCGCCGAGGTTCTCAAAGAGAAATACCGCGACTTGGCGGCGACGGGCTGGGGGATCACGACGCACGAAATCGAGCGCGATGTGGAGACTCTTTTTGGCGGTTCGTTCGAGGCGTTTCTCAAGCGTAGCCTCTGAGCGTGCCTTTTTCTCTCCGTGCCGGCTTCAATGCTGGCCTTGTCCCTCGACCATTTTCCGTAATTATGACCGAAGAATCCTATCTGCAAAATCTCTTCGCCGAGCGTATCGGCGGCGACCGGTTCGGAAAGGACACCGCCATCTATAAATTCGAGAAGATCAAGCGGGCGAAACGCGCTGCGATGGCGGCAAATCCCGGGATCGAGCTTTTTGACCTGGGGGTAGGGGAGCCGGACGAAATGGCGTTTCCCGGAGTGGTCGAGACGCTATGCAGGGAAGCGCGGATGCCCGAAAACCGGGGGTACTCCGATAACGGCGGCGATCCCCTGAAGAATGCGGCCGCTCGTTATCTCCACCACGTTTGCAAAGTAGACGTCGACCCCGCTACGCAGATCATCCATTCGATCGGCAGTAAACCTGCCCTGGCGATGCTGGCCGCCGCTCTGATCAATCCCGGCGATGTCGCGTTGATGACCGTGCCTGGCTATCCCGTTTTCGGCACGCACGCACGTTATTTTGGCGGCGAGGTTTACCAGCTTCCACTCACTTCACAGAATCGCTTTTTGCCCGACCTGGCCTCCATCCCGGGCGCGGTCCTCTCGCGGGCGAAGGCGCTCGTGCTCAACTATCCCAACAATCCGACCGGCGCGAGCGCCACCCCAGAATTCTTTGCTTCTGTGGTCGCTTTCGCCCGGCAGCACAAACTCGCGGTGATTCACGATTTCGCCTACGCCGCCTTGATGTTCGAGGATAAGCCGCTGAGCTTTCTTGCGACTCCGGGCGCGCTTGCGGTCGGGGTGGAGCTGCATTCGGCCAGCAAAAATTTCAACATGACGGGCTGGCGTTGCGGCTTCGTGGCCGGGAATACCCAGTTGGTCAAGGCGTACGGCGCGGTCAAGGATAACACGGATTCCGGCCAGTTTCTGGCCATTCAGAACGCGGCTGCCTACGCCTTCGACCATCCTGAAATCACGGCGGAGATCGCCGCCAAATACTCCCGCAGGATGGATCTGCTGGTGCCGATGCTGCAACGCCTCGGTTTCCGCGTGGAGAAACCCCGCGGTTCCTTTTTTCTTTACGTGGCTGCGCCGCGGAGCGCGACGTCAGCCGACGGCACGGTCTACCCGTTCACCTCGGCGGAGGAGTGTTCGCAATGGATGATCACCGAGCATCTTGTGTCGACCGTCCCTTGGGATGATGCCGGTGCCTGCCTGCGGTTTAGCGTGACGTTCCAGGCACCGGGCGGTGAGGCGGAAGAAAGGCGGGTTGTCGACGAATTGGAGAGCAGGCTTTCCAGGTATACCTATTCTTGGTGACCGCCGTGCCCGATCGTTGAGCGCATCATGGCAAGATCTGTCTTCAAATTACCGCCTTCGCCCGATGACGCGATCAAAGCCGAGGGCCGCCAGCGCCGCGCCTGCTTGCTGGTCAACCCGGTCGGTGGCAGCATCGCCAAGGATCACGGCGAACAGGTGGCCGGTATTTGGACCGCCCTACGCGCGGCTGGCATCTGGGCGGAAATTGTTGAAACCAAGCCGGATGAACCTCCGCACCTCGTAGCGCGCCGGGCGGTGGAGGAGGGGTTTGCGATGGTGATTGCTTGTGGGGGTGACGGCACGGTCGGCGCGGTCGCCAAGGGCCTAGTCGGAACAGACTGTCCGCTCGGCATTCTGCCGCTGGGCACTTACAATAATTTCGCGCGCGCGTTGCAACTGCCGTTAGATCTTGAAGCCGCTTGCCGGGTGCTCGCGCGCGGGCAGGTGCGGCGAATCGACGTTGGGGTTGCCAACAAAGACCACTATTTTTTCGAGGCTGCCGGGGTCGGCATCGACGCCCAGTTGTTTCCGCTCGGTGAAGAGATTAAAAGCGGCAACTGGAGTCGGTTTTGGCAAGCGTGCCGCCTGGCTTATCAGGCAGCACCGGAGCGGATTCATTTCGAGTTGGATTTGCCATTGTCGGAAGCGTACCAGCCAACCTCCGCCAAACGTCGACCGGATATCTTGCCTTTTGCGGGTGGCGAGCGACGGGAACTCGATTTTTCCGCTTACATGCTCATCGTGGCGAACGGGCGTTACTACGGCAGCGGTTTTACCGTCGCGCCCGATGCGTTTCTTGATGACGGGCTCTTGAACATCCGCATCTTCAGGAATTTCAGCAAGCGGGAGTTGCTCAAGCACTTCTGGTCGATTAGTCGCCGAAGGTACGCTTACAGCCCGAAGATTGATTCGTTTTTCGCCAGCGAGGTGCACATCACCGCAAAAGCTGATCTACCGTTCCATGTGGATGGCTACCAAGTCGGGCGTTTGCCGCTGCATCTGAAATCGCTGCCGCGTGCCTTGAAGGTGATTGTCTGATTTGCTTGCTCCTCAAATTGAGAACATTCCCGCCAGTTCGCAGTCAAGAGTTTATATTACACCTATTGTATGATGTTATGTTTATCTCCTTTTCGCAGACCAAGTTTCCCGCCGGTGAATAACTTGTGAACGGCCTGCCCGCACCCTTGGGAACAGTGGGTGCACCTTCTCTTTGGATGTGCTCCGTCAGATATTCTTCGCTTGGCCAAGCGAAGCTTAAACGGTCATGATCCTCTCCGATCAGCCTACTAATTTCTTATGACCTTGGATGAAGTTCTCTCTGCTTTCAAAAACACTTATGCGTTGCTGGACGGCCACTTCGTCCTGCGCTCGGGCCTCCATAGCCGCCAGTTCTTCCAGTGCGCGATGGTTTTACAGCATCCTCTCATCGCAGAAGGTTTATGTCGTGCGTTGGCCGAAAAACTGCGAGCTACCGCCTGTGACGCCGTGATTTCACCCGCGCTTGGTGGCATTGTCGTTGGCCATGAAATCGGCCGCGCACTCGACAAGCGCCACATTTTTGCCGAAAAAGAAGAAGGTCGCCTGGTCCTGCGTCGCGGCTTTCAGATCGACAAGGACGAGCGTTTCATCGTCGTCGAGGATGTCGTCACGCGTGGCGGCAGAGTGCAAGAAACGATTGACATCGTTCGGTCCCGAGGCGGCGTGGTTGCAGCGGTTGGCGTGCTGGTTGATCGCAGCGAATCCACCCCGGATTTCGGCTGTCCCTTCGTCAGTTTGCTTAAACTACAGGTCGAGACGTTCGAGCCGGACGATTTGCCGCCCGATCTCGCCGATTCCCCTGCCATCAAGCCCGGAAGCAAATAGCCCGGCGGCGTCGGCGTGCGCAGGATGCCAACCCTGCCTTCAACCACGCACGGCACTCGGCTGGTCCGCCGCCCGCAACCAGCCCTTGTTTTTTGCCGTGAATTGGCCGATGGATACCGACTTTTATGTTCAACTGGATTTTGAAGCAAATCCTCGGCTCGAAGAATCAACGCGAGCTGAAGCGATTGGCCCCCATTGTTCGCCGCATCAACGAGCTGGACGAACAGTTCAAATCTCTCTCCGACGACGATTTGCGCGCCAAGACTTCCGCTTGGAAACAGCGTCTCGCACCGGTGGAAGACTTTGCCGAGCGCGAGGCCATCCTGAACGAAATCTTGCCGGAAGCATTCGCCGCCGTTCGCAATGCCGCCCGCCGCCTTTGCGGCAAGTCCTGGCTGGTTTGTGATCAGCCTGTCACCTGGAACATGGTGCACTTCGACGTCCAATTGATCGGCGGCATGGTGCTCCATTCCGGTCGCATCGCGGAGATGGCCACCGGTGAGGGCAAAACCCTGGTAGCCACCCTCCCCCTTTATTTGAACGCCTTGACGGGCCGTGGCTCCCACTTGGTGACGGTCAACGATTATCTCGCTCGCCGCGACGCCGAATGGATGGGCGAGCTCTACCGTTTCCTTGGCCTGACGTGCGGCTGCGTCCAGCACGACCAATCGCCCGAGGTTCGCCGCGCGCAGTACGCCTGCGACATTACTTACGGCATCAACAGTGAACTGGGGTTCGATTACCTGCGCGACAACGGCATGGCCACCAGCCGCGAGCAGCAGGTGCAGCGCGGCTACGTGTACGCCATCGTGGACGAGGTGGATTCCATTCTCATCGACGAAGCGCGCACCCCTCTCATCATCGCCGGACCGGCGACCGTTTCGACCCATCAGTACGACAAATTCAAGCCCGGCATCGAGCAGCTTGTCCGCAAGCAAACCATGCTTTGCAGCCGCCTGGTCAACGAAGCGAAGGGTCTCTTGGACGACGGGAAAACCGAGGAAGGCGGCCTGCTGCTTTTCAAGGCGAAGCTCGGCCAGCCGCGCAACAAGGCACTCCTGCGCCTGCTCGAAGAGCCTGTCAATCGGCGGGCCTTGGACAAAGCCGAACTTTCCTTCCATCAGGACACTCGCAAGGATGAGTTGTTCGCTCTCAAGGAGGAACTTTTCTTCACTATCGACGAGCGCGCCCAGGAATCGGACCTTTCCGAACAGGGCCGCGATTTCCTCAACCCAGACGATACCGACGCCTTTGTTTTACCCGATTTGATGACGGCTTTCGCGGACATCGACAACCGTGCGGATCTCGATGCTATCGCCAAGGATAAAGCCAAGGCCGGTTTGCAAGCCGAGACCGATAATAAAGCCGAGCGCATCCATAATATTTCCCAGCTTCTGCGTGCCTACTGCCTCTACGAAAAGGACGTGGAATACGTCGTCGAGGAAAACAAGGTCGTCATCGTTGATCAATACACGGGCCGCAAGATGGCGGGCCGCCGTTGGAGCGATGGGCTGCACCAGGCCGTGGAAGCGAAGGAAGGCGTCCAGATCGACCGCGAGACCCAGACTCTCGCCACGATCACGATCCAGAACTACTTCCGGCTCTACCACAAGCTGGGGGGTATGACGGGAACGGCGGAAACCGAAGCCAACGAGTTCCACGACATTTACAAGCTGGACGTCATCGTCATCCCGACCAACCGCGCGATCCGTCGCGCCGATGGCAACGACCGGATCTACAAAACGCGCCGCGAGAAATATAATGCCGTCGTCGCTGAGGTGAAGGATTGCCACGGGCGCGGCCAACCTGTGCTGGTCGGCACGGCCAGCGTGGATTCTTCCGAGGTGCTCAGCCGGATGCTTAAGCGCGAGAAGATTCCGCACAGCGTTCTCAACGCCAAATATCACCTCCAGGAAGCCGAGATCGTCGCGCGCGCTGGACAGAAGAGCACCGTCACAATCTCCACGAACATGGCCGGTCGTGGAACGGACATCAAACTGGGCGAAGGCGTCGCCGATTTAGGCGGCCTGAACGTGCTCGGCACCGAGCGCCATGAGTCCCGCCGGATCGACCGCCAGTTACGTGGCCGGTGCGCGCGCCAGGGCGATCCGGGTGCGTCGCGCTTCTACGTCAGTTTCGAGGACGATCTCATGCGCAACTTCGGCGCGTCCGACCGCATGACCACGATCATGGAGCGTTTTGGCCTGGAAGATGGCCAGGAGCTTGAGCATCCCCTCCTCAACCGCAGCGTGGAAAACGCGCAAAAACGCGTCGAGCAGCGCAACTACATGAGCCGCAAGCACACGTTGGAATACGACGATGTGATGAACAAGCAGCGCGAGGTGGTTTACGGATACCGTAACGAAACGCTCGACACCGAAGATCCGCGTCATCTGGTCGACGAGGTGATCGACGAGGCGATCCCTCTCAAGGTGGAGGAATACCTCAAGGTAGACGGCGAGGAACCGAACTTTAAAGGGTTGTTGCAATGGGTGAACATGACCTTCCCCGTTGGCCTGAGCGCCGAAAAAGCGAGCCTGGAATCCCGCACCGTCGAGGAAAATATCAGCTACTTGGTCGAGACGATACGCAAGGCTTACGAGTCGAAATGCAGCCATGAGGACCCCGACGCCGTCAAGGGCCTGGAACGCTACATCGTCCTGAACGCGATTGACCGGCTCTGGCAGGAGCACCTGTTCGGGATGGATGCTCTGCGGGAAGGCATACAGCTTCAGCGCATCGGGCAGAAGGACCCGCTGGTTGAATATAAGAATGAGGCCTATTCGATGTTTGTCGAGCTGATGGCGAACATCAAATTCGAGATTTTGCACAACCTTTTCCGCAGCACCTCGAATTTGCAAGCCTTCGAGAAATTCCTGGCGAGTCTTCCGCAAACGCTTCTCCACGAGACGCTTTCGGTTCCCCAACCTCGACCGCACAACCCGCCTTCATCCCTGAACCCAATCGCCGATGCTTTCTCGCCGCGGCCTGCCCCGGCGGCGAGCACTCCCGTCATCGAGGAACCCCCTCAACTGGAGATTCCGAGCCGGCGTGAGCTGCCGAAGGTGGGCCGCAACGATGCTTGCCCCTGTGGGAGCGGCAAAAAGTTCAAGAATTGCTGCGGCAAAGCGGCCTGATCCAAATTCCGGGCGTTTGCATGGTTCCGGCGAATCGTCAACACGATTGCGCCTTGCTAAGCGCTTGGGGACAGGTTATCTGTGCACAAGATTGGGTGCCCTCATGGGTCTACGTTGGATGCTTTTTGTTCATCAGAGCGGGTTCTGGGAGGTGTTTGCGGCGTTTGTCGTAACGTTCACGTCCTGGAAACCCCGCTGGGTGGCGGAGCAGTCCCTGATGCTGGTGCCGTACCGGGAGGATTTTCTACCGGTCGGGCAAAAGTGGCGATTCGAGGCTCCCAATCACCGCCGGCAAAGTGTCCCTGAGACCCATTGTACCTCGCCTGATCGTCTGCGCAGTTCGCACCCCAGGGCAGGCTCGTGGTCTGAGGAACCGTGCATTCCCCGGAATGCGCTTTGCCGAACCCGCAACGTTCGACCATCCAATAACGACCTTAAACATGAGTTCATATCAACCTTCACAATCTGGCCAACGCTCCCGTCGTGGCTCGAGAAGCCGCGGCGAGGGCCGCTCCGCGCGTCCTAACTCCGAATGGCGCGGCGGCAACGGCACAAAGCCCCCGGCCCCGGCCACGCTCTGGCAGAAGATCACCGCGTTCTTCTCCGGTTCGAAATCTGCTCCCGCGGCCAAGAAAAGCGCGCTACCTGCCAGCGATAGCCGTCCTGCCGAGCGTCAGGAGAGCCGCTCCAAGTCCTCGCCCGAAACGCCGCGCATCGTCCGCAAACCCGAGGCTGTCGAGGTGACCAGCCCGCGGCTCTACGTGGGAAACCTGTCCTTCGACGCCACCGAAAGCGATCTTACCGAGCTGTTCAATGGCGTCGGCCAAGTCGTGACGGTCGAAGTGGTCAGCCACCGTCAGACGCAACGATCCAAAGGTTTCGCGTTCGTCCAGATGCAAACCGTTGACGAAGCCAAGCGTGCGGTCGACGAATTGCACGACAAAGAATTCATGGCTCGCAAACTTGTCGTCAGTGGTGCCAAGAACATCGATCAGCACGATGGCCGCAGCGAGCCACGATTCGCAGCTTGATCCCTTTTAGCGGCGATTCCTAGCGAAAACCTTTCAAACCCGGCCCATCGATGGATGCGGCCGGGTTTTTTTATGCCTGCCCCGTTTTTCATCGTTGGCCCGACAGCCGTGGGAAAAAGCCGTCTGGCGGTCGAAGTCGCGGCGCGGTTCGATGCCGAAATCCTGGGGGCCGACGCGTTCCAGATTTACGCTGGGTTTGGCCTGCTGACCGCCAAGCCTTCCCTTGCCCAGCAGCGGGGCGTCCCACATCATCTGATCGGCGCCGTTGCACCAACCCAGACCTACAACGTCGCCCGGTATCTGGAAGATGCGCAAGTGGTCTTGGCTTTAGTCGCACAGCGCGGCAACCCCGCGATAGTTGTGGGAGGTACGGGATTGTACGTCAAGGCGCTCACCCACGGCTTGTCTTCTTTACCCGAAGCCGATCCGGGCTTGCGGGCGAAACTCGATGCGCTGGATACCCCTGCCCTCCTGGCTCGGCTGCACGGCCTCGATCCGGCGGCGGCGAACACGGTTGACGTTCACAACCGGAGGCGGTTGATCCGGGCCATCGAGGTTTGTCTGCTGACAGGCCGCCCGTTTTCGAGCCACCAGTCTCTTTGGTCGCAAGTTTCGTCTGAACCGGCGACGAACGGCGTGTTCCTCACTCGCTCCAAAGCGGACTTGGACGAGCGAATTGAGCGCCGGGTGACCACCATGTTTGCCCAGGGTGTCGTTGAAGAAGTAAAATCCGCGCACGACCATTCGCTTTCACCAACGGCCTCGCGCATGATCGGTTACGAAGCCATTCGAAAGTATTTATCCGGGCAGCAGTCGCTGAGGCAGTGCCAAGACAGCATCCGACTGGCAACCCGGCAATATGCCAAGCGGCAAGTCACCTGGTTTCAACGCGAAAAATGTTTTGAAAAAATCGACCTGACGTGTCTGGCCGATGAGTCAGACCAAGTCGCCGCCGTAAGTAGCCGGTTTGAAGCGTATTCGCAGCGAGCCCGACCGCGAAGCGAAGATTGATATTCGGATCGCGCGATCCCAGCTTCATGCGAAGGTAGCCCTATGCGCGGCAAACCACTCGGCATTCCTCCGCTCATCATCGGTTTTCTCTGCCTGGCGGTCATCCCTGCTGTGCCGCGGGTTCAAGCTGGCGGTATCGAAGCCGCCTCCTACGTCGACAACCACCTTGCCGGGAAAGTTCCTGCCGCAGCGAGACCTATGTATTCGGCGGGCGACTTCAATATCGGCAAGGGCTTCGTGCGCAACGTCAATCTCTGGTGCGCCGATCTGGACCTGACCTGCTTTTCGCCGTGGAACAGCACGGAGCACAATTTGCAGGGGGGTACGTTAATCACCCGTCGCCACGTATTGCTGGCTCACCACTTTTCGAATCCCTCCACCGGCACGCCGCCGATGATTCCCGGGATCACCACCATCGAATTCGTTGCCAAAGATAACACGCTCTACACGCGTAAGATCACAAAACTGACGCGGGTCGAAAACACTGATCTGCTCATCGGCACCCTGGACAGCGATCTGCCCGCGAAGATCAATCCGGTGCAGATCCTTCCTGCCGACAAGGTCAAGGCAATTTCTCCGGGCACTCCGCTGATTTACAGCGGGCAGGACAAGTGGGCGAACGTCGGCGAATGCGTGGGCAGTTCCGGCCCCATGTTCGCCGTCCGCACGGCGGTGCCGGAGGCCAGAAATGCCTGGTCAACGGGTGGCCCCGCGAGGATTGGCGATAGCGGCTCGCCGATCTTTCTGCCGATCAACGGCCGCGTGGCTCTAATTTGTCACTTCTTCTTTGCAAACGGTGGGCCCATCACTGGAAATTACATCGTTTCGATCAACGCGATCACGGGACCGGGTTATCCGGTGACCGAAGCGACCCTTGGCAACTGACGATGTCCGGTATACTCTGTCGCCCGACGTGATGTTGCGACATCGAGCGACCAGGCGATGCTCGCGGGACAAACGCACGCCAAGGTGGCGAAATTGGCAGACGCGCCAGACTTAGGATCTGGTACCGTAAGGTGTAAGGGTTCAAGTCCCTTCCTTGGCAATACCCGGTCCGTGGCATCCGCAAATTCTTACGCGTTTGTAATGTTCGCGAAAGGGATGTGTCACGGTGGGTGGGGAAGACTGCTGCATGTCCAACCACCTGACAACCCAATCAAAAATCTCTTCCAAACCGTGGACGCTCGGCGTCGCCATGTTGGGCGCTGCCGTCGTCGCGGGAGGCACCACCTTCGCCGTCAACAACCCCAACGGTACCGAGAAACCGGACGCCAGTCCCGTGCCCGAGCTAAAGGTCGAGCACGCGCCCGTTGACCGCGCGCGCGCGCCCGCTGGCAGCTTTGCGCCGATTGTCCAGAAGGTCGCGCCGAGCGTGGTGGAAGTCTTCGTGACCTCTAAACCGCGCCGGAACTCATCTTCGACGGCAGACCAGAACGATCTCTTCAACCGCTTCTTTGGGCAGGGCCGCGGCTTCAACCTGCCCAACGGCGGCGACTCCGGCCAGAGTGGTCCGCAGAAGGGTCTCGGCTCCGGGGTTATCGTCTCGCCCGACGGCTACATCCTCACCAATAACCATGTCGTGCGGGAAGCGAGTGAAATCCGCGTGGCCTTGGCGGACGGTCGGGAAATGCCGGCAAAAGTGGTCGGCACCGATCCGAAAACCGATGTGGCCGTCCTCAAAATCAAAGCCGAAGGTCTGCCCGCGCTCACCTTCGCCGACAGTGGAGAAACTTCCGTAGGCGACGTGGTCCTGGCGGTCGGCAATCCTTTCGGGATCGGCCAGACTGTCACCCAGGGCATCGTCAGTGCGAAAAATCGGGTGACTGCCAACGACATGGACGAGGATTTCATCCAGACGGACGCCGCGATTAATCCCGGCAACTCCGGCGGTGCGTTGGTTGACATGGAAGGTCGTCTGGTGGGAATCAATAGCGAAATCCTGAGCCGTACTGGTGGCAATCAGGGCATCGGCTTCGCCATTCCCTCGAACCTCTGCCAATGGGTGATGACGAGCCTCATTAAAACCGGGCGTGTGGACCGTGGATTCCTGGGCGTGTCGATCCAGAGCCTGACTCCGACGTTGGCTCAGCAGTTCAAACTCGACCGCATCACGGGTGCGCTCGTGGCGGACGTCAGCGCCGGCAGCCCGGCCGAAAGCGCCGGCCTCAAGAGCGGCGACGTGATCGAACAGTTCAACAACAAGCCCGTCAAGGACTCCGTCCAACTCAAGTTGCAGGTCGCGGAAACATCGCCCGGCTCGAAGGTGCCTGTCCAGGTGAACCGTAATGGCGAGACGAAGACCCTGGAAGTGACGCTCAAAAACGCGCCGAACCAGAAATTGGCGAGCGCGGATCGCAGCGACGACAACAGCCAGGATTCCGACGCCCTGTCCGGCGTGGCGGTGGCCGACCTCGATCAGAACACCCGTGCACAGGCAAACGTGCCCGACAACGTCAAAGGCGCGGTCATCACGGATGTCCGGCCCAACTCCCCGGCCTACGAGGCGGGCTTGCGGCCCGGTGACGTGATCACCGAGATCAATAAACAATCCGTCAAAAACGCCAGTGAAGCGGTGAAACTGACGGAAAAGCCTGCCGGTGCCCAGACGCTCGTCAAAGTCTGGAGTCGCGGCGGCACGCGTTACCTGACGGTGGACGAAAACACCGCCGGTTAATCGGATCGTCCAAAATCGCACTTGCCGCTCTCCCGGTCTGGATTGGCCGGGAGGGTTTTGCGTTTTAGCGGCCCGCGGTTTGCCGCGCCAGGAACTTGCCCCGGCCCGGCGTGCCGACGAATTGTCCATCCCGCACCGCCACCTCGCCTCGCACCGTCACCACGCTGGGCCGTCCTTCGATGGGCCAGTCTTCAAACGCGCTGTAGTCGAGATTCATCGCCTGCGTGCGGGCGGAAATTGTCCCCCGGTAATTAGGGTCGTAGATGACGAGATCGGCATCCGCCCCCGGCTGGATCGCGCCCTTGCGCGGAAACAGCCCGAAGATCTTCGCGGCGTTGGTGCTGGCGATGCTCACGAACTGGTGCAGGTCGATCCGGCCCGTTTTTACCCCGTGGGTAAACAGCAAATTCACACGGTCCTCCAACGCGGGAATCCCGTTGGGAATCCGGGTGAAATCGTCCTTGCCCATCGTTTTCTGGGTTTGGAAGTCGAACGGCGCGTGGTCGGTCGCCACCGTGTCGATTAACCCCGAGCGCAGCCCGTTCCAGAGCACCGCCTGGTTGCGCTTGTCCCGCAGTGGCGGCGACATCACGTACTTCGCCCCCTCGAACTCGCTCCTTTCCGCGTACGTGGCATCGAGGAGGAGATACTGGATCAGGGTCTCAATGTGCACGTGCACGCCCCGGCACCGGGCGGCCAGCGCCTCGCGCAACGCCTCCTCGCAGCTCAGGTGCACGATGTACACTTCCGCGCCGGTCAACTGGGCAAACGTCATCAAATGATGCACCCCCTCCGCCTCGACGATGGGCGGGCGGCTCTCGTGATGGCCTTCGGGACCGCGCACCCCGGCAGCCAGGAGTTCGGATTGACGTTCGGTTACGAGCGTCTCGTTCTCGCAGTGCGCGGCCACGACCACCCCGAGTTCCCGCGCCAGTTTCAGCGCACGGTAGAGTTCCGTATCGTCGATCCCGAACGCACCTTTATACGCCAGGAAGATTTTGAATGACGTCACTCCCGCCGCCACGATCCCGCGCAGTTGCGCGGCGCTGGCCTCATCGAAACGTGTCACCCCCATGTGAAACGAGTAATCGCACGCGGATTTTCCCTCGCTCTGTTCGCGCCAGACGCGAAACCCCTCTCCGGGCGCGGTGTCGCGCGCCGGGCAGCACATGTCGAAAAACGTGGTCGTCCCGCCGATGAGAGCCGCCCGGCTGCCCGTTTCGTAGGTGTCTTTCGCGTACGTTCCCATGAACGGCAGGTAGATGTGGGTGTGGGGATCGATGAACCCCGGGAAAATGTACTTGCCGCTCGCGTCGATCGTCTCGGTTTCAGCGGGTGCGGCCAGGTCGCGGCCGATCTGGCTGATGGTTTCTCCCTCGCAAAGGATGTCCGCCGTGTAGCGTTCGCTGGCGGTCACGATTTCGCCATGCTTGATGAGGAGGGGCATGGGGAAATGGTAGCGCCGACGTTCCGGTCAGGAAAGGAATTCCTGCGAGCGGTTTGCGCCGCTTCCGCCAGTTCCGCCGTCACGAATCGCGCCGGACTTTGCTTGCCGCTTCCCGGTCGCGGGGTTAGAGTTTCGAGGCTTTGCATTCTTTTTCCACGGCGTGATCCACGACACGATCAAACAACGGCTGCGCGCCTCGCTGCTGCTCACGCCACCGCCGAAGGCGACCCACGCGTCGGCCTTGCGACTCGCCGCGAGCCTGCGTGAAGATGGCGTGTGGGACGACCTCCCCTCGCCTGCGTCCGCGCTGTCGCCGACCGGCAAACCGCTCCACCTCGACCGCACTCTCCTGCTCGCCAAAGCGCATCGCGCCGCAGCCGGAACTCTCGACGATCCGTTGCGTCACGCCTTCGATTTCTGGCTGGCCAACGACTTTTCCAGCCCGGACTGGCGGCAACGCCAGATCACGATTCCCAGACTGATCGGCGAGATCGCCTTGCTCTACGACAACGGCTTGTCGGCCGGTGCCGCCGGAAAGGTCATGGAAATCCTCGCCCGGTCGCGCTGGGCGTCGTGGGTCGCTCCCGTGGGTTGGGTGGACCGCGTCGGCATGGACCTCCTGGGGATCGCTTACAATCAACTGCTGCGCGGATGCCTGGAAAATGCGCCCTCCTTTTTTGACGCGGCGTTCGGGCGCATTTTCCGCGAAATCCGTCTGGTCCAGCCCGGCGAGGAAGGCATCCAGGCAGACATGACTTTCCGCGCTTCCACGCAGGAACCTTCCGGCGGCGGGCTGGGTTTCATGCGCGAATGCGCGCAGTTCATTGCCCTGGCCCACGGCACGCCCTGGCAGGCGCCCGCCGAAACGGTCAGGCTATTCGTGGGTTTCCTGCTCGATGCCCAACAGTGGATGATGCGCCAGGAGACTGTCGATGCGGAGTCGCCCGATGATGTCTGTACGGAGCGAGGCGACCTCGCGGGCATCGCGGCAGTCGTACAGCAGCTTGCCCAGCTGGGCAATCCGCCGCGCCGTCTGGAACTCGCGGCCTACGCGCATCGCCTGCAAGGCCGCGGCGAAGCGCTCTCGGGTCACCGGTACTTTTGGCGCGCCCGGATGGCGGTCCACCAGCGCCCGGCATTCTATGCGTCGCTGCGGCTGTCGTCTTCACCGCTGGCAGACGGCCGGATGGTCTTTCTGCGCTCCAGCCGCGAGTATCACGGCTTGGGCACCGTCGGCGCTGCTGCGGCGACGCCCGGGGGCACTCGTTTTGCGGGCGCGGCTGGTTCCGCGCCCGGGCACGGAACCGTCCATCATGCAGACCTGACGCCCGCCCTTTCCGGCGACGTGAGCGAAGGCGACTGCGGCCTGGCGGTCACCGAACTGCAACGCCCCGGTCTCAACGGTAAGAAGGCTTGGTTCTTCTTCGACGAATCGGTGGTCTGCCTGGGAGTGGATTTGCAAGGCGTGGACGGGGACGATCCCGTGCGTACGACGATCAACCATTGTCGCGCGCAAGGACCCGCGCTTGCCCGCATGGTCGGCGGCGAGACGCGACAGCTTGCGCCCGGGCAGGAGCACTCGCTCCGTTCGGTGCGCATGGTGGAACACGACGGGATCAGCTACGTCTTCCCTGATCCCGCCGCCGTGGTCGTCCGATCAGGACTCGTCGTCACCGAACCCGACGGGTCCGACCCTGCCGCGACGCCCGCGTTTTCTCTCCAACTAGATCACGGCGCCCGGCCCCGGGGTGCGTCGTGGGCGTATCTGGTGATCCCTGGCGGGGAGGAACCTGATGACTCTCAACGCGTGGCGGACGAAGTCAGCCGTGTGGAGATCCTCGCCAACACCTCGTCTATGCAGGCCGTCCGGCACCGTGGCCTGGGTCTGCTGGGAGTCGCTTTCTGGGTGCCCGGCGTGGTGATGCTGCCCGGCGGGGGACGCGTGGCCGCCAACCATCCGTGCCTGCTGCTCTGTCGCGACGACCCCGGCGGCGGGACACGGCTCAGCATCTCCAACCCTTCGGGTCAGGCCGCTGCCGTCCACGTCGAATACGGCGGCCAGTGTGTCCGCTTCGAGCTGCCTGGTGGTCCCGATGCCGGGCGCAGCGTGAGCCGATTGCTTTAAGGCTTTCCCCAGGTGCGGCTTCGGGCTATCGGTGTCCCCGCAAGTGGCCCACGACCCATGTTATCCCCCCTCGAAGTACGATCTTCGGCACGTTCTTACCAGGTTCACGTTGGCGACGGACTCCTGAAACGGTGTGGCGGGATCATCCGCGACGCGGCGGTTGTCAGACCCGGAGCCCGTTGTGCGGTGATCACGGACGAAACGGTCGCCGCCATTTACGCCGCGCCGGTGATGGATTCGCTCGCTGCCGTCGGTTTCCAGCCCAAGCTGGCGGTGGTGCCTGCCGGTGAAGCATCAAAATCCATGCCGGAGGTGGCCCGCGTGGCCGACCTCCTCGTTTCCGCCGGATTGGATCGGCATGGTTTCGTGGTTGCCCTCGGCGGCGGGGTCGTGGGCGACCTCGCCGGTTTCGTCGCGTCCATCTATTATCGAGGCATCCCCTTTATCCAGCTTCCGACCACGATCATCGCCCAATGCGATAGCGCCGTCGGCGGCAAAACCGGGGTCAACACTTTCGCCGGCAAGAATCTGCTCGGTTCCTTCCATCCGCCGTCGCTCGTCCTGGCTGACACCGGATCGCTGGAAACGTTGCCGACGCGCGAATTCAACGAAGGCTTCGCCGAGGTCATCAAGCACGGTGTTATCCGCGACCGCGCTTTGATCGCGCGCGCGGTGAATCTGCGCCGGGACGACCGCGTGGAACTTGCCGCCATCGTGCGTCGAAATTTGGAAATCAAAGCTGATATCGTTGCGCAGGACGAGTTCGAGCGGCGCGATCTGCGCGCGCTGCTCAACTTCGGGCACACGGTCGGTCACGCCATCGAGCAGGCGGCAGGCTACGGGCACTTCCTGCACGGCGAAGCCATCAGTCTGGGGATGGTGGCGGCAGCCCGCTTGTCGATGCGCAAAGCCGGATTGGCGGCGGACGAATGGCGCGAGATGCTCGGGGCGTTGCACCGCTTCGATCTGCCCACCACTCTACCCGACACGCCGTCCAGCGGGGCCATTCTGGATACTTTGGCACGCGATAAAAAATTCGAGGCCGGGCAGATTCGGTTTGTACTGACGCCCCGTTTGGGATACGCCGTCGTCTCGTCACCGGGTCAGGTCACCTGGGAAGATGTCCGGCAGGAAGTTGAACTCCTGCGGCAACCCGCCTGATCAGCCAACGCTTATCCCACCGTGACCCACACCGAGGCCTGCCTGGCCATCAACATGATCCCGAAGGTGGGGCCGGTGCGGCTGCGCCGTTTGCTCGGGGTGTTCGGCGACCCGCCATCCATCTTGCGCGCCCCCGTGGATCGGCTCGCGGCGGTGGAAGGCATTTCCCAGGAGATCGCCCGCAACATCGCCGGATGGGAGGGGCTGGTCGACCTTCCCGCCGAGCAAGCCCGGATGGACGAAGCCGGGGTCCAGGCAATCACGGCACAGTCCGAGGCTTATCCCTCGCTGTTGCGGACGATCCACGACCCGCCCATCGTCCTCTACGTCTGGGGTGAATTGAAGCCTGTCGACAGCCAGGCCATCGGCGTCGTCGGTTCGCGCCAGGCCAGTTTTTACGGGCAGGAATCGGCAAAAAAACTCTCCTACCAGCTTGCCTACGCCGGACTGACCATCATCAGCGGCCTCGCCCGTGGGATCGACACCGCTGCCCACCAGGGTGCGCTGGCCGCGCAGGGCCGCACCGTCGCCGTCCTGGGCTGCGGCCTGTCGCAAATTTATCCGCCGGAAAATTTCGCCTTGGCCGAGCGCATTGCCGACGGCTCCGGGGCCGTGATTTCCGAGTTTCCCATGGCCGTCACGCCCGACCGCACGACGTTTCCGATGCGCAACCGCATCATCAGCGGGTGCAGCCTGGGGGTGCTGGTGGTCGAGGCCGGGCTCAAGAGCGGCGCGCTGATCAGCGCCAGCCAGGCCGCCGAACAGGGGCGGACCGTTTTCGCCGTCCCCGGCCCCATTGACCGCCCCTCCTCTCAGGGAACAAACCGTCTCATTCAGGAGGGTGCCCGGCTCGTCATGGACAGCGCGGATATCCTCGAAGAAATTTACGCGCTGCCGGGCTTCCATGCGCCCATTAAACCAGTGGTGGCAATAACGGATCAGGCGGGAAACGGACCCGACAAACCCGCCGCCGCGCAAACGACCCTCCTCCCCGCGGAAGCCGCTGTCTTGGAGGCGGTGGAACGCGACGAAACGCCTATCGACCGGATCATTCTCAAATGCGGTTTGCCAACCCCGGTCGTCTCTTCTACCTTGTTTGCTCTCGAATTGAAGAAGCTCATCAAGCAGCTTCCCGGTAAACATTACGTCAGGATTCACTGACCGCTTTATTCTCGATGTCCAAAACTCTCGTCATTGCCGAAAAACCTAGTGTGGCCGCCGATATTTCCCGGGCACTGGGCAAGTTCGAGCGCAAGGACGATGCGTTCGAAAACGAGCAGTACGTCATTTCATCCGCGGTCGGCCACCTCGTCGAACTGGCGCTGCCGCCGGAAATGGACGTAAAGCGGGGCAAGTGGACTTTTGCCGCGCTGCCGGTCATCCCCGAAGAGTTTGATCTCAAGCCCATTGAGAACAACGAGGAACGCTTCAAAATGCTCAAACGCCTGATGAAGCGGGCGGATGTGACCGAGATCATCAATGCCTGCGACGCCGGACGCGAGGGCGAGCTGATCTTCCGAATGCTCGTCAAGCTCGCGGGCGTGCAGAAACCATCCCGCCGCTTGTGGCTCCAATCGATGACGCCCGACGCCATCCGCACGGCGTTTGGCCGGCTCCGTAGTGACGAAGAGATGATCCCGCTGGCCAAAGCCGCCTTCTGCCGGGCGGAAAGCGACTGGCTGGTGGGCATCAATGCCACCCGGGCGATGACGGCATTTAATTCCAAGGCGGGCGGCTTTCAGTTGACCCCGGTCGGGCGGGTGCAAACACCGACCTTGGCGATCCTGGTCGAGCGCGAGAAAAAAATCAAGGCGTTCAAGCCGCGCACCTATTTCGAGGTTTTCGGCGATTTTGACGTGAAGGCGGGCACCTACCGGGGGCGCTGGCTCGACGAGACATTCCGCAAGGGCGCCGACGAGGACGCCCGGGCCGAACGTATCTGGGAGCAGGAAAAAGCCGACGCGATCAAGGCAAAATGTCTCGGCAAAGTCGGCACGGTCACCGAGGAAAAGAAGCCCGCCTCGCAGGCTCCTCCCCTGCTCTACGATCTGACCAGTCTCCAGCGCGATGCCAACGGCCGTTTCGGTTTCAGTGCGCGGCGGACCCTGCAGGTCGCCCAGCAACTCTACGAGAAGCACAAGGCGCTGACGTATCCGCGGACCGACAGCCGCTACCTGCCGGAGGACAACCTGAGCCAGGTGCGTTCGACCATGGGCAGCTTCGCCGATCCGATCCTGGCGGGCCATGCGTCCAAGGCTCTGTCGAGCGGTTGGGTCAAACTGACCAAAAAGGTCTTCGATAACGCCAAGGTTTCCGATCATAACGCCATCATTCCCACCGGCACAGAGCCAAAGAATCTGGACGAGGCGCAGCAGAAAATCTTCGACCTGGTGTCGCGCCGTTTCATCGCGGTGTTTTACCCGGCAGCGCAGTTCGAGGTCACCACCCGGCTGACGCGGGTGGAAAACGAGCTTTTCAAGACCGATGGTCGGGTCATCAAGGACCCCGGCTGGATGGCGGTGTACGGTCGGGAGGCCACGCTGGGCGACGGCTCCGACGCCAATCTGGTGGAAATCATCCAGGGCGAACCTGCCTACGCGGGTGAGGTGGAGGTCCGCGAAAGCGTCACCAAGCCACCGGCGCGTTACAACGAAGCGACCCTGCTTGCCATCATGGAAGGCGCGGGGAAACTGGTGGAGGACGAGGAACTGCGCAACGCCATGAGCGCCAAGGGTCTCGGAACGCCGGCGACCCGGGCGGCAATCATCGAAGGTCTCATTTTGGACGCGTACATTGCCCGTCAGGGCCGCGAATTGCTGGCCACGCCCAAGGGAATTTCGCTCATCGCGCTGCTGCGTGGCATCGGCATCACCGCGTTATGCTCGCCCGAACTGACGGGCGAGTGGGAATCCAAACTCAAGCTCATGGAACAGGGCGGTTTGCAGCGCAAGGAGTTCATGGCGCAGATTCGGGGTTTGACCGAAGACATCGTCAGCAAGGCGAAGAATTTTCAGGGCGACACCGTGGAAGGTGATTTCGGGGAACTCGATGCGAGCTGTCCGAAGTGCGCGACCCGGCCGTTGAAGGAGGAATATCGCGTCTTCCGTTGTTCCCATTGTGATTACGTGTTCTGGAAGTCGATGGCTGGACGCCAGTTTGATCCGGACGAAATCAAAACGCTGCTGGGCACGGGGCACGCAGGTCCGCTCGAAGGTTTCCGTTCGAAGATCGGTGCGCCGTTCAGCGCGGCGATCAAACTCGGCCCCGAAGGAAAACCCGAGTTCGATTTTCCCGATGCGAAGGAGGTTCCCGATTTTACAGGCCAGCAGCCGATTCATGCCTGCACCGTTTGCAAGAAGGGCGAGGTGTTTGCCACCGAGACCGCCTACCTTTGCAACCGTTCGGTTGGTGAGGAAAAGGGCTGCGTTTTCCGCATGAGTAAGGTCATTCTCCAACGGGAAATCCCTCTCGAACAGGTGATCAAACTGCTGACTACCGGCAAAACGGATCTGCTGGACAAGTTTATCTCGAAGAAAAACCGGCCGTTCTCGGCTTACCTCAAGCTAGAGAAAAACGGAAAGGTCGGTTTCGAATTCGAGCCTTCGGAGCGCGACAAGAAAAATGGCGGACCGGCCAAGGGAGAACCGGCTAAGGGCAAACGTCGCCCGCCGCCTCCCCCGGCAGCACGCGCGAAAAAGGCCGCGAAGGCTTGAGTTCGTTCGGTGTGGTAGGTCGTGATGCCCGGTTCACGGCACCCCTGAGATGCTCACCCGCAACCAACTCGGTGAAAGCTTGTTCGTCTTGGGGCGAGAAAGGTTGACACCCCTACATCTTGTGTTACGGCTAGGGACTATCCCCTTCGCCGGATGCGCTGCCCCAAGTGTAAAAGCATTGAAGATCGAGTCATCGATTCACGTCCGGTGAATCATTGCTCGGGCATCCGTCGTCGCCGGATCTGCTTGAACTGCGAATACCGGTTCACCACCTACGAACAGATCGAGCGGGCGGATTTGCTGGTGATCAAACGCGACGGACGGCACGAGCCTTTTGATCGCCATAAACTGAACCAGGGGATTGTCAAAGCTTGCGAAAAGCGCCCCGTCGATCTGGACGTGCTGGAGCATGCCGTAGAAGACATCGTGCAGGATTTGGAAACCAAGTACGGTCGGGAAGTCCATTCACGGGAAATCGGCGCAAAGGTCATGCAGCGACTCCACGGAATCGACATGGTGGCCTACGTGCGGTATGCCTCCGTCTACCGACACTTCCAGGACATCGGAGAGTTCATAGAGGAAATCAAGAGCCTCGAAAAGCGCCCGAAACCCGATGGAATGCAGCAAGAATTATTTAGCTAGTAGTGCCATAAGAACGAGCGGAACTTCCTCAACGAAAAGATGATCGCTCTCAGGCATTCCCTCCCCCTCGTCCGAAGCGAGCACGGCAACGCCGTGGCCCTGGAAAGTACTTGGTTGAGGGTGGCGATTCAGGACGCGGCGGTGCAGGCCGGTTACAGTGCTTGGTGGCTGGTCGATGATCTGGTGGCTGGCATCTCCTTATATCTGCGGAACTGCTACGTGAAAAATGTGATCGACTTGCCCGAGTTGGAGCAGGTGGTCCAGGCAGCGTTACGGGATATTGGCTATGAGGAAGTCGCAGTCTGCTTTCGCGCAATTCCTCCTACACAGGGTATTTCCCTCATGCAATGCCTGCGGAACACGCCGTCCTTCAGCCATTCCACGTTTTTCGAGAAACTTTCCGAGGCAATCAATCGACTACGCGAGGAAAAAGTGCGTCATTTTCATTTCTACGATCTCCACGCCTGCGTCGACCAACTGGCGACAGATGCGGACCGTCAGCCGTCAAGCGAACGGTTGCGGGAAAAGATCGTCGCGTTCGTCCGCGAGCGAGTTCACTCCGAGGGGTGGAATCATCAGGTCTGGTGCTCGATCAGCTGAGTTCCATGACGATCTTCGAAAAAATCATCGCTCGGGAAATTCCGGCCCGCATCGTGCATGAAACCGATGACCTGATCGCATTTCACGATGTTGAACCCAAGGCACCCGTTCACGTGCTTATCGTACCAAAGCAAGTCATTACCCGGATCGGCGCTGCCGGACCTGCTCATGAAGCCGCACTGGGGAAGCTTCTCCTTGCGGCGCGGGTAGTCGCACGGAAAACCGGCGTGGATCAATCCGGGTTCCGTTTGGTGATCAATCATGGACCCGACGCGGGTGAAAGTGTGCCGCACTTACACGTCCACCTGCTGGGCGGACGACCACTTGCCTGGCCACCGGGCTAACCCCGTCGTTCCAAAACGACAAATCGGATTGAGGACAAACCCTCAATCCGGCTACCTGCGGAATGGATAAGCTGCCGTATAACGACACGGCAAAACCGCCCTTATTTCATCAACAGCACCGAGCGGCTGCGCTTGATCTCGCGCGTGATCCGGCGATGCAAGTAAGCAGACATCCCGGTGATCCGGCGGGGCAGGATTTTGCCGCTCTCGGTTACGAATTTGCGCAGCAAATCGGGGTTTTTGTAGTCGATGGCTTCGGGCGCGATGTCTACCCGGCGCCGGGGCATGATGCGGTTCGCGCGCCGGAAATTCGAGCGGCGTTGAGGAGTCTTCGGTTGCATGAATTAACGCGTTTCGCGGTGCAGGGTGTGCCGCTTCAGGAACGGATTATACTTCTTTTTCTCCAGACGGCCAGGAGTATTCGGGCTTTTCTTGTTGCGCGTGGACACGTAGCGCGAAGCCGGTTTTCCTTCGGCCTTCGCTTCGGTGCACTCCAGGGTGATGATGTCTCTCGCCATAAAAATTGCGGTTATTCCTTCGTGTCTGGAGTAAATTCCTCCTCGTCGGAGTCGTTGCCTTCCTCGTCGGTCAGGCCAAAGAGCGAAGTCACCGACTGGCGGACACGTTGCGCCTTATTCTGGCGCTCGAGCTGCGACTGGGACTCCACCGTAAAGCGGGTGAAGGGGATCGCTTCGAGCCGCTCATGGTTGATCGGCTTGCCAGACATTTCGCAGACCCCGTACGTACCGAGTTCGATCCGCTTGAGTGCCTCGTCGATCTCGTAAAGTGCGTCCTGTTCCTGCGAAAGCAGATTCAGCGCGAAGTCGCGGTCGTAGGCGTCGCTGCCCGCGTCGGCCTGATGCATCCCGAACGCACTGGCCTCGTTGCCTTCGGCCCGAGCGCGCAGGTTGTCCTGGGCCACGCCCGACATCGAGTCAAGCATGGCGTCGCGCAGCACGAGCAGGCGCTTCTTCTGTTTGCGCAGGAACGGCGAAAGCTTGGCGTCCGCCTCGTCCTCGTTCTTTTGGGCGCGCAAGAGGTAGCTGGAAACCGATGCCGTCAAATCCTGGGCGCTGGCTGCGGGAATGGCCGTCTCCCCTTTTCCCTTGGATGCCTTGGCGGGGCTGGGAGAATCGGGCTTCACTTCGGGCTGCGACGGCTCTTCGGATTTGGCAGCGGACTTGGGCTTTGGCATAGGGGTCGGGAGGGTCGATCAGAAACCTGAAACGAACGGCTTTTCTCTAAGAAGGGGGACTTACTACCGGCATTTGCCATTCAGCGCAAGGGAAGAAACGTGAAAAAGTCCGCTTTCCAACACAAGAACGTGGTTGCAAAAACGCCGCGCTTCCTACGAACTCGCGCTCGAATATCGACGCAGGGCATGACTCCAAAATAATCGACTCAGGCACACCGCTACCACCGATGCCGCGAAAAGCTGGCACATCAACCCGAGGGGATGAACGCCCGCACGGGCGAGAATCCG
>CAXUHC010000011.1:2945-3839 GCA_964250705.1 uncultured Chthoniobacterales bacterium | reverse complement strand
CGCCACCACGATCACGGGAATGAGCCAGGTAAAAATCAGCTTGAACACGCCGCCAAAGACTTCCGCCGGATAGCGCGAGACATTGACCATATCGTAGTACCCGTAGATCAACCCCTGGGCACGCACGATCCAGAAGCTGCACGTCGCCAGGCTGAACATGATCGAATAATGCACCGCCGTTCCCAACAGCACCCCCAGCGAATAACAGGCGATCTGCCAGGGCCCGGGCACCACCCCGAGCTTACCCAGGGAAAACGCCACGAAGGCCACGCCGATCCCGGCGTTAATCAGATTGTCCAGCCCGAACTGGCGCGTGGACACGGAGAATTGGGTATCGACCGGCAGCAGGAGCATCAGGTCCAGCCGCCCGGTGCGCACCAACTCGGGCAGGTTGGAAATGTTCATGTAACAAAACGCCTGGAAAATCTGGCTGATGATCTGGTGGGTCCCGATCAGGAGAACCACCTCCCATTTGGTCCAGTCACCGATGCGGTCGGTGTACGCGAACAGCACGTCGACGAAGACGATCTGGCCGAGGAACCAGAGTAATTCCGTCACGATCCACAGCAGAAAATTGGCTTTGAACGACATCTCGCGAATGAGCGAGTTGCGCAGCAAAATCCGGTAAACTTCCCAGTATCGCTTCATCGTCAGTCAGCATTCAGCCGCCGAAAGCCCCGTAGCGGCGTAACCCACGCGACCACATCAAACGGCCCACGGCCCACATGATGGCCACCCAGCCCGCCTGGATCGCCATTCCTTTCCACAACGACGCACCCTGGGTTTTCTCCAAAAACACTGAGACCGGGAAAAACAGTTCGTACGTGAACGGCATCCACTCGGAAACCGCGCGAAACCAGGCCGGCGCGATGTCGAGCGGGAAGAGGTGGCCGC
>CAXUHC010000011.1:0-2935 GCA_964250705.1 uncultured Chthoniobacterales bacterium | reverse complement strand
TTCACCACTGTCTGAAACGCAACGGGCATCATGCCCAGCGGGAAGAGGTGGCCGCTCAGGAAATATTCGAACGACAGGATGATGAAAACCACTGTCGAAATCTCCAGCAGCCAGAAGGCGAGCATGGCGACGGCGTAGGCGAGGAAGAATTGCAGCAGCGCCGCCAATCCGAGGGTAACCGCCGTCCAGAGCCAGGTCGTCGCGTCATGCGGCAGCCGAATATATTGATGAAAACACGTGAATACGAGCAGCACCACCGGCAGGATCGTCACCGAGTGGATCGCCCGGTTGCCCACGAAGAGGCTCGTCCGGTAACCGAGGTAATTCACCGGCTTGATGAGCAACGCGTTGAGCTGTCCCTCGCGGATGTCCGTCGCGATCTGCCATTCGTCGTCGGCGGGCGTGATGAGGTTCGACGCCACCAGAGTCAGCAAAAAATAAAACACCATCGAGCCGAAGTCGTAGCCGGCGATGGGCTGGTTGCGTGACTGGAACAGTGCGCGCCACAAGTAGACCGTTCCGATGAGAGGGATCACGTCGAAGAGCGTGCGCAGGATAAAGTTCCAGCGGTACACAACCGTGTTCTGAAGGCTGATATTGAACAGCTTGACGTATTTTCCCAGCGTCATGAGTCTGAGGGAGCCGGCTCGGTACCCCGGGCCCGTTTCTTTTTGACGAGTTCCGCCGCGAGACGCAAGGCCGCGATCATGCTGCCCGGATGCGCCCGGTGTTTCCCGGCCAGCGCGAAGGCCGTGCCGTGGTCCGGGCTGGTACGGATGATCGGCAAGCCCAACGTGACGTTTACCCCTTCGTGGAACGCGTGCAGCTTGAGGGGGATCAGCCCCTGGTCATGATACATGCACAAAACCGCCTCCCATTCGCCCGCGGCGGCTTGATAAAAGACGGTGTCCGGCGGGATCGGTCCATGAAAAGACGCGCTTCCAAAAGGATGGGCCGCCGTAAGATCGCCGACCGCCGGTGCGATGAGATCGATTTCCTCGCGTCCCAGGCTGCCGCTTTCGCCCGCGTGCGGGTTCAGCCCGGCCACGGCGATCTTCACTGGTCGCCCGAGCCGCAGGCGCAGGAATTCCGCCAGCAAACTGCCCACGCGGACGATCTCCCGCCGCGAGAGTTGTTTCACGGCGTTGAGCAGCGGCAGATGCGTGCTAACCAGCGCCACCGTGAGGGCACCGCCGGTCAGCAGCATGGCGAAGTTTGGGGTTTCGCAACGCGCCGCGAAGAATTCGGTCTGCCCCGGATACCGGAAACCGAGCGCGTAGAGGTTGGATTTGCAGATGGGCCCGGTGACGACGGCAGCGACCTCGCCGTTGATCGCTGACTGGGAGGCCATTTCCAACCCGTCCCAGGCGGCCCGGGCGGTTTCGGCGGTCGGTTCGCCCGGGACCGCGCGGCAGGCAGGTGCGATGATTTCGTATTGAAAATCAGGATCAAGCTGTCCCGAGGCCAACGCCACGGACGCTACCTCCGGCCCGACGCCCGCCGGGTCGCCGACCGTGACCGCAATGATGCCTGCCTTTGTCGTTCCCGCCACGCCGTACCGTGCCACGTCCGGGCCCCGTGCTCAACGTCGGCTCGTGACACCCACCTGCCGGCACATCTTTAACAGCGGACAGGTCGAGCAACGCGGGGCCGTCCCGGTGCAAACGTGCTTGCCGAACGGGACCAGCAACGCGTTGATCTCCACCCAGTACCGCGTCGGCAGCACCGCTTCGAGGGCGACCGTCGTTTTCTCCGGGGTCGGAGTTTTGACGTAGCCCCAGCGGTTGGTGATCCGATGCACGTGGATATCCACCCCGATCCGCGCCTGGCCGCAGGCAATCCCGAGCACCAGATGGGCGCATTTGATCCCGACGCCGCGAAACGCGAGGAGTTTTTCCAAATCGCACGGCAAGTCGCCGCCGTGTTCGGCCACGACACGGCGGGCGATCTCGTGAATCTGCGGCGCTTTCGCCTCGTGAAACGTGCTCCCTTGGATCAGACCGTCGATCTCGCCGACGGACAGCGCCGCCACCTCGGCAGGGGTACGCGCACGGGCGAAGAGCCGGCGCGAGATGGGCACCGTGTCTTCGTCCCGGGTGCGGATGGAGATCAGGCAGGCCAGCAGTTGTTCAAAAGCAGAATTGAAACCGTCTTCGTAAAGCTCGAACAAAGCGGCTTTACGGAAGGGGCGCACCGCCTCACGAAGGCCTGCCATCGCCTGGTCGACGTCGAAGAGTTCCTTGACCTCGCCGTCTGCCGGATCGCCGTCGAGGCGTGATGGTGCTGCGGCCATCGTACGGGGGTGTTTTACCATGCCTAAAGTACGACGCGAAACGCCAGCCCGGTTGTCTGGCGATTACGGAGGTTTTTGCCGGGGCAGCCGTACCCGGCAAGCCGTACACGGTCACTTCGCGTTGACGCCGCGAATCAGCCCGTATGCAACTGCCTGACCAACCACCCCACCCGCCCGGAAAAATCCTGGATCATGCCGACGGCCTCGGCGAAGCCGATAACGACAGGGTGGAAGAACGCGCCCGCGAGCTGGCGGAAATCGACGGACTGGACGCCGGTCAGGTCAACGAGGGGCATCGTTCGCAGGCCAGAGCGGAACTCCGGGGCGAGGATGATCCCACCTCGCCGAACGACGACGAAGGCGTCATGGCTGATTTGATCGAGCGAGACGATGTCCTCGGTGAGAGCGGCGGGGCAACCGCCCCCGCCACGAACGCAGCGGTGCACAGTGACGAACAGACCATCGGCGAAGCGCTTTATACCGAAGGCGTCAACGAGGCAGATCACGACCGGATGACGCAATCACGGCGGCAGGAACGCGCAGACGAAACGCTCTGACCGAGCCCAAGCCCTCGCGTCTTGGAGGAACTAGGTTCTGTTCACAACTGAGTTGAAGGTTTTCAGCCGTGGATGGAAGTTGGCC
>CAXUHC010000010.1:2724-38599 GCA_964250705.1 uncultured Chthoniobacterales bacterium | reverse complement strand
TCGTTCCAGCGCACGTTGATGACGGCCTCCGCGCGCGAGTCGTCCTTCTTGAGGGCGTTCGGCGCGACGGGCAGCACGATGGATTTATCCACCTTGAGCACCTGCGCACTGGTGATCGTCATGAAGAAAATCAGGATCGTCAGGAGCACGTCCACCATGGGCGCGACCTGAAACTCCGGTTCACCTTCTCCACCGCCGCCGCCTCCTGCCATAAATTAAGGGTCCTTCCTGTTCGGGAGCCGCCACGTGGTCGTTGCTCAGGCCGCCGGGGCCTGCGCGCTGATCGTCTGCGTGTCCAGTCCGCCCGGCACGCGCACCATCCCGGTCTGGCGCTTGACATCCGCCTCCCCCCCGGGCGGCTGCTCGACCTGCATCCAGCTCGGCACCGCGGCGTAAATCTCCTCGTCGCCGATGTGCACGTTGTGGAGCAACTCGTAGGGCATCTTGCGGAAAAGCGAGTTCACCGTGTCCTCGATGACGTGCAGGCCCCCCGCCGCACGGTTGCGCAGGTAGTAGAAAAAGCCGAACGCCGGGATGGCGATAAACAGTCCCGAGGCCGTGGCGACGAGCACCTCGCCGATGGCGCCCGCCAAGCGGCTCGGGTCGCCGATGCCGCTTGTGCCGAGGGTCGAGAACGCGCTCATCATACCCGTCACCGTGCCCAGCAGCCCGATCATGGGCGTACACACCCCGATGACCGACAGGTAGCTCAGCCGGGTTTGGAGGTGCGAATTTTCCTTGGCCAATTCCTCGCTCATGGCCGTCTCGGCCATCGTCTGGCCGTCGCCCAGGTAGCTCACCCCCAGGCGCACGACGTTGGTCAGCGGCGAGGGGTTGGCCTTGCAGTAGTTGTAAGCGCCGACGTAGTCGCCGTGGCGGAAGAGGTCCTTCACCGCGTCGCTCTGCGCGGCCGGGGCGAGCTTGGCGGGGTTGGTGCGCGTGACGCCCTCACCGATGAGATACACCGTCAGGATCGAGCACGCGGCGATGGGAAACATGACCCAGCCGCCCTCGATGATCTGGGTGAGCAGATTCTTGGTCTGCTTCTTTTCGGCGGGGCTGCCGGCGGGGGCGGGAGACTGGGCCTGCGCGGCCACGGAGCAGAGCAGGAGCGCGGCGAACGCCACGCTGCCGAGGATGACAGATTTCTGTTTCATGGGAATGCTGGTAGGAAGTTAGGGGGATTTGAAGGGTTGCGCTAGTCTTTTGCCTTGGGGCCGCCCAACTTTTGGAGGCGATCCCTGGCTTCGGCGGCCTCGCGCGCATTGGGATAAGTGGTGACCAACTGCTGCAAGGCTTCCCGGGCCCGTGTTTTGTCGTCTAGGCGAACGTAGGCGATGGAGCTGCCGAGCAACGCCGGAGCCATGAACAGGGCGCGGTCGGGGACGTAGACCGGCACGTGCAGATAGGAGAGCAGCGCGGCCTTGTTGCGGTTGAGGGCGAGGTTGGCCGCGCCCATGCTCAACCAGGCTTCGGGCAGGGCCTGGGGCGGGGTGTTTTCATCCCTGGCGATGGGTTCGAGCAGCGCGAGCGAAGCCTCGTGCTTGCCGCCGCGCTCCAGGCTCGCGCCCTGCCGGATCTTGATGGCCCGCTGCACGTCGGGCGGCACCCCGCCGCCGAGCTTGCCCAATTCGGCGGCCAGGGCGTCGGCCTCGCCGTCGCGCCCCAGACGGCTGTAGGCGTCGAGTTGCAGCAGCGTCAGGGCCGTCCACCGGCTGCCGGGGATGTCCTTGAACGGCGCGTAGTACGCCACGGCCGGGGCCAATTGCCGGAGCGCCTCGTCGGCGCGGCCCTGAGCCAGCAATCCCCCGGCGATTTTGAGCTGGCCCGGTTCCGGGAACTCGACGCGCGTGACGTTGGCCACGTCGTAGCCCGCCTCGCCCTCGCCGCCGTTGTTGGTCTGGACCTTCGCCATGATCGCCGACCCGGCGCGGCGAATCCCCGTGGTCGCGACGGCCTGGCCGTCCTTCGTGTAAATGGTGATCAATGGAGCCGGGGCCGCCGGCGGGGCGGGCGCGGGGGCAGCGGGCTGTTGGGCCCGCACGGCAGCCACGCCAGCCAGAGTCCCGGCCAACCACAAAAGAGAAATAAAGCGTTTCATGGTAAGGGAGCGCGGCTTATGAAGCCCCGAGCGCCGCGAGACGCTGCCGCGCCAGGGCCGCTTCCGGCAGATCAGCCAGCTTGTCGTTGCGCAGCATCTCCTGGAGGGTCTTGACCGCGTCCTGCGTTTTGCCGAGTTTTTCCAGGCTTTCCGCGCTGCCGAGGTAGGATTTCGCCACCCAGGGCAGGAACTTTTGATAGGCGACGAATACCCGCTGGTAATACGAGTTTGCCTCGGCCCAATGGCTCTGCTGCTGTTCGATCTGGCCAATGGAAAACATGCAGAACGCCGTCGTCTCGCCACGCCATTCGCGCACGCCCGCGACCTGCTCGAAGAGCTTTTTCGCCTCGGCGAGCTTACCCAGGGCGAGCAGCGTTTTCGCCTGGCCGACCGTCACGTCCTTGAGCTTGCGGGCGGCGGCGATCTTGTCGGTGCCGTCCGTGAACAGTTGCAACGCCTTCGCATAGTCCTTTTTCTGGAACGCGATCTCGCCCAGTCCGTTGTAGGCGAAATCGACCACGTCGCTCTTGGGATAATAGTCCAGCAGGTGCTGGTAAAAGGCGGTGGCTTCGTCGAGCTGCCCTCTGGCCAGGAGCGTGTCACCCACGAGCCCGAGGATCGCCGGGCTGAGCTCCTCCGGCTTGGTGGTGGCGGCAACCGTCAGCAGATTGCGGTCGACCTCGGCGGTCTGGCGGCGCAGGCGGGCGAGTTGCGACTTGGCGTAGAGGACGCGGGCCTTGGCCGTCGGCGACCGGTCCTGTTCCGCGCTGCCCAGGAGCCGGTCGAGTTCGGCGCCGGGATCGGGGGTTGCCTCCGGGGCGGGCGCGGGCGTGGCCTCGGCCACCACGGGGCCGGCCGGTGACGCGCCGGGCGAACCCGCCGCCACCGCTGGGGCTGCCGCCGGTTTCTTGCGCATGCACATCGTCGCCAGTTGATCTAGCAGCTGCTCGACGGCCTCGCGCGAGGGGTCGTCGATGTATTTCTTCGCCACGTCGGCGATGTATTGCTTGGCCTCGTCCGGCTTGCCCAGCTTGGCCTTGGCGCGGCCGATCCAGTACGCGGCCTGCACGACCGCCGGGTGGTCGGGACGCGCCTTGACGAAATCCTCGAACATGGCGTCCACCTTCTCCCACTCGCCGCGCCTCTGGAGCAGCTTGGCCGCCTCGAACAGCGAGTAGTTGAGCACCTCTTCCGTGGCCGCCAGCTTGTAGGAACGGGTGTAGGCGTCAAACGCCTCGTCGGGCTTGTCCGTGGCGACGAGAGCGTCGCCCAGCAGCGCCTGCACCTCGCCTTCCTGCTGGTCGCCTGGGTACTGCTTGATCCAATCCTGGCACCCGGTAAGGACCTTCGGGTAATCCTGCGCGGAGTAGTCGCACACCGCGAGGCGGTACCTGGCGTCGGGCACCTGATCCCCCGAGGGGTACTTGGCCAGATAATCGGTGAGCCGCTTGGCCGCTTCCTGGTAGTTGCCGCCGAACAGGCTGCACAACGCCAGGCGGTAAACCGTTTCCTCGGCGTGCTTGCCACCCCCGAACGCGCCGTTGCGGTTGTCCCCCGCAAATTCACTCCGGTATTTAAGGTAAGTGGTCTCGGCCTGATCGTACTTGCCCTGGGAAAACTGCGCGTTGCCCAGCAGAAACACGATTTCCTCGCGCATCGTGTTCTCCGTCTGGTCGGCGAGCACCCGTCCGAAGAAGGACTCCGCCGCCGGGGCGTCGTTTTCCTGGAGCGCCGTGGCCCCGTAGAGGTAGCCGACCGTGGAGGCGTTCGCGCCCTGGGGGAACTCCTTGAGGTACTGATCGCAGTCGGCCCGGGCGTCCTTGGGCTGGTTCACGTCCGCGTAGGCGGTGATGAGCGCGAAAAGCGCCGGCTCACGATCCGCTGGGTCCTGGGTCACCTCGTAAGCGTCGGTGTATGCGACGATGGCCTTCCAGGGGTCCCCCGCGCCGGCGAAAGCCCGCCCGATGCGGTAGAGCAGCTTGGAACGGATGCTGGGCAGCGCGGTGAAGTTTTCGATGAGCTTCTGGTCGTCCGCGATGGCATCCTGCACCTGCCGGACGGCGACGAGAAGCTGCGCGGCGTTCCTAGGGTCGGCGCGCATGCTCGCCTGGAGGCTCCGGAGCCGCTCCTGGCCGACGGCGACGCGGTCCTTCTCGAGGGCGACCACCTCGTCCCGGGTGCGGACGGCGCGGTAACAGGTGAGCGCCTCGCTGAATCTGTCTTCGGCGAGGTAAGCGTCGCCCTGCGTGAGCGCGACGGAGTTGAGATCGACGACGTTTTCGACCTGATTGATGTTGGCCTGCACGTCGGCCAGGGTCTTGAACGCCTTGTCGGGCTGCTTGTTTTCGGCGTAATAACGGATGAGCTGCAACGCGCCCTTCGCGGCGGTGGGCGACCTGAGGCCGCCGCCGATGAGTTTTTCGAGCGTGCCGATGGCCTTGACCAGCTCGCCGGATTCCTTGAGGGAAACCCCTCCGAGCAGGAGGGCCTGGTCGCGGTGGGACGGGTTGTTTTCCAGCGTGGCGAACGCCCTGGCCGCCTCGGCGTAATCCTTGTTGAAATAGCTGGCCTGCGCGAGCGAGAAAGTCGCGTCGGCGAGACGCGCGCCCCTGGGATACTTCACGAGGTAATCCTTGAGCGCCTCGGTGGCCTTGCCGTAATCTTTCAGGTTGAAATAGGCCGCGCCGAGCGTGAAGTAGATCGGCTCCAGCGCCGATTCGAGCTTTGCCTTCTCGGGCGGCGGCAGGTCCTTGGGCAGATTACCCATCAGGGTTTCGATGGCGCTGACGGCCCCCTGGTAGTCGTTGGCGGCGAAGGCGGTAACGGCGCGGTTGAAGAGGATCGTCGGGTCCTTGTCGGCCACCGCGGCGGCCGAAGGTGCATCGGCGGCGGCGCGCAGGTCCCGGGTCTGACACAGGGCAAAGCAGGACGCGAGGCCGACCAGGGCGGTCAGGCGGCGGATCGGGCCGGACGTTTTAGACATCACAAGGAAGGGCGTGAAGGTTTCCCTGATGGGCCGGGCCGGGCCGGGCCGACCGCTGCATCCGGGTTCCGTCAGGAAGTCAGCAGACTGCGCGCCGCGCGCCGCGTCATCCGAGGGTTCCTGGGGCGGCATCAAGGGGAGGTTTGGAACCTACGAAGGCCAGTTTCCAAACGCAAGAGGAATTCACGGGGCGTAGCGGGCTCGTCCGCCCGCTACCCGGTGGCCGGCACTCGTCAGGCGACAGACAATCTTCAACCCTCGGGCAGCACCTGCTTGACGAGCCGCGTCACCGCCTCGCCCGCGTATTCGCTCGGCGGATAAATCTTCTGCGCCTTGAGGTACCACGCCAGACTGGAGCCGTACTGGCCCTTGTCTTCGAGTTGCTCGGCGGTGCGCAGGGTCCGCACGAAGTCCGCCGCCTCGGTGGTCATCGTCGCGCGCACCTGGTTGAGCTTGTTGTCGTCGGGGTATTTCTTGAAGACCTGCTCGACGGTTTCCCAGGCTCCGGCGTAGTCGCCGTGCTTGGCGACCTCCTTGCTCTTGAGGATGGCCTCCTCGATGGTCTGCATGTCGGTGAGCACCTCTTTGAGCTGCGTCTGGCGTTCGGGCGAGAGCGCGGTGGCGGCAATGTAACGCATGCGGTCGTCGTAGATTTGCCGGTAGTTGTGCTGGCTGCGGAGCTGGTCAAAATCCAGCAGCGCGCGGGACTGCACGTCGCTCTGGGAAAAGATCGCCGTGCTCAGTTGGGCCAGGGCCGGGTTGCGCGGCCAGATTTCGGTGGCCTCCTTGAGTTCGGTCTCGAGGGTCGGACGGTCGTTGCTGACGGCGGCGTTGCGGGCCTTGGCCAAGTGCATGGCCGCGACGGTGCGCGCGGTTTCGATGGCCGCCATCGGCTTGGAGTTGTCGAAATCCTTGGCCGTCGTTTCGAGTTCGTGGACGATCTTTTCGGCCAGCGTGTAGTCCTTGACCTCCAGCGCGGAGAGGAGCTGGTTGCTCTTCTGCGTGAACAGGAGCGCCTGGCGCTTGTCGTCGCGCGAGAGGGTGCGCAGCTCGGGCATGTACTCGCCGACGGCGAATGCTTCGGCGAGCCGCTTGGTGGCGCTTTCGAGTTCGTTCTTGCCGAGCAGAAATTTGTACGCCTCGACGCCTTCGCGCGCGTCGCGCATCACCTCCTTGGCCAGCGAATCGAGCACGCTGACCGTCGGCGGCATCCCGGTCGTGGTGTCGAAGAGTTTCTTGGCTTCGCCCTTGATCTGGAGAGTCGTGTCGCCGTCGCCGAAGACCGCGCGGTAAAACATCGTGCCCATGAGGACGTGCTGGAAACGGCGCTGGATGAAGAACTGCACGACGAGCGCCTGAAACTCGATCTTGGTCTGGAGTTCGCTGAGTTCGCGCTTGGCGAGGTTGGCCTTCTGCATGGCCTGGATTTCGGCTAAGCGCGTGAGGTAGGGCTGGATTTCAATGGTCTTGCGCGTGGCGGCGTCCCTGGCGTACTGCGCCTGCTCGCTCTTGCCGACAGGCACCTCGACGCCGCTGGTCTGGCTGGCGACGCGGGCGTTCCAGCGGACGCCGCGTTCCTCGGTGGAAAGCGATTCATTGGCCCGCAGCAGGCGGCCGTCCTCGCGCCGGGCCTGCCACACGCTGTAAACGCTGCTGGCGAGGGCGTCGCTCAGGTTGGCGTCGATCTCGAAATTCGACGCCTGCGGCAGGAGCCGGAAAGCCTCGTCGAGCGTGGCCGGGTTGATCTGGTAGGGCGAGAGGCGGGCGAGGATCGTCGTGATGATCTGGCGGTAGCGGGCGGCGTCCGCGCCGGTCTCGGCCTCGGAGTTGAGGTATTTCTCGAACCGGGCGCTGAAGATGCGGTTGTTGTTGATGTTCCAGTGTTTGCCGTCCCAGCTCAAGACCTCGCTGCCGGGGTCGAGCATGGGAGCGTCCTTGCCCAGGAAATTGTTGCCGTCGCCCTTGCCGGCGTTGCCGCTACCGGAGGCCGGAGGCGCGGCGGGAGGAGGCGCGGGCTGGACGTTGGCGGGCGCGGGGGCGTCGGGCACCTGCGCGGACAGGGCGAACGCGCCCAGCAGAAAGGAGATTGCCGTGAGAGAAGGAGGGAGCGAACGCTTCATGGGGAGGGATCAGGAAGAGCTTTTTTTCATGTCCAGCGCGCGGAGAACCCCGGCGTCGCCGACCTCCAGCCGGAAGACGTAGCGCTGGCCTTTCTGGAGGTTGAGAAAGCCCAGCTTGGGCGGTACGAGCACGGGCAGGACACCGCCGCCGGCACCGGTGTCGCCGCCGCCGTTGCGTCCCGGCACGTTGACCGAAAAGAGGCGGCCTTTTTCGCGCGAGTAGCCGAGGGATTGCGCGATGGAACCGTGAATTTTGTACACGTTGCCCTGGAGGCTGTTGGCGTTGGCGAGGTATTCGTCCACGTCGAGTTCCTGGTCGGTGCGGAAGGGATCGCCGCCGGTGTTTTGCACCAGCGCGCCCACCAGCGCGGCCAACGCGAGCGCGCCGAGGATCAAGGCAACCCAGAGCGGGCGGATTTTCGACTGTGCGCGGCGGGCCATGGGGGAGGAAAACGAAACGGCAACGTAAAAATACAGCAGAAGCGTAGACGCGCCACCGGGGGATTTCGTGCGGTCGGTCGTTGTCGGACAGACCCTGTTTTACAATTTCGCCAACAAATCGTCCGCTTCGACCTGCGCTTGTCGCAAGATGCTCTTGAGCGTGCCAACCGCCACGGTCCCAGGAACCGGAACAGTGACACGGAGACCTCCTTTCTAGAGCCTGACGTGCGATCCCTTTTGATGTTCCTTCGTGAATCCGAGCCGACTCAAGGCACAACCACTTGGTTGCCCGAGAGGTCACGCGGCAGCTTCACACCAACTGAAGTTCAGCCCGGTTAAACTGGAGGGACGCCCTGGAAGGACGGTGGCCATCGGCAAAATGGCAAACGGTGGCTTCCTTGAGAGCCTCGACCAATTCGGAAAGCGTCGTTGCCTGCGTCGTGATGCCGCCACCCGCCGGATCGTCCCACGAAGCGACAAAGGCACCCTCTTCCAGATCGGGTTCAACGGAGAAGACAATCTCGAATTCCTGTAAGTCGCCGGGCATCACCCTGAATTTACGCGCTGGTGCATGGCAGTCAATCCATCGCGCAGAACGCGTTCCCCGTTGCCCCTTCGATTCCAAACTCCCGAACGAAGAAATGACACATTTAAAAACCAAAAGGAGACAACCCCCCCCCGAGCGTTCCAGCAATTCCGGCCAACGCCTTGGAACGCGCGCCATACATCCTTTAGTACTATTGAGCTGCTATCCCGGCCTGTTAACGTTGGTGCGTCACGTGGATAGGTTGGGCAACGGCTTGTTCCGCGTTCCGAACCCGTCCCTAACCAAATTAGAAACATCCTTATAAAAGTTCTATGAAGCAGATGATTGGCAGAATTCCGTCGGTTGGTATCTACGTCGCGTTTGTGGTGTCCGGTTTCGCCGTGCAGGCGTCCGCGCAATCCGTCTACGTGACCAACTTTACGAAGAACAACAGTATTTATTCCAACCTGAACCAGGAGTATCCCCACACGGGCACCGGCACCCCGGGCAGCGGGGTGAGCACGCCCAACGCGTCATTCTTCTTCAATCCCGCTCCCGCGGCGGTGCAGGCCGCCGGCTACGCGCCGGATTACGTCGCCGGGAGCAATCTCGCCAACAACGGCGTCGGCTTCATGCTGACTTCCGACGCCCTCGGCCACGACTTCGAGCAGATCGACGGCGGCACGACGCTGGCCATTCCGATCAACCTGAGCCGGGTCACAACCGTCTACGCCCTGATGTCCGCCTACAACGGGGTGTCCTTCAACGCCACGTTCACCGGCGCGAACGGGGCCACGCAGACCTTCAGCAACGTCTTCCTGCCGGATTTTAATGGGGGTGGTTCCGTCAACGGACCCAGCGGCGGAGCCACCACGCAGACGTTGTTCCAAGTGCATGACGTGGGCGCGGGCGGCACGGGCAACTCCAGCAACGGCGCGTACAACTTCTACAACCTCACGGAGGTGGCCTTCACACTTTCCCCGGCCCTTTCCGGGCAAACGCTGGCCTCCGCGTCGTTCACCTCGAACGGCTACGAAACGCTGCTGCTCGGGGTCACGGCGGTGGTGCCGGAACCCGGCACATGGGCGCTGCTGGTCGGCGCGGCGATGGTGATGCTGGCCGGTGTCGTGGTGCGCCGCCGCCAGCGGACCATCTGAGGCGTCGCGGACCGTTTTCGTCTCTTGGTTAGAATGCAGCCGCTCCGGTTGCGCTGGGGCGGCAACCTCAGTCCCACGCGCTGCGCCGACACCCGAAGTACGCCACGATGCCCCCCAGCGCCACGTGCGCCGCCAGGACGTAAAAACACGTCGGCACCGCTGCCAGATCGGTCTTCGTTGTCTGGACGATTAGGTCGTAAAAACGCGTGTCGCGCAGCGTCTGGATCGTGCCCGCCCAGCTCCAGTAGGCCGCGATGAAGGGCCGCGTCAGGTGCACCGCCCAGTCCGGCAACGCCAGCACCGCGCCCGAAAGCGGCAACTGGAACCCGACGAAATAAATAGAAATCAGCGAAGCCTGCGAGGGGGTGCGCGCCAGACTCGAAAACGCCAGACATACCGCCGTCAACGCCGCGTTCGCCAGCCAGAGCAGCCCGATCTGCCCGAAGATGTCGCCGGGGAAACGGCACACCGCGTGGACGAAGAGCGCCATCCACACCGACTGCGCCGTCACCAGCAACGCCAGAAACGCGCCCTTCGCCGCCACGTAGCTGCCGCTGGAAAGCCCGGCGAGTTTTTCGCTCTCGAAAAGCGGGCGTTCCCCGGCGATTTCGAGCGCCGAATTATTCGATCCCATCAGCGCCAGCAGGATGATCTGGAACAACAATAGCCCACTCACCAATCCGCCGACCTGAAATGATTGCACCAGGTAGCTCGCGCTCTCGCGCAACTGCTCGACCACGGAAAGGTTGTTTTCCAACGACAGGTTGTGGATCGACGGCAGCCCCTTGTACGCGAAGATCACCACCAGGCACGGGAAACCCAGAATGAGAGCCAGCTGCAAGCCCAGTTGCGTGCGGTCGCGCGTGAATAAGCGCAGCCGCCGCTCGAACAACACCCGGAACTGTGCCAGCGGGGTCGGCGTGAAACTCGGTGTTTCCTCGTCGGCGGCGGGAGTCTTGTCGTCGGCTTCGTCCGGCTTTTCGTCCTCGACGGACCCGAGGCTTTCGTCGCCTTTCGCTTCGGCGGCGGGCGCGTCGTCCTCCGCCCGGGCTTCGACGCGGCGGGCGGCTTGATCGAACGCCCGTTTCTCCGCCAGCAGGCCCGCGAACGGACCGGGCGCGGGACCGGCCGGATTCTCGTCGGGCAGCGGTTCCAGGTCACCCGTGAGCGCGGCGAACTCCGGCCCGTGCTTGTGCCAGGACCGCTGCCAATCGGCCGCGGGGCGTTTGCCCAGCCGGGCGAAGAGTTCCTCCGGCGCGTCGGCCCGGAAGTAGTGCGCCAGGTACTCGGGCGAACCGTGGTAAACGACCACGCCCTGGTAGAGCACGAGGATCACGTCGTAGAGCGGCAGGTCCGCGAGGCTGTGGGTGACGTTGACGACGATGCGCCGGGCCCCGCCGTCGGCGCGGGAAAGCGCGTGGAGCAGGGTCAGAATCTCGTGCGCGCTGCCGGGGTCGAGGCCGCTGGTCACCTCGTCGCACAACAGCAGGGAGGGTGAGGACACCATCTCGATGGCCAGGGAGAGCCGCCGCCGCTGGCCGCCGCTGAGCACGCGCGCCTGGCGGTCGGCGAGGTCCGCCAGGCCGGTCGTTTGCAGGAGGTCATCGACGTTGGCGGCGCGGACTTCGGGGTCGATCCCGGCCACCCGCAGGCGCGCGGCGTAATCGACGCATTCGCGCACGGTGAGCCGGTCGTGGGCGAGGCTGAACTGCGGCACGTAGCCGAGTTCGTGCGGGGGCAGGTCGCCCTCGTGGGCGAGGTTGCGCCCGTCCCAGCGCACCGCGCCCGCGGTCGGTTCGAGCAGCCCGGCGATGAGCTTGAGGAGGGTCGACTTGCCGCAGCCGGAGGGGCCGACGACGCCGACGAGCTGCCCGCGTCGCAGCCGGAGCGACACGTCGTCGAGCAACTTGCGCGCGGGCAGCTCGTCGTCCGTGGGTCCGCCGATTTCCAGGCTGATTTCTTCGAGCGACAGCATGCGCCCAGCCTAGGGAGATGTGCGCGGAATTTGAAGGGAAATTATGCCGTCCGCGGAAGATGGTCCGCAGATCACGCAGATTTTCGCAGATTGAAGCGGGGCAAGCAGATTGATCGCCTGTTTGTCCCTCTTCTCTTCGGTCTGCGAAAATCTGCGTGATCTGCGGACAGGTTCTGTTCTTCCTTTCCCTGCGCTTTTCCACGCGTAAATTGCCGCGTGCCTCCCCGCCCCGCTCCTTCCCGACGCCCGTCCCTGCTCGTCGGCGTGCCCGTCGCGCTCCTGCTCCTGCTCGTCGCCGGTCTCTTTGGCCTGCGGTTGTGGGCTTACCACTTCCTGCGCAGCGAGGGCTTCCGCCGGCAACTCGACGAACGCACCTCCGCCGCCCTGCACGCCGAGGGCCGTTTCGATCCCCTGCAATGGCAGGACACGGAAGTCTACAGCCCGGCGTTCGACGCCACCGGCGAACCGGGCGGCCCCCTGTCGCATCTCGGCGTCGAGCAGGTTCGCGCGCGGTTCGACCTCGGCGCGCTGTGGCACCGGACGTGGCGGGTGGAGTCGGTCGAGTTGACGAGATTCAACGCCACGCTCGCCCGCGGCGGCGACGCCGCCCGCACCCGGCGCGAACGCGGGGGCCGCGTCCCGTCTCCCGCCCTCGACACTCCCCCGCCCTCCACGGCCCGCGCCGCCGACATCCCGCCGGACGAACCCCCCGGTTTCTTCGCCGGGCTGTTGCCCAACCGCTTCGAAATCGGCAAGGTCAGCGTGAGTGATTTCTCGCTCGCGTGGAACGCGGACCGTCCCGCCGACGCCGGGCGGCTGCGCGGCGTGGTCCTCACGGCGCGCCCGCTGACCGCCGACAACCGCTCCTGGCAGATCGACGGGCACGACGGCCAGCTCACCCAGGCGTTTTTTCCCGCGCTGCGGCTCACCGGATTCAGCGTCAAGACCACGCCGCACGAGGTGTTCATCACCCGCGCGGAGGGTCAGGCAGACCCGGGCGGCCGGGTCGAACTTTCGGGTCGGCAGGCGCTCGACGGCGACCGGGCGCTCGACTTGCGGGTCGATTTTGACGGGCTGCCCGCCGCCGAATTCCTGCCAGCGGATTGGCGCGCGCGCATCAAGGGCCTGGCCCGGGGCAGCGTGCACATCACCAACTCCGACGGCGAGCCGGGCGGCGGGCGGGCCAGCGGGCACGTCGAGCTGCGCGACGGGCGGCTGACCGCGCTGCCGCTGCTCGATCAACTCGCGCTGTTCACCGCTTCCGAACGCTTCCGGGCGACGGAGTTGCAGCACGCGCAGGCGGATTTCGACTGGAACGCGGGCAACCTTGCCGTGAGCAAGCTGTTGGTGGAAGGCGAGGGACTCATCCGCACGGAAGGCGGGTTCACGGTGCGCGCCAACCGGATCGACGGCACGCTGCAAGTGGGCCTGGCGCGGGGGGCGGTGCGCTGGCTGCCGGTGGTGGGCGCGCGGGTGTTCAACCAACCCGAGCGCGACGGGTATCTCTGGACCACGGTGCGCCTCAGCGGCCCGGTCAACCATCCCGCCGAAGACCTGACCCCCCGCCTGCTGGCCGCCGCGCAACAGGAGGTCATCGACAAGGCCAGGCAGGGCACGGGCGCCGTGATTGATACGGCGCGGGGTCTGCTCGATTTGTTCAAGACGCCTTGACTACTTCGGGTTTGACGCCAAGGGCAGTTTCCGACTAATTTCTAGCCATGACGTGGGAGGAAATTTGCGATGATCCGACTTTGCGCGACCTACCATTCAAAGTGGAGACCAATCGTCGCGGCCAATTCATCATGAGCCCTGCTCGCAGTCGCCACAGCGAATACCAGTCAAAGGTCAATCTATTACTGTGGCAGCTTTTGCCTCACGGCTTCCCGATGCCCGAGTGTCCTGTACAGACATCTGCTGGTGTGCGCGTGCCCGATGTAGCCTGGACGAGTTTGGCTCGTCGTCAGCCGGTAATTTATACCCTCGCGCCGGAAATCTGCGTGGAGGTGATCTCACCCTATAATGACAAAGAAGAAATGGACGAAAAACGTGCCCTCTACTTTGAGGCGGGCGCGTCTGAGGTCTGGTTGTGCGCGGAGGACGGCACCATGACTTTCTACGGGCCGGACGGCCTCCTGCCCGGCGGCTCCGTGTTCTGCCCGGCGTTCCCGGCCCGCGTGGAAGTCTGATTTCCCGTCACGACCGCAGCAAATCCGGCAGCAGCGGCGTCGCGCCGGATTGGCTCGCCACGAACGCCGCGATCTTGTTGGCCCGGTCGGCGATGACCTCCAGCCCCTGGCCCGCCAGCAGGCCGGTCACCAGCGTCGCCGCGAACGAATCGCCCGCTCCCACGGCGTCGCAAAACTCGATGACCGGCGGCGTGGCCCGCACCGTCGATTCGCCGCGCCGGTAAAGCTCGCTGCCGTCCGCGCCGAGCGTGACCGCCACCAGCTCCAGGTTGGGGTAACGCCGCAGCAGTTCGCGCGGACCCCGGTCCTCGCCCAGACCGAGCAGCGCGTCGACCTCGTGCACCTCGTCGCGGTTGAGCTTGAGCACGCTGGCGATCCCGAGGCCGAACGCGATGACGTCCGGCGTGTAGAACGGGGCGCGCAGGTTGATGTCAAACAGCCGGATCGCCTCCGGACGGCAGGCCGCCACGAACTCGTGGATGGCTTTGCGGGTGCACGGGTGGCGTTGCGCCAGCGTGCCGAAGCAGACGGCGTCCGCCCGGGCGGCCAGGAGACGCAGGCTGTCGTTGAAGACGAGGTAATCCCACGCGGCGGGCTCGACGATATCGTAGCTCGGCTCGTCGTTTTCAATCGTGACGTGTACGACGCCCGTCGGGGTCTCGAAATCGCGCTGGAGGTAGTCGGTCTGACCACTGAGCCGACGCAGGATGGCGGCCCCGTCGTCGTCCTCGCCGACCCGGGAAACGACCCAGGCTTCCGCGCCGAGCTGCCCGGCGTGGTAGGCGAAGTTACCCGGCGCGCCGCCAAGCCGGTCGCCGGTGGGAAAACGGTCCCACAGAATTTCACCGATGCCCACCACGACGGGTGGGCGTTTACTGCCGGGGGGAATGTTCATCGGACGGGAGGACCCCGGGAATAAAAACCATCATCCGCCGTTGCGCCAGCGCCGATCCGAACCCGAAAAATCGCGGGGGGGGCTTTGCGCGAGGCTCCCGGCGGTGGCATCCTATCCGATCCATGCGTCTTTCCCCCTGTTCACTCGCCGTGCTCGCCGCCGTGGGTCTGGCCGACGTCTGCCTGCCTGCCACCGGCCGCGCCCAACGCGGCAACCCCGGCGCGACTCCCGTCGCCTCGCCCACGGGAAGCGTCGCGCCCACCCAGAACCGGTTTTGGCGGTGCGAACTGCCGGGCGGCGTTTACCTCGTCGCGCTGAACAACATCCAGTCCGTCAGCACACATGAATACATCGTGGACGGAGCCGCGCGCGTGACGGAAGTGACGATTGCCACCAACAGCAGCGTCGAAGGCCGGTTCTATTACTTGGAACCCGTGACGCCCAGCGCGGTCGGGGCCACCCTGCAACAGCTCCAGCAACACGTCCAGGATCTCGCCGCCAGTCACGTATCGCCCGACGACAAGGTGTGGGAAAAGGTCATCAAAAGCTACCCGGCCACCACGCACGCGCACACGGTCGAGTACCGGCTCACGAGCAGGGAAAACCTTCAGCAGCTCTATGCGAGCCTCGAGCAGGCCTGGATGACCGGCCGGGGCGCCGCGCTGAAGACGGAGTGAGGGGCCGCGCCAGCGACTCGTTCCAAGGTAAGGATGCCTCTCCGAGGCACTCCCTTGCTTCTCTGGTGACAAGTGCAATGTGGACGCCAGCAAAGGCAAAATCAGGGAGTGCCTCGGAGAGGCATCCCTACCTTTGGTCACGACCGGCCGCCGGTGCGGCCTGTCCGGAATATCAATACCCCACCGCCTGCCCGTCTTTGCGGCTTTCGCTGGCCCCGGCATAGACCCTCACCCCGTCGTGGGTCTGCACCTGGATCGCCTGATAGCCGCCGTAGCCGCCCAGGTCGAACCGGAGGTCGTGCCCCTTCAGGCGCAGCCCCCGCGCCACCTCGTAGGGCACGCCGCTCTCCAGATCGACGAAACCCGTGGTGTTCGGATTCGCCGCCGCGCCGCCTTCGGTCAGCGTGCTGCCCGTCGGGTCGTTGTTGCCCTCGTGCTGCCAGCGGGCGGCGTCCCCGGCCTCCTGCACGCCGAGGCCGAAGTCGATCAGGTTGGTGAGAACCTGCGCCTGACCCTGCGGCTGCATCCCGCCGCCCATCACCCCGAACGCCAGCCACGGCTGTTTGTCCTTCATCACGAACGCCGGGATGATCGTCTGGAAGGGCCGTTTGCCCGGCGCATAGACGTTCAGTTGGCCTGGTTCCAGCGTGTAGAGCTGCCCGCGATCTTGGAACATGAACCCCAGCCCCGGCACGCTGATGCCGCTGCCCATGCCGCGATAGTTGCTCTGGATGAGCGACACCATGTTGCCCTCGTCGTCGGCGGTGCACATGTAGATCGTGTCGCCCTGTTCCAGGTTCGGGTTGCCCGCGTCGTAGGACGGCGCGGATTTGTTCGGGTCGATGAGTTTGCGCCGCTGCGCCGCGTATTCCTTGCTGACCAGCCACCGGAGCGGGACCTTGGCAAAATCCATGTCGGCGTAGAACTTCGCGCGGTCGGCCCAGGCGAGCTTCTTGGCCTCGATCATCGTGTGGAAGGTCTGCGCGGTCTGGAAGCCCATCGCCTTGAGGTCGAAGCCTTCGAGGATGTTGAGGATTTGCAGCGTGGCAACGCCCTGGCTGTTGGGCGGGATTTCGTACACGTCGTAGCCCCGGTAGTTGGTGCTCGCCAATTCGACCCACTCGGAGTGGTGCCGCTCCAGGTCGGCTTTGCGCAGGAAACCGCCGTTGGCCTGCATGAAGGCGTCGATTTTGTCGGCGATTTCCCCGGTGTAAAAACCGTCGCGCCCGTGCTCGCCGATACCCCGCAGCGTGCGCGCGAGGCCGGGGTTCTTGAACACGTCGCCCTCGGCAGGCGCGCGGTCGGTGCCCGGCAGGTAGTACGTCTCGGCCCACGCGCCGGGCAGACCCTTGAAAGCGAGCAGGTTGCGGCCCCAATAGTAAGCGATGGTTTCCGTGACTGGGAAACCTTCCTCGGCGTACCGGATCGCGCCGGAAAGATCGTCCGCGAGGGTCAGCTTGCCGAATTTGTCGTGCAGCGAGGTCCAGCCGTCCACCGCGCCGGGCACACTGATGGGCAGCATCCCGACCGGCGGCAGGAAGGTGCGGTGCAGCTTGGCGACTTCCTCGCGCACCTGCTCGTAGGACATTCCCAGCGGCGAACGCCCGGAAGCGTTGAGGCCGTAGAGTTTGTTTTCCTTCGCGCTGTAAACGATGGCGAACAGGTCGCCGCCGACGCCGTTGGAGATCGGCTCCATCAGCCCGAGGGTCGCGTTGGCGGCGATGGCGGCGTCGACGGCGTTGCCGCCGCGCTTGAGCACGTCCAGGCCGACTTGGCTGGCCGCCGGGACGCTGGTGCATACCATCCCGTGCCGCCCCAGCACCGCCGAACGCGTGGCGAACGGCTTGCCCACCACCCGATCCACCTGCGCGTGCACCGGAATCGCCGCCCGCAGCGCGAGCGCGAGGATCAGGAGAGTGGCTGGCCGCTTCGAAACGCCCTGCGGAAACCGGTGTAATCCACGGACGATCCCGACTTTTGGCGACGATTGGGTGGGGTTGATCACGGAGAAAAGTATCGTCCTCGCTCCGCCCGAAAAATGTATCGCGCTCCAGATTTTTTGCGGTAGAATGTCAGCCCATGCACCGCCGCGAATTCCTCCGTCGCACCGCCGCTGCCGTTGGCGCGGCCAGCCTGTCCGCCTTTCCCCACCATCTTTTCGCCGCCGCGCTGGCCAAGCAGGCCAGTGATCCGCTCAAGCTCGGCCCCATGAATATCCCGGTCTCGCGCATGGCGATGGGCACCGGCTCGAACGGCTCCGGCGGCACGTCCGCCCAGACCCGCCAGCTCGGCCTGCAAGGGCTGTCGAACCTGCTCAAGCTCGGCTACGACAACGGCGTCACTTTCTGGGACACCGCCGACCAGTACGGCAGCCACCCGCATTGCCGCGAGGCCCTCAAGACCGTGCCGCGCGACAAGGTCACGATCATGTCCAAGACCCACGCGGTGACGGCCTCGGAAATGCGCGCGGACCTGGACCGCTACCTGCGCGAACTCAACACCGATTACATCGACATCATGCTGTTGCATTGCATGACCGATCCCAACTGGAACGTCACCCATGCGGGCGCGATGGACGTCATCAGCGAGGCGCGCGAAAAGGGCGTCATTCGCTCGCACGGCGTCAGTTGCCATTCGTTCGGCGCGCTCAAGACGGCGGCGGCGAGCGACTGGGTGCAGATCGATCTGGCGCGGATCAACCCGGCGGGCGCGGTCATGGACGCCCCCACCCCGGAGGTGCTCAAGGTGTTGCGCGAGATGAAGGCCAAGGGCAAGGGGATCATCGGCATGAAACTGCTCGGCGCGGGCCAGTTGTCCGACCACGCGGACGAGTGTTTCCAATGGAATCTCGCGCAGGACTGCGTGGATTGCTTCACCCTCGGGATGGAAAACACGGCGCACCTGCAAAGTGCGCTCAAGCAGATTCCCGCCGCGAGCGTGCGGGGATAAACGTGGAGCGGAGCTTCGGACGGCGAGGACCCGGCCGCCCTCGCTGCTTTGGGCCTGTGGCGTCCCGCGTCCAAGACCTAGACGCAGCGCGCCCCGCGCGGCCGCAGCCGGAAGTCACCGTGCCGCTGCCCCCGCCGCCGTGACTTTCACGCGGTAGAGCGACTTTTGCGCGGTCAGGTACAGGTCACGCGCGCCCGATTCGTCCACCCCGCCGAAACACAGATTCGCGGGCGTTTCCGGCACGAGAATCCGTCCCAGGCGTTCGCCCGCCGGGTTGAACACCTGCACGCCGTCGCCCGCGCTCGCCCACACGTTGCCCTGCGCGTCGCAGCGAATCCCGTCCGCCGCCCCCTTGTCCGTCCGGCAAAGCACCGCGCCGCCGCCGAGCTGGTTGTCCGCGCTCACATCCAACGCCCGGATGTGCCGGGGCTTGCCAGTGTCCGCCACGTAGAGTTTCCGTTCGTCCGGCGAAAAGCACAGGCCGTTCGGTCCGTCGAAATCCGTCGCCACCGCGCGCAGTTCCTTCGTCTTCGGATCGTAGCAATACACGTTGTTCGTGGTCTGCTCTCTTTTCCGTTTGCCCAATCCGTAGGGCGGATCAGTGAACCACACGGTGCCGTCGCTTTTCACGGCCACGTCGTTGGGCGACGAGAGCGCCTTGCCTTCAAATTGATCGGGCAGGTAGTCCGTCGTCCCGTCCAGACGGGTGACGGCGACCCGGTGCGGGTCCTGCTGGCAGGAGAAAAACTCGCCTTTCGCGTTGTAGAGATTGCCGTTGGACGCCCCGCTCGGCCGCCGGAAATCCGAGACGGCGTTCGTGGCGGGATCGAACTTGTAGATGCGGTCGTTCGGGATGTCGCTGAACACGAGGAATCTTCCCGCCGCGTCCCAGGCCGGGCCTTCGGTGAACCCGTACCCGCCCGCGAGTTTTTCGACGACGGCGGTCTCCGGGACGAGCGCGCGGAACTCCGGTTTTTCGGCGACCACCTGGGAAAGGATGAAGGATGAAGGATGAAGGATGAAGGCGGAAAGAATCAGCCAGAATGGACGGGGGTGACGCATGACTCCGAGGTTGTCGTGGAAAGTGCGGGAAAAGAAGGCTAAAATCTGTCGAGTCATCCCTCTGCCTTCGGTCTTCATCCTTCATCCTTCATCCTTCATCTTTTTTTGAACGCCGTCATCAGCGCCACCGAACTCGAAATGAAGTACGGCGTGCAAACCGTCCTTTCCCGCGCCACCCTGGCGATCAACGAGGGCGACCGCATCGGCCTCGTCGGCCGCAATGGCACCGGCAAATCGACGTTCCTGCGCATGATGGCCGGGGTCCTCGCCCCCGACGCCGGGCAGATCGTCCGTCGCCGCGAACTCATCGTCGGCTACCTGCCGCAGGATTTTCAGCTCGACGACGCCCGGACCGTCGAAGCCAACATCCTCACCGGCGCGCAGGCCGTGCTCGACCTCATCGCCGAGTACGAGGTCGAGCCGCCCGAAAGCGACCGCTCCGGCGAGTTGCTCGACCACATCAACCACCTCGACGGCTGGGACGTGGAGCACCGCACCGCCGCGCTCATCAACCACCTGAGCGCACCCGCCGCCGACCGTCTGGCGGGCGACCTGTCCGGCGGGGAGAAACGCCGCGTCGCCCTGTGCCGCGCCCTGCTCGCCAAGCCCGATTTGCTCATCCTCGACGAGCCGACCAACCATCTCGACGTGCAGTCCATCGAATGGCTGGAAGATTTTCTCAAGCTCTACCCCGGCACCTGCCTGTTCGTCACGCACGACCGCTACTTTCTCGACCGCGTGGCCAATCGCATCGTCGAACTGGCCAACGGCACGTTCTTCTCGCACCAAGGCAACTACACGGCGTTTCTCGAACGCAAGGCCCTGCGCATGGCCAACGAGGAAGCGCAGGAAGCGGGCCGCCAGAAGTTCCTCAAGCGCGAACTCGAATGGGTCCGGCGCGGCGCGCCCGCCCGCACCACGAAATCGCGCGACCGCATGGACCGTTATCACGAGTTGGCCGGTCAGGCCGCGCCCGAGCAGGAGCTGGACATGGACCTCATCATCCCGCCCGCGCCCAAGATGGCGAACCGGATCATCGAGCTCAAAGAGGTCGGCCTGACGTTGCCCGATGGCCGGACGCTCTTCGAAGGCGTCAACCTCAAGCTCGAAGCGGGCCAGCGCCTCGGCATCGTCGGGCGCAACGGCCTGGGCAAGACGACCCTCGTGCGCATCATGCTCGGCCTGCTGCCGCCGACGCGCGGCGAGTCGATCCTCGGCACGCGCACGATCATCAATTACGTCGACCAGGGCCGCATCCTGCTCGACGAGGAGAAGACGGTGTTCGACGAGGTCGGCGAGGGCAGCGAATGGGTGCAACTCGGCGACGAGCAGGTGTCCATCCGCGGCTACCTGACGCGATTCCTTTTTACCGGCGAGCGGGTGAACTCGAAAATCCGGCTTCTCTCGGGTGGCGAGCGGTCGCGCGTCATCCTGGCGAAGATCCTCAAACGCGGCGGCAACGTGATCGTGCTCGACGAGCCGACCAACGATCTCGACCTCGCCACGTTGCGCGTCGTCGAAGAGGCGCTCGTGGCGTTCGGCGGGGTGGTGGTGGCAGTCAGCCACGACCGGTATTTCCTCAACCGCGTGTGCACGTCGATCCTCGCCTTCGAGGGCAACGGCCAGCTTTACAGCGACGTGGGCAACTACGACGATTACCTTGCCAAACGCGCCGCCCACGCCGCCGAGGCCGTGCGCTGGCAGGCGCAGGTCACCAGCCAGAAAGCAGCCGCCGCCGCCAAACCCGCCACCGCCACGCGCAAGCTCACCTACAAGGAAACTCAGGAACTCGAAACCGCCGAGGCGCGCATCCTCGCCGCCGAGGAAAACGTCGCCCGCTTGGAAACGCTCTTCGCCGACCCGACCTTTTACCAGACCCACCGCGACCGCTTGAAAACCATGGAAGCGGAACTCGCCGCCGCCCGCCAAGAGGTCGCCCGGCTCTACGCCCGCTGGGAAGAGTTGGAACGCCTCGGCAACGGGCAACCGTAGACCAAACTCATTCTTGGTGGGGGGGTTGGTGCATCCAACTTTCCCCTGTTCCCACCCCGCGCTAGACTGCGCGCATCATGGAAGTTTCCACCCTCGATCTGCCCGGCATCCCGAAACTACGTTCCGGCAAGGTGCGCGAGGTTTTCGACCTCGGCGCGGACGGTTTCCTGCTCGTCGCCACCGACCGCCTGTCGGCTTTTGACTGCATCTTGCCCGACCCGATCCCGCACAAAGGCCGCGTCCTCACGCAACTTTCCGCTTTCTGGTTCGGCTACCTGCGCACGCACGGCCTCGCGGTCGCGGATCACCTCATCACCGCCGACTTCGCCGATTTTCCGACCCGCCTGCAACCCTTCGCGGCGCAACTCGCGGGTCGTTCGACCCTTGTGCGGCGCGCCCGCCCACTGCCGGTGGAGTGCATCGTACGCGGCTATCTGGCCGGTTCGGGCTGGAAGGAATACCAGGCGGCGCGGCGCGTTTGCGGTCACCCTCTCCCCGCCGGTCTGCGGCTGGCCGACGCCCTGCCCGCGCCGATCTTCACCCCGGCCACGAAAGCCGATTCCGGCCACGACGAAAACATCCCGTACGCGCGGTTCGTGGAGGTCCTCGGCGACGCCCGGCTCGCCGAAACGCTCCGCACCGCGAGTCTGGCGATCTACGCTCTCGGCGCGGCGCACGCGGCGGCGCGCGGCATCATCATCGCGGACACGAAGTTCGAGTTCGGCCTGGACGAAACGACCGGCGAACTCCTCCTCATCGACGAATGCCTGACCCCCGATTCCTCGCGTTTCTGGCCGGCGGACCAATACCGGCCCGGGATCAGCCCGCCGAGCTATGACAAGCAGTTCGTCCGCGATTACCTGGAAACCCTCGACTGGGACAAAACCCCGCCCGCCCCGTCGCTCCCGCCGGAAATCATCGCCCGCACGAGCGAGAAATATCAGCAGGCCTTGGAAAGGATGAGGGATGAAGGATGAAGGCGGAGGAAGATGGGTGGCGAACGGAGAACTCGGAAAAAAGATCAGCACGATCTTCATCCTTCATCCTTCATCCTTTCTGCCTCGCCTCGCCTCGACCATCCGCCGCACCACGTCATCCATCCGGGTGGCGGCTTCCCAGTCCAGGTTGCGCTTTGCCTTGGCCGGGTTGCCCCAGCCCTTCTGCAAATCCGTCGGACGCAGCAGCGCCTTGTCGCTGACGACGTGTTCCTGCCAGTCCAGCCCCACGCACGCGAACGCCTGCGCCACGAAGTCCGCCAGCGGCCGGGTCTCGCCCGTGGCAATCACGTAATCCTCCGCCCGCTCCTGCTGGAGCATCCGCCACATGGCATCCACGTATTCCTCCGCCCAGCCCCAGTCGCGCTCCACGCTCAGGTTGCCCAGATGCAGCTTTCCCTGCCCGCCCTCGGCGGCGATGCGGCAGGCTCCGGCCACGATCTTCTGCGTGACGAAACGCTCCGGCCGCAGCGGCGATTCGTGGTTGAACAAGATCCCCGAGCACGCGAACAGCCCATAGGCCTCGCGGTAATTGGCAACCTCCCAGAACGCCGTCGCCTTGGCCACCGCGTAGGGGCTGCGCGGGCGAAACGGCGTTTCCTCGTCGGCGGGATGCTCACCGCTCTCGCCGAAGCATTCGCTCGACGCCGCGTTGTAAAACCTGGCCGGTTTTCCGAGAAAACGCAACGCTTCGAGGATGTTCAGCGTGCCGACCGCGATGGATTCCAACGTCTCGACGGGCTGTTCGAACGACAATCCCACGCTGGTCTGCCCGGCGAGATTATAAATCTCGTCGGCCTCCACGCGGGCAAGGAGCTGGAGCACGCTGCGGAAGTCGTTGATCGCCGCCGACGCCATCCGCACACGGTCGCGCACGCCGAGTTTGACGAGGTTGCCGAAACTGGAAACCTGGGCGTCGCGCGACGTGCCGACGACCTCGTAGCCGCGGTCCAGCAGATGCCGGGCAAGCAGCGCGCCATCCTGGCCGGAGATGCCGAAAATCAGGGCTTTCATGGAAAGCGGGCAGATTAGCAGAGGCGCCGGGCGAATGCGAGTCCCGACAAAAGCAGCGGCAGGTCCGCAGATGACGCAAATTTTCGCAGATGAGGAAAAAGAGGAAAGCCATTCTCTGGGCGGTCCTTCCCTTCCTTCTGCAATCTGCGGAAATCTGCGTCATCTGCGGACGAATTCCGACCGGGGCCGGCAGTGCGACGATCAACTCCCGAGCGCCAGCCCCGACGCCGAGGCCGAGGCCGCGCCCGTCATCAGCCGCAACACGGCTTCCTGCGAGGCTTCCCCGCGCGCAAGCTCGCCCGCAATCGCCCCTTCGCGCATCACGAGCACCCGGTGGGAAAGATTGATTACCTCCGGCAGTTCGGACGAAATCAGGATGATGGCCAGCCCCTCCAGCGCCAGCCGGTCGATCAGGCCGTGGATGGACGCCTTTGCGCCGATGTCCACCCCGCGGGTAGGCTCGTCCACGATCAGCAGCTTGCCACCCCGCGCCAGCCACTTGGCGAGGACGATTTTCTGCTGGTTGCCGCCGCTCAGCGAATTGACCGGCGCGTGCAGCGACGACGCCTTGACCCGCATCTGCGTGAAGTAACGCGAGGCGACCAGTTCCTCCTGCGCGCGGTCGAGAAAACCCGCGCGGCTCAGGCGCGGCAGGATCGCCATGGAAATGTTCGAGTCGCAGCCCATCCCGAGCACGCAGCCCTGGCGTTTGCGGTCCTCGGGCACCAGGCCGACCCCCGCCCGCAACGCCGCGTGCACCGAGCGCAGCGGCAGCGGCTTCCCGTCGAGTTCCACGCTTCCGCTGGCCTCGCGGTCCAGCCCGAAGATGGCCTTGGCCACCTCGCTGCGGCCCGCGCCGACCAGCCCCGCGAAGCCGAGGATCTCACCCGCGCGCACCTCGAAATTGATCCCGCGAAAATGCCTCGGCGACGACAGGTTGCGCACCCGCAACACCACTTTTTCGCTCACCGCCGCCCGGTCTTCGTGCGGGAAAAATTCCGTCACGCTGCGTCCGATCATCAGCCGCACGACGGCGTCCTGCGTCATCTCGGCCTTGGCCAGCGTGCCGACGTATTCGCCGTCGCGCAGCACGCTGATCCGGTCGCACAGCCGGAAGAGTTCCGGCATCCGGTGCGACACGTAAATGGTCGTCATCCCGCGTGCCTTCAAGGTTTCGATCAACTCGAAGAGCCGGTCCGCCTCCGGCGCGGAGAGCGAACTCGTCGGCTCGTCGAAGATGAGGATGCGCGGCTTGACCCCCACCGCCGCCGCGACCTGCACGAGTTGTTCCTGCGCGGTGGAGAGTGAACTCATGGGCCGCCGCACGTCGATCTGCACGCCGATCTCGCGCAGCAGCGCGTTGGCCGTGTGCTCCATCGCCGCGCGGTCGAGCAGCAGCCCGCCGAATTTGCGCGGGTAACGCCCCATGCACAGGTTTTCGGCCACGTTGAGTTCGGAGCAGAAGGCGAGTTCCTGGTGGACCATCGCCACGCCCGCCGCCATCGCGTCGCCGGGCGAGGCGAACGTGTGCGCCGTGCCGTCGATGACCACCTTGCCCTCGTCGGGCCGGTGGATGCCCGCGAGCACCTTGCCCAGCGTGGATTTGCCCGCGCCGTTTTCGCCCATCAGCCCGTGGCACTCGCCCCGCGCCATGTCGAGGGTGACATCCTTCAGCGCGGTGACGCCGCCGAAGCGCTTGGTGATCGACCGAAACGAGATGAAATCCGTCGCCATAGGAAATGCTTGGTGCGTGGTCAGGTCATGTCAGGTTAGATGATCGGCGCCTTCCCCTCATTCCAGAGTTGCACTCGGGAATGCCCTTGCCAGCGGAGTTGCCATTCGCCGGACGAAACGCGCCCTCTTTGTCTCCGCCTTCATCCTTCTCACTTGCCCAGCCACTTTTTCCAGTTCTCGCCGAACTCGTCGGCGTTGGCCTTCGTCACCCGGGTCAGCGGATCGATCACCTTCGTGGTTGCCGGCTTCTCGTTTTTGAGAATTTTGTCGAGCAGGATTTCGACCGACTTCGCGCCCCAACCGTAGCAATCCTGCGCGAGGAGCACCTGCACGTGTCCGTCCTTGAGGTAATTCAGTTGGGAAGGCAGCGCATCGACGGCCACGACCTTCACCGTGCCGGGAGCCCACTTGAGCGCGTCGGTCGTGAACAGCGGCCAGCCGCCGATCATCGCCCAGCCCTGGATGCCGGGGTTCGCGTTCTGCGCGTTGGCGACGGCTTCCGCCGCTTTTTCCGGGTTCTCGACGTGGTAGAACGCGCTCGGCTCGTTGAGCTTCATGTTCGGGTATTTCGACATGCCGTCCTTGATGGCCTGCACGCGCGCCTGGAGGTTCGGCGCGCTCTGGTTGCCCGCGAGAATGGCAATCGTGCCCTTTTCGTCCATCGCTTTGGCAAGCTCTTCGAGGATGCGCTCGCCGCACACCTTGTCGTCCGCGCCGTACACCGCGAAACGCTTGGAGTTGGGCGCGTCGGAATCGAAGCACATCACGGAGATGCCTTTGTCCACGGCCTTGTCGATGGACGGGGTCACCGTGCTCGCTTCCGAGCAGGCGATGGTGATGCCGTCCACGCCCCGGCGCGTGAGCGCCTCGATGGCCTCGGCCTGTTTGGTGGCGTCCTCGTCGTTGGGCGTGCGGACCTCCACCTGCACGTCCACGCCGTATTTCGGCCCGAGTTCCTTGGCGGCGTTTTCCGCCCCGGACTGCCCGGCCTGGAACACGTCGTTGGTCAGGCTCTTGCCGATAAAGCCGATGACGACCTTGCGCTTGCCGCCGCCGCCGTTGTCAGCGGTGGAATCGGCTTTTTTGCCGCAGCCGGTCAATCCGGCGATGGTGAGGAGGCCGGCGGCGCCCAGGAGGAGGCCGAAACGGGGAAGGGATGATTTCATAAGGGGGGGGTTTGGTTTTGGGGTGGTGTTCAGACGGGAAAGTTGACGTTCAGACGCGCACGGCCCGGCGGCGCAGGTAGGCGCTTAGTTGGTCCAGCGAGACGGCCACGATGATGGCCAGGCCGATGATGACGAGCCGGTATTCTTGTTCGAGCCGCAGGATGATGATGCCGTTTTCGATGAGCGCGATGACCAGCGTGCCCAGCAGCGCGCCCAGGGCCGAGCCGCGCCCGCCGTTGAGGCTCGCCCCGCCGACCACGGCGGCCGCGATGACGGTCAGCTCGTACCCGGTGGCCGTGCTGGTAGACGCCGTGCCGAACCGCCCGAGCGACACCATGCCTGCCACGCCCGCGCACAGCCCGGCCAGCGCGTACGTGCGCAGCTTGATCCGCCCCACGTTCAGCCCGCTGAAGCGCGCCGCCTCCTCGTTGCCGCCGACCGCGTACGTCTCGCGGCCCATCACCAGCATCCGCAGATAAAACGCGCCCAGCGCCACGAAGATCAACATCACGATCATCGGCACCGGCTGGATGCCGAACACCTCCAGGCGCATCAGGTGGGTGCTGAACGCCGCCGGCAGCCGCTTGCCCGCCACGGGCAGCGTCTTTTGCGGCGGCAGCACGTTGGCCAGCCCCCGGAAGATGCTCAGGGTGCCCAGCGTCACGATGAACGGATGCAGGCTCAGGCCCACGATCAGCCCGCCGTTGATCAACCCGCACAACGTCCCGATCAGCATCGGCAGCAGGATGGCGATGGGCAGCACCACCCAGCCTGACGCCGTCGCCGGGAAATGTTGCAGCGCCGCCGCCCCGCCCAGCGCGGAAAGCGCCATCGTCGCGCCCACGGAGATGTCGATGCCGCCGGTGATGATGACCAGGGTGATCCCTACGGCCATGATCGCATAATAGCTCATCGGCGTGGCCACCCCGTCCACGAGGTTGTCCACGTTGAGAAACGTGTTGGGCCGGCCCGCCGAGGCGTCGTGCCAGCCGTAGATCCCGAGGATGATCCCCAATAGCAACACCACCATCGCCAGGCCAAGTTCCTGCGCGTGCGAGAGCCGGGAAACCCGCGCGGAAGCGGGCGGCGTCGGGGAAGTGGGCGCGGTGACGGTGGGGGTGTCGTTCATGGCGGGGGGAGTCGGGGGTGTCGCCACGATGGGGCGAAATCCCGTCCTTGTCAGATAAAATCGTCGAGCAAATTTTCGATGGATTCCTGCCCGCCGGACCGGCGGCTCCCCGCGCATCTTCATCTCAGACCGCGAGGATCGCCAACGTTTCCCGCGCATATTCCTCCCACGTCCTCAGCTTCCGCCCGGCGGCCTCCGCCGCCAGCGCCGCCCGGCGCTCCGGCTCCCCCGCCAACTCCAGGATCGCGTCCGCCAACGCCCGTGGGTCGCGCACGTCCACGGTCAGGCAACCCCCGCCCGCCGCCGTCTGTGCCATCGCGCCGAAGTTTGCGCAGATGCACGGCTTCCCGAACCACAGGCTTTCGACGATGGGCAGCCCCCAGCCTTCCAGGACGGAAGGAAACACGGTGAAGTCGCATTCCTCGTAGAGGCTTTGCAACGCGCTGTATTCGACCCATTCGATCCACGTTACCCGCCCCGGATGCTGGTTACAAAACGAGCACACGGCTTCGGGCACATTGTCCTCGTTGAAAAGCTGCGGCTTGCCCACGAGGCAAAGCTCCAGCTCCAGGTCCGGCCGCGCCGCCACGGCCCGCTCGAACGCCGCCAGCAGCGCGCGGTGGTTTTTGCGCGGCCTGACCCCCGAAACGCACAACATCCGCACCGGCGCGGACGCATCACGTTGGCGGGGCCCGGCCCCCCGCGCCCGCGCGCAGGTGTCCGCTCCCGGCACGCAAACGGTCGTCGGCGGGACCGGGAGCCCCTTGGCGGCGAGGAAACGCCGCCAGGCCGCCGCCGTGAACTCCGACACGGGCAGGACGAGGTCCGCTCCGGCAACGGCCCGCAGAAACGCCTCGTGGGCGTCCGGGATTCCCAGGGGGAAAACCGCCGGCTCGTTGTTCGGCAGCGCATCGTGGAGAATCACCGCCAGCCGCCAGCCGTGCCGGTGCGCGTAGTCCCGCAACGCTTCGGCCCGGCCGCCGTACGGGACTTCCGGGAGCACGATCCACGCGCCGGGCGGCGCCGCTCCCGGCGGCAATTCGTGGAGCGGCGGCAGGTCGGTCAACCCCTCGGGCCAGTCCGCCAGCGCCGGGTCGTGGATCGACGCGGAGGACGGCGCGAACTCCCCGCGCAGGCTCTCGGCGTCCAGCCCCACCGACCACTCCGGCGGCAGCGGGCAAAGGCTGCGCGTGGCCGCCTGCCACCTTACCGGCAACACGGGCGCGCCGAGGCGTCCGCACGCCCCGGCGAGGCTGCGCACCGCCGTCGGCATACCCGTGCGGTCGGTGGTCGTCACCGTGTCGCCCACCACCAGGAAAACCGTGGACGGCTGACCGGGCGATGGCTGGGGCCGTCCAACTTTCCACCAATCCTGCGCCCGGAACCACAGACGCGGCGCGAGGTCCAGGGTCCGGCCCGGCGGCAGCGGCGAGAGCGTTTGTTCCACCGCGCGGCAGAACCGCCATCCGTTGTAGCGCCACGGCTGCGAGACATGCTTGCGCAGATACCGCCGCCCTTCCTGCCTTTCCTCGGCGACCGTGCGCCGGGCCCGCAGGTCGGTTTGCAGGCGCTCCCCCCAGCGTTCCTGGAACAGCCGCCGGTTGTGATCCTCGCTCTGCTTGCGGCCCGGCGACGCGCTGATGTGGTGGTAAACCACGCTGCGGTTCGCCACGAAATGCCGGTAGCCCCGCGTCCCGGCCCGCAGGCAGAAATCCACGTCCTCGCCCCCGTTGCGGAACGCCTCGTCGAACCCGCCCAGGTCGAGAAAAAGCTGCCGCCGGACCACGCAGCACGCCGCCGTCACCGCGGGCCACCGGAGGTAATCCTCGCGCGGCGGCGCGGGGGCATCCTTGGCGGCGTGACACACCTCGCCGTCGGGGTCGAAGTAGATCCCGGCGTGGTCGATCAACCCGCTGACCGGCTCGCGCTGCACGTTGCCCACGCACGCCACGTCGGGCAATGCCCGGGCGACGCGCGCCATCGGTTCCAGCCAGCCGGGCAGGAACGCGAGGTCGTTGTTGAGCAGGCCCAGCAGCGGCGCGCGGGCGAGGCGCGCGCCGTGGTTGTTGTTCGCGGCGTACCCGCGCGGCGCGTCGTTGAAAACCACGCGCACCCGGCCGCCGTCGTCGGGCAGCGCGCGCAGGAAATCGCGCGTGCCATCGGTGCTGCCGTCGTCGATGAAGATCCACTCGTAGTCCCAGCCCGCCAGCGTGCGCCGCGCGCTTTCCAGACAGGCCCGCGTGAGGTCGAGCCGGTTGAAAAGCGGGGTGACGAGCGAGATTTGCATCGCGGGGGCTCAGATCACGTCGGCGAACGCCTGCTTGACGTTCATGAAGAGCTTGTAGCCGACCAACATAAAAACGAAGCCTTCGAGCGTCACCCAGCCGTAGGCGTGCCAGTCCATCAGGTCGCCCCAGACGACGAGGTTGCGGCTTTGCTCGGAGAAATAGGTCAGCGGGTTGAGCCGGATGATCGCCTGGATGCTGGCGGGCACCTTGTCGAGACGGTCCAGCGGGTAGAACACGGCGCTGGCGTACATGAGGATTTGCGTGAGCGCGAGCATGACCTCGTTGAGGTCGCGCAGGAACGCCCCCAGCGCGGACACCAGCCAGGTGATGCCCAGCGCCCAGAACGTGATCGGCACCAGCAGCACCGGCCAGAGCAGCACGGCGGCGTGGAGGTGGCCGTTGCGCGTGATGAACGCCGCCAGGACCAGCGGCACGAAGCCGATGAGCAGGTGCACGAGGCTGCCCAGCACGACGGTCAGCGGCAGGATTTCGAGCGGAAAAACGACTTTGGTCACGTAGTTGGAATTGAGCAGGATGAGGTTCGGCGCGCGGCCCAGGCACTCGGCGAAGACGTTGAAGATGATGAGCGCGGAAAAGAGCATGAGCGCAAAATCGGCCCAGCCCTCGTCGGGATGCCCCGTGAACCGGGCGTTGAAGATGTATTTGAAGACGAACGTGTAAATGCACAGCAGCAGCACCGGGTTTACGAACGACCAGAAGAGCCCCAGGTGGGACCCCCGGTAACGCCCGACCACCTCGCGCCGGGTGAGCTGGGCGACGAGGAAGCGGTGCCGCCGCAGGGTGCCCGGCAGTCCGGTCGGCGGCGGGGGGACGTGCAGGGGATGGCGCGGCGCGTGGGGGGCGCGGGGCAGGACGGGAGCGGACATGGTGGCCGCTAATTTCGGACCCCTTGCCCGGCGCGACAAGTGCGCTTTTTGCGCCCGGCGATTCCGCCGAAATTTCCGGTCATCCCGAGCGCGGTCGAAGGACCGGTAATTGTCCAGTGGGCGCACATCGAACTTCCTCCGGCTGTAGCCACGGCGCTCTGTCGCCGTGCGGGAGAGCGCCTCGAACGCAGACACGGCGACAGAGCGCCGTGGCTACAGCCGGAAAGCCGCAAACGTTGAGTTCTGCGTCACCTGGATAATTTCCGGTCCTTCGACTGCGCTCGGGATGACCGAGAGACGGAGAATCTCCCGGCCATCTTCGCCCCGCCATCCGGTTTGCTAGCTTGACGAAACAACCCCCGGCCCGTACATAAACAATCCCTTCTCCCTCGCCGGTCTGACCCGCCGGCACCCACGGTTTTTGATGAGTTCGACCACCCTCGAAGCCCCGCTTCCCGCCCCCACGCCGACCGCAGAGCCGGGGGAGGAAGACGTGGTGTTATCCGTCCAGGGCGTCAGCAAACACTACAAACTTTGGACTTCCCCGTCCGTCCGGCTGCGGTACTCGATGCTCAGCCAGGCGCACCGCACCCTGCGCACCGTGCTGCCGCGCGACTCCGCGCCGCTGGCCGCCCTGCGCCGCCGACGCGACGCGCTGCACCAGGATTTTACCGCGCTGGAGGAGCTTTCCTTCGAAGTCAGGCGCGGCGAGAGCGTCGGCATCATCGGGCGCAACGGCTCGGGCAAGAGCACGCTCCTGCAAATCATCGCCGGGACCCTGCGGCCCAGCTCGGGGCGCGTAGACGTGCTTGGCCGCGTCGCCGCCCTGCTGGAGCTGGGCAGCGGCTTCAACATGGAATACACGGGCCGCGAGAACATCTATCTCAACGCCTCCATCCTCGGCCTGACCAAAGACGAGACCAACGCGAAGTTCGACGACATCGCCGCCTTCGCGGACATCGGCCAGTTTCTCGACCAGCCGGTCAAGACGTATTCGAGCGGCATGGTGCTGCGCCTCGCCTTCGCCGTGTCGATCAACGTCGAGCCGGACATCCTCATCATCGACGAAGCCCTGGCCGTGGGCGACGTGTTCTTCACGCAGAAATGCTTCGGGCGGCTGCGCGAAATCCTCGACGGCGGCACGACCCTCCTCTTCGTCTCGCACAGCATGGGGGCGGTGCAAAACCTGTGCAGCCGCGCGCTGCTGCTCAGCGCGGGCCGGGCGGTGTTCGAGGGTCCGCCCGAGGAGGCGGCCAGCCGGTATTACGCGCTCGCGGCGGGCCGGCCCACGGGCGCGACCGACCGCGCGACCGCCCCGGGCGATGCCCCCGCCGCGGCGGACCAGGCCGTGTCGGAGAGCGCGGCCCTGGCCGTCCTGCGGGAAAACCTCCTGCCCCAAGCGCGCTCGCGGCACGGCAACCGGCGGCTCGAACTCCTTTCCGGCCGTTTCGACAGCAAGCTCGGCGTCAACTGCCTGCAAATCGAGATGCTCGGCGAGGGGACCTTCACCCTGCTGGCGCAGGCGCACGCCGACATCGCCTGCCCGCACCTGGGCCTCAACCTCTACGACCGCATGAACAACCTGGTCTTCGCGGCGGGCAACGCCCAGTTGAAGGTCGCGCTCCCTTCCATGAAAGCAGGCGACCGGCTCCTGTTCCGCTTTACCCTGAAATTTTCGGTGCAGCCCGGTCCCTACACCGTCACCCTGATGGCCAGCGAAAAGGGCGCGGAAAGCCCGGATGCCGGCATGTTCTACGATGTCCACGAGGGGATCGGCGCGTTCGAGGTGTATCATCCGGACCCCGAGGCGACCATGCCGTTTTACGGCATCGCTCAACTGCCCATGCACATCCTGCCCTGGAGCATCTTGCCGGCGGGGGCCGAAGATTGAAGGCCGGTGGACAGGCTGCACGACCTGAACGGGTTTCCCCAGGCCTCGCGGCCACGGAATCCTCCCCCCTGAGCGTGCGCATCACCAACTGTTTCGGCGGTGGAGGGAATCAGCGTGTTGCCCGCCGCCGGTTCGTTTGTTGCGGGAAGCATGTTGTGTTTGTACGGTTACCGACTACAAGTGCACGCGCCCTCCCCCTCCACTCCGCAGCGCATCCTCTTTCTCCGTCCGGACGCCTACGGCGACCTGTTTCTCTTTGAGCCGGTGCCGCGCCTGGTGCGCGATGCGTGGCCGCAGGCCGAGGTGGCCGTGCTGATCCGGGAACCTTACGCTGACGTCATCCCCCTGCTCGCGTCCGGGGGGGTGCAATGGCTGACGACAGCCTGCAATCCCTACCGGCAGGGTCCCGGCGACGACCCCGCCGCGCTCGATGCCCTGCGCGCAACGGTGCGCGCGTTCGCGCCCGATTGCGTCGTGGCGGCCTGCTCCGAGCAAACCTGGCTGGAATCGGCGGTGGCCGCGTTTCTGCCGGGAGTGCGGCAGGTCAGCCTCGGCCCGGGGTTGACCGATCCCTTGATCCGCGCCGCGCTCGACGCGGTGTTGCCGGTCGACTGGGCGGCGATCTACCCGGAGAAAATCCGCGTCGAGCCGGAGGAGCCGGAATGGGAGAAAAACCTGCGCCTCGCCGGCGCACTGCTCGGCCGGGAGGCCCCGCGCTGGTGGCCGACGGCGACCGTCCCCGCCGACGCGGGCAAGCGCGCGGCGCGGATCGTGGCCAGTGTCGGTTTGCCGCCGGGGAACTTCCTCGTCTGCGCGGTGGCGGGCATCGCCAACGTGCCAATCAAGAGCTGGCCCGCCGCTCGTTACGGCGAGACGCTGGCCTGGCTGGAACGCGAGCACGGCGTCCGGGCGTTGCTGATCGGCCACGCATCCGAGCACGCCCCATTGGAAGCCGCCCGCGCGGCGGCGTGCGCGGCTGGCGCGAACCCGGCGCTGTGGGTCGGCAAGAACGGCGAGATGCCCGTCGTGGCGGGCCTGCTGGCGGCGGCGCGTTTTTATTTCGGCAACGACACCGGCGCGCTGCACCTCGCGGCGGCGCTCGGGACCCCCGTCGTGCCGGTCTTTGGCGGCGGCCACTGGCCGAGGTTCCGGCCGGTGGCCCGGCGCTCGCTGACGGTCGTGCAGCCCCTCCCGTGCTTTGGCTGCGCGTGGGATTGTTATTTCGTCGACGCACCCTGCGTGCGCACGATTTCCGTCGCGTCGGTGCAACGGGCACTGGCGCAATTCCTGGCGGACGACGCCGACAAACAAGCGGTCTTCGAGGCGGAGGGTCTGGAAGCCGGAGCCCGCGCCCTGATCGAGACCGCCACGCCCCGGCTGCGCTTGCAACGCGAGGACAGCGCGGCCCGCCTGCGCCAGACCCGAGAGATGGGGGCCTTGCTGGCGGCCAGCGAAACCGACCGCGATGCCCGGCTCAAGCAGGTGGACGAACTCTCGGCCCAACTCCACGGCAGCGAGGCCGAAAGCCTCGCGCGGCTGCGGCAGGTCGAGGAACTGACGACCGGTTTCCAGGCGACCGAGATCGAAAGCACGGCCCGCCAGGGCCAGATCACCAAGCTCACCGCCCTGCTCAAAACCAGCGAGACTGACCGCGATGCCCGCGAGAAGCAGGTCGCCAAGCTCTCCGCCCTGCTTAAAACCAGCGAAGCCGACCGCGCCGACCGCCAGGACCAGATCACCAAGCTCTCCGCCCTGCTCAAAACCAGCGAGACTGACCGCGATGCCCGCGAGAAGCAGGTCGCCAAGCTCTCCGCCCTGCTTAAAACCAGCGAAGCCGACCGCGCCGACCGCCAGGACCAGATCACCAAGCTCTCCGCCCTGCTCAAAACCAGCGAGGCCGACCGTGCGGCGCGTGGCGAGCAAATCCAGACGCTGACCTCCTGGCTCCTGGCCAGCAATGCCGAAAACGACGCCTTGCGGGAACACGTCGCGGCACTCTCCTCGCTCCTCCCGCCCGGCGAGGCCGACCCCAAAGCATCGCTTGCCGACCAAGCCGCGCCGGGGACGATCCGCCCGACCGAAGCCGAGGCGTCCGATAAACACCGTCTGCTGACGACATCGGAGTTGACGACCGTGATCCCTTCTGGCACACCGTTGCCCGGCGGCGTCCGCCACGGCAAGCACGAACGTTTCTCATGAATCCCGATTCCACCCGCGTGAACCCGTTCACCGCCGCCCCGTCGGCGCGATGAACCCGGAGGACCCACGGACCGAAACCCCGGCGGAGGACGCGGACGCGCCTCTGCTCCTGCGTCTCCAGGGCAGGGAAGCCGAGGCCCGCGCCGCCCGCGCCGAGGCCCGCCGCCTGGCGCGCGAACTCGCCCTCGTGCGCCGGTTGCTGAAGTTTTCCGGCGGCGGCCGGGTCTCCGCCCCACTGCCGCCACGGGCGGACGCGGCCGTCGTGCCTATGAAAGCCGCGCTCCTGACGGAACGGATCGTTTACCATCTCGACGCTTGCGAGGACCGGGGCACGCACACGGCGATCTCGGGCTGGGCGTTTCGCCCCGACGCCGACTGGGACGCCCGCGACACGGTCGTCACCCTGCGGTTCCGCCACGGCGACACGGTCTACCAGGCGGTCGCCCGCCCCGTGCCACGCCCGGACGTCGCCGCTTATTATGCCGCCCAGCCCGCCGATCTGACCGGCGGCGCGACCGGCCTGGAAGGGGTGGGCTTCGTCTGCGAGGTGCTTCACGATTCGCTGCCTGCGGGCGTGGATTTCAAGGTCGGGCTGCGTCTGGAACGCGGCGGTCAGGCCTGCGAACAACCCACCGGCACGCTCCTGCGGGTCTGATCCCGCCGCGCGCGGTTTCCTCGCCATGCCCACCCTGTCATCCGCCCCGATCCGCGTGGCCGTGGACCTGAGCAACCTGCGTCCCGGCGGCGAGAACGGCGGCGTCAAACCCTTCCTTTTTGAGACCCTGCTCTGGCTGGGGCGGCAGCAGCGTGTCCCGCTGCGATTCCTCTACCTGACCTGCGCGAGCACCCACGCCGAGGTGCGCGACGAGCTCGCCCGGATCGGCGACGAGATCGTTTGCGTGCGCGCCGACACCGGCGGCGGCAACGCTCCCCTGCCCGCCGGCGACGAGCACGCCCCGCGCGAGCGGCTGGCCGTCCCGCCGCCGGTGGACCTGCTCTGGCGGCTCGGCGCGCAGGTGCTCTACTGCCCGTTCGGCCCCGTGGATTTTGCGCTGCCGGGAGTGTGCACGATCAGCACGGTCGTGGACGTGCTCCACCGCGACTTTCCCTGGAGCCTGGGCTCGCGCCACAACGCCGTCCGCGAAGAGGCGTTCCAAAATATCCTGAAGGTGGCCGACCGCCTGCAATGCATTTCCCACCACGTCGAGGCCCGGATGCGCGCGCACTACGGCGTGCCGCCCGAACGGATGTTCACGGTTTACATCGCCGTGCACCAGCGTTTCGCCGCCCTGCCCGCGGCGCTTGCCGCGCCTGCCCCCGCCCCGGCGGACCCGCCGTTTTTTTTCTATCCCGCGAACGCCTGGAAGCACAAGAATCACGAAACGCTCCTGCTGGCCTACGGGATCTACCGGGCCGGCGCCAGGGCGGCCGGGCAGACGCCCTGGCGGCTCGTGCTTACCGGGCACGAGGACGACCGCTGGGAGCTTCTGCGCGCCCTGGCCGGGACG
>CAXUHC010000010.1:0-2714 GCA_964250705.1 uncultured Chthoniobacterales bacterium | reverse complement strand
GGCCTGCTGGGACCCGACGCCGTGGAGTTCCGCGGGTACGTGCCGCCGCCCGCGTTCGGCCGCCTTTGGGAAACGGCGGGCGCGCTCGTGTTCCCGTCGCTGCACGAGGGGTTCGGCATCCCGTTGCTGGAGGCCATGCAGCACGACCTGCCCGTGCTGACCAGCGGCGACGGCTCGCTCGCCGAGGTCGGCGCGGACGCCTGCCTCTACGCCGACGCCCGCCGCCCGGAAGCCTTCGCCGAGGCCATGACCCGAATCGCCACCGACGCCGCGCTGCGCCGGCGCCTCGTCGCGGCGGGACGGCGGCGGCGGCGGGATTTCTCGCTCGACCACGAGTCTGGTCATCTGCTCGACGCCATCGTCGACCTGGCGGGCGCGACCCCGCCTTATCATCCGTTTATCCGGGGCATTTTTCCCGACGGCTGGACGGAGCGCGCCGCCCTGCTGGGCCTGCCCGGCACACCCTCGGACCTGCCCCCGCGCGGCACGCTGATCCTGCGTTTTCGCCCCATGCCCGTGCCCCGGCGGCTGCGGCTGCGCGCGGGCGCGGGCTGCGCCCTGGGCGGCTTCGACCTGCCGCCCAACCAACTCGACCACGCGATCCGCGTCTGCTTCCGTCCGCAGGGCGGCGCGCTGGCTCTCGAAGTGCCGGACGCCGCCAACCTCAACGCCGCCGACGCGCGGGTCCACGGCGTTTGCCTGCTTTCCGCCGACCTGCGGATGGACGACGGTCGGGAGTTCCCGCTTTTTGCCGCGTCCCGATGAAATTCACGGTCGTCATCCCCTCTTACAACCAGGCCGCCTACCTCCCGGCGACCCTGGCAAGCGTGTGCGGCCAGGACGGGCCGGAACTGGAAATCCTCGTGCTCGACGGCGGCAGCACGGACGGCTCGGTGGACATCCTGCGCCGGTGGCCCGCCGTGGGCGGCGGCAAGACCCTGCGCTGGGAGTCGCGGCGGGACGCCGGGCAGGCGGACGCCATCAACCGGGGCCTGCGCGAGAGCACGGGCGACGTGCTGGCCTACCTCAATTCCGACGACGTGTATTACCCCGGCGCGCTGGCGGCGGCGGCGGCGCACTTTCAGGCGCATCCGCAAACGCCCGCGCTGTACGGCCGGGCGCACCATCTGCACGCCGACGGCTCGGTCATGGAGGCATACCCCACGGAGCCGTGGGACTACGAGCGGCTGCTGGAAACGTGTTTCCTGTGCCAGCCGGCGGTGTTCTGGCGGCGCGAGGTGGTCGAGCGTTTCGGCGTGTTCGACGACGCGCTGCGCTACGGGCTGGATTACGAATACTGGCTGCGGGTGGGCCGGGTGGCCCCCTTCCATTATCTCGACGGCCATTTCCTCGCCGGGTCGCGCCTGCACGGGGACACCAAGACCCTGAGCCAGCGCGTGCCCGTGCACCTGGAACTGGTCGAGGTGGTGAAAAAGTATGCGCCGACGGCGGGGCCGGTCCTGCGCTGGATCAAGCATCTCGCCCACCACAAGGCCTACGAGACGACCTCGCCCGATCCCGCTGATCCCGCCGGGCGGCAGCGTTTCCTCGCGGCGATGGTGACCCGTTGCCTGCTCTACGCCGAGCAGTTCGAAGTTCCTCCGGACGACGCGTTTCTCGCCGCGCTGGAAGCCGACCTCGACGCCGTGGGCCTCTGACGCCATGAACCCATGAAGATGCCGTCCGAAAATTTCCGTCATCCTTCGACTCCGTTTCACTCCGCTCAGGATGACGGAGTGGTTTGCCAACCGGGCGAGCTACCCATGACCCGCCCGCTGCGCATCGGTCTCGACGTGGCCCAGACCTGCCAGGAACGCGCGGGCTGCGGCTGGCAGGCGGATTCGTTGGCACACGCCCTGGTCGCCGTGGCACCGGAAAACGCATACTTCCTTTACCATCACTTCGACCAGTGGCTCAACGAGCACACGGACACCGGCACCCGCCTTGACTCTCCGCAGGTGCGCAGCCCGTTGCGAGACCTGGACGCCGCCGCCGCCGCCGCCCTCTGGCAGCAGGTTCGCGCGGGTGAAATCTCCCTGCCCGGCGACCCGGACATCGTGCAATCCAATAGCTTCCAGGCTCCGTTCGTCGGTCGGGCCAAGCTGGTGTTCTTCATCCACGACGTCAGTTTCTGGGTGCACCCGGAATTCGCGACCGACGGGAATCGTCTGCATTGCCAGGACGGAATTTTCGGGGCGCTCGCCCGCGCCGACGGTTTTCTCTTCAACTCGGACTTCAGCCGCCGGGAATTCGACCGCCTGCTGGCGGGTTGGCTGGAACGCAGCGACAAGCCCTGGGCCGTGACCCACCTGGGCCCGCGCGAGGACCCCGCCGGGCCGGACCCCGCGGCGGCGAACGGGGATTTCTGGCTGGCGGTGGGCACGTTGGAGCCGAGGAAGAATTACGAGACCCTGCTGGCGGCGATGGAGCTTTATTGGCCGCGCAGCCCACATCCGCTCCCGTTACGGATCGCGGGCGGCGGCGGCTGGAAAAGCGACGCGCTCAAGCAGCGGTTCGCCGCCCTGGAAGCCCGGGGCCGGGTGCAACGGCTGGGCTACGTGTCCGACGCCGATTTGTCGCGGCTGTACGCACGGACCCGGGGGCTCGTTTTCCCGAGTTGGTACGAGGGCTTCGGGATGCCGGTGCTCGAAGCGCTCCACCACGGCGCGCCGGTGATTTGCAGCGGCACTTCCAGCCTGCCGGAGGTGGGCGGC
>CAXUHC010000009.1:42299-43211 GCA_964250705.1 uncultured Chthoniobacterales bacterium | reverse complement strand
GCGTCTGGCTCATGAAGTCGAAAATGCGGTTGGCTTCCTGGCGGAACGTCACCGGATCGGGCTTGAGCGAGTGGATGACATCCGGGAATTTGATGGCGTCGCGGATGAAGAACACCGGCAGGTTGTTGCCCACGAGGTCCCAGTTGCCGTCCTCGGTGTAGAACTTGACCGCAAAACCGCGCGGGTCTCGCGCCACCTCGGACGAATCGCGGCCGCCGATCACCGTGGAAAACCGGATGACCATGGGCGTCTTCTTACCCGCTTCCTGGAACAGCTTCGCGCGGGTGTAGTGGCTGGCGGGTTCGTCGCCGATGGTGCCGGTGGCCTCGAACTAGCCGTACGCCACAAAACCACGTGCATGCACGACCCGCTCCGGGGTACGTTCGCGGTCAAAGTGGCTGATCTTTTCGAGGAACTGATAGTTCTCCAGCGTCGCCGGACCCCGGCTGCCCACCGTGCGCTGGGACTGGTTATTGGAAATCTGATGGCCCTGGCGGGTCGTGAGAATGGGATCTTGCGGTTGTCCGTCGGGTTTGTTTTCCATGGATGTGTTGGTCGTGCGTCTGGCTGGCGATCTCGAAACGTTGCGGAGTGTCAACGTCCCCGTTGAATCGTTAGTTCAGTAAAACCGAACAACGAATTCGTTGAAGTCGCAACTTCTTTCTTTATCTTGGTTCCATCCGCGCACTCCAACACACCTCTACCGCCGCCATCACCCTGGCGGGCGTTCTCCATGCTTTGGCGGACCCGGTGCGTCTCGCCTTCGTGCGCGTTCTGCTAACTGAAACGGGCGGCATCAATTGCGCGAACTCCATGGCCAAAGCCGGTCTTGCCATGCCCAAGTCGACCTGCTCGCTGCACTTCCAGATTCTGCGCAAGGCAGGCGTGGTTTTCAGCCAGCGCCGGGGCGTG
>CAXUHC010000009.1:22938-42289 GCA_964250705.1 uncultured Chthoniobacterales bacterium | reverse complement strand
GTGGAATTGATCAACTTTCTGCGTCGGGAAGACCTCGAAACCCGTTTCCCGGGTCTGCTCCTTTCCATCCTCAACGCCCACGAAGCGGAGACCGTGCGTTAGGAGTTGAGATCAGGGCGAAACGGCCAGCCGTTCCACCTTTTCGCCGCCGGCCAGGAGCACCCCGTTTTCCTTGTACGCCTTGAGCCGGAAATGGGTCGCCGTGGAAATCACGCCGCCCAGCGGGCTGAGTTTTTCGCTCACGAAACTGGCCACCTCACGCAGGGTCTTGCCTTCTACGAACACCAGTAAATCGTAGCCGCCGCTCATCAGGTAGCAGCTGCGCACCTCGCGGAACTTGCCGATGCGCTCGGCCATGCGGTCGAAGCCGCCTTCGCGTTCCGGCGTAATTTTCACCTCGATCACCGCCGTCACGAATTGATCGCCCGCCTTCTCGCTGTCGATGATCGTCTGGTAGCCGACGATCACCCCCTCGGCCTCGAACGCGGCGATGCGTCTTTCCACTTCCTCGACGCTGGTGTCGAGTTGCGCGGCGAGATCGGCCCGCGAGGCCAGCGCATCGTGCTGGAGGAGGTTCAACAATGGGTCCATAAGAAAGGATGAAGGATGAAGGAAAAGACCTTTGGGATTGCGCGATGATTTTTTACTCCGCCTTCATCCTTTTCTTCAGTCGCAAAAGCTCACGTCCACCGCCCGGGCCGTCGCCACCATCTGGTGTTCCGGCGTGACCACGCGCAGCCGGTGCACCGCGTCGGCAATCGGCACGCCCGTCACCTGGTAATTCTGGTAGGAAACCATCGTGCCGAAACGTTTTTTCTCGATGAGTTGCACCGCCTCGACGCCGAAACGCGTGCCCAGGATGCGGTCAAGCGTGGTCGGCGTGCCACCGCGCTGCAAATGACCCAGCACCGTGCAACGTGTCTCCTTGCCCGTGCGCGCGGCAATTTCCGCCGCCACCTGTTCGCCGATGCCGCCCAACTTATACTCGCCCGGCGACGCCGACGACCGCACCGACTGCGCGCCGCCCGCCGGTTTCGCTCCCTCTGCGACCACCACGAGGCTGCTCGTGTAGCCCTCGCGGTCGCGCGTGTTGAGATAATCCGCCAGCTTCTCGTAAGTGAAGGGAATCTCGGGAATCAAAATGGCGTTCGCGCCGCCCGCCAGCCCGCCGTAGAGCGCGATCCAGCCCGCGTGCCGCCCCATGACTTCCAGCACCATGACCCGCTTGTGCGAGTTGCCCGTCGTGTGCAACCGGTCGAGCGAATCGGCCACGCACGCTACCGCCGAGTCGAAGCCGAAGGTCATCGCCGTCGCTTCCAGGTCGTTGTCGATGGTCTTGGGCACGCCGATGATCGGGAACCCCGCCTCGTAAAGCTGTTGGCCCGTCGTCAGCGAACCGTCGCCGCCGACGAGAATCAGGCCCTCGATGCGCAGATCGTCAAGCAACCGCCTCGCGTTTTCGACCGTTTCCGGGGCCACCCCGATCTTGTCGCCCGCGCCGATCTTGCTGATGAAGTGACCCTTGTTCGTCGTCCCCAGGATCGTCCCGCCCTGCGGCATGATGTGCGCAGTGGAGTGCCGGTCCAGAATGCGGTAGTCCCCTGGCGGAAGCAGTCCTTCGAACCCATCGATGAACCCGACGACTTCCCAGTCGAGCTTGTCCGCCGCGCGCACCACTCCACGGATCACCGCGTTGAGGCCGGGGCAATCGCCGCCGCTGGTCAAAATGCCAATCCGTTTTTTATCCATAAAAACCGGCTGCGCCGGTAAGACTCAAGATTCAGGAACCAAAATTCAAGGAAGATTCAAGCTTTAAGGTCCAGATCGGAAAACAACTTCTGCGCCTTTCCCTTGAATCTTGGTTCTTGAGTCTTACCGCCGCTCCGCGGCGGTTACAGGGTCGTTTCCGGATCCATCGGATGTTCCGCCGCCAGCCATTTGTCGTAGATCGGCACCGCCTGGTCGATCAACCGGGCCGCCTCGCCAAAGCGATCCGGCGAACCGAGCACGATGACGATCAGCCGCCGCGTTGTCTTGTAGTGCTTTTCGCCCTCTTGCCAGACGATGGGCGGTCTCTCGGAGGTCACCATCAGGCACTGGCCCGCGCGGGTGGAACTGCCGGTCTTGCCGCCGTCCACCTGCTTGACCCCGAGCATCTCGTTGGTCGTGCGCAGCAGGTAGTCCACGTTCGCGCCCGCCCGTTTCAAGGTGATGCGGCGCTCCTTTTGCGCGACGAAAAAGCGGAAGTCCGCCTTCGCCAGCGCGTAGCGAGAAAGCCGCGCGAGGTCTCCCGCCGTCGAGTAGGGGCGCTCCGTGCCGTCGGTCCCCGTCGGGTTGAGAAAACGCGTGCGCTCCATCTTGAGCTTGCGCGCGAGGGCGTTCATCTGCGCGACGAATCGCACCGTGCTGGAATTACGAACCTTGTCCTCGCCCGCGACCGTCGGCAGCTCCCGGCCCACGAACGCCGCAAGCGTGTCCGTGGCGATGCCGTCGCTTTGCATCAGCGAGGCGTAGAGTAGATCGCGCAAGGAAATTTCGTCACCGTCCTGGAAGCCGATAGGATTGTCTTGAAACGAAGCGATGATCGAACCGGGGATGCTTACCGGCGTGTCCAGCGGGTGATTGTTGAGCCGCGCCCAGTCGAGCGCGACCACGGCGGACGCGATTTTGGTCAGGCTGGCGACCTGCAGCTTGTCCATCGCGTGGGATTGGAGCAGGATGTGGCCGCTCTTGTCGTCGGCGACGAGGAACGCCTTGGCCCCCGCCGTTTCGGCCGCCGCTCGCAGCGCCACCGGCGAAACCAAGGTTGCCACAACGCAAACGTGGGCGATTCCACGCCCGAGGCCACCCGATTTTGCCCACCTGAATCCTTGAGAAAAGCGCACGCCCACTGTATGGGCCACGAGCGCGAGATGCGCAAGGGAAAGGATGAAGGCAGAGCAGGTTGGTGACTGGTCGAAAACAGGATAGAGGGCAACGATCAAATTTCCGCCTTCATCCTTCATCCTTCATCCTTCCTCCTTCCTCCATGAATGACTCCGCTTTCCACGCCGAGATCGCTGCGGCCCAGGCTGAGGGCCGCGCATGCGCGCTGGCCACGGTGGTCAGCGCCAAGGGCAGCGTGCCGCGCCAACCGGGGGCAAAGATGCTCGTCTACGGAGACGGCCGGATTTCTGGCACGGTCGGCGGCGGGAAGTTTGAGTCGCTGGTGATCGAGGAGGCGCTTGGCATTCTCCGCGAGGCCGGTGCACCGCAGTTGAAAAACTATCTTTTGCGCGAGGGCGAGCCGCAGTCTTTCGGTGCCATTTGCGGGGGCGAGTGCGCCGTGTTCATCGAACCGCTGGGCACCGGCGAGGCCGTCTGGATCATCGGCGGCGGGCACTGTTCCCTGGCCATCGCGCACTTGGCAGCGGGCTGCGGATTCTACGTCGGCGTGGTGGAAGACCGCGCGGAACAGCTCGGCGGCGGCAAATTCCCTTCTGCCGCACGCCTCGTCACGGATCTGCCCGCGCCGGAATTCATCGCCGCGCGGGAATGGTTGCCGCGCGAGGCCCTGGTGATCGTCAACCGCAACGCCGACCTGGACAAACGCGCGCTCGACGCCGCCCTCCGTCGCCCGGTGCCCGGCTATATCGGTATGATGGGCAGCCGCCGCAAGGTTGCGCGGGTGTTCGATGAACTGGTGGAGGCGGACCACATCCGCGAATCGTTGCGCCGGGTACACGCCCCCATCGGATTGGACATCGGCGCGGAATCCCCGGCGGAAATTGCCGTCAGCGTGATCGGGGAAATCCTGCGGTTCACGCGCGGGCGCGGGAACGGCCGCGAAGGCAGCCTGCGGCGAGATTGACCCCCGGGGCGGATCATCCCCCAAAACACAAAACCGGGGCGGGGATCGCTCCCCGCCCCGGTCAGCTATTTTATGTTACCTTACGCGGCGGCTACTGCCCTGCCTACCCTAGCCGCCATGTCCCTTTAATCGTGGCTGCTCACTTGCCGAGCAGACGGTTGACCGCCGCCTGAGCGTCGATCAGGCCGTAGCCTTCCTTGTAATTCCACTTCTGCTTGAACGTGTTGACGAAACGTCCCGACGCGGTACCGCTCGCGCTGTTCGTCGCCGAGAGCAGCGCGCCGGGGCTGGTCGGCGTCTGGCCGCCGAGCACCTCGCCAAGCTGGGAGAAGATGTTGACCACATCGTTGCGTCGGCCGATGCCGAACTTCAGCGTCGCGCCGGGGTTGAAGTTGCTGAAGTTGACCGTCAACAACGAGGTGGCCGTGCCGCCGCTGCCAGTGCCCACGGTGAAGCCCGTCACGCTCGGGGCCGTCGTGCCCGTCGGGGTGGTCGTGCCGTTGAAGGCCGAGACTACCACGCCAGTGCCGGTCGCGGTCGTCGTCGTGTCGAGCGGGATCGCCGTCGTCGTGTCGAAGTGCGCGCCGATGGTTGACAAGTCGATGGTGATCGAGGCCAGGGTCGTCCCTGCCGCACCAGAGTACGCCACGGTGTAGCCGTTGTTGTCCGTGCGGCCATAGCCACCGGCCGTGACCGTCACGGCACCGGCGGTGCCAACCGCGGAACCGGGCGTCTGATCCTGGTTTGCCTGGGTCGTCGAGATCATGAGGCTACGGACATCGCCCGGGCTGAGCGTGATGTTGTTCGCCTTGGCGACACCGAGGATCACCGCAGCCACACCGGCGCCGTTCGGGGAAGCGGCGCTGGTGCCGAAGAAGTTCGGATAGCCGTCGCCATCGAAGTCCTGCGTGCTGGGATTCGCCGGGCCGGGCGCCGGGGGCGGCGTGGTGCCGCTGGTCACGCCGACAGGCGGGAAGAAGGTGGTGTCCACGCCGTTGCAGGCTGACAGCACCGGCTGCTTGCGCACCACCGGCGTCGCCAGACGGTTGCCGGCGGCGTCGAAGTAAATCGACACCGGGCCGTTGGAACTGAACTGCTCGACGATGGGATAGATCACGTGGTTCGGGTCATGCACGTCTACCACCGGCGAGGCGTCGTAGCGGTAGGCCGCTGTGCCGATGCAGTTAGCCGCAGTGGCGTGGCCGTGCGTTTCGGCGCTGGCGGGGGTGATGAAGTCGCCGCGCACCGGCGTGTCGTTGGTCTGCACGGCATAGCGCAGGTGCGTGGCCAGATTCGGCGTGGCCGAAGCGGCGGTGCGGTTGGTGCGGGCGATGACGATTTTGTAGCTCGTCGCCGCGGCCAGTGCGGTGCCGGGCAGTTCCTGCGGAACCTTGCTGATGAAATTGTTCGTCTGGCCGCTGCGAGTGGTCTGGATAGCTCCTGCCGCGTTGAACACCAGGATATCGAAGTCCGTCGTCACGTTGTTGGTGGCTCCCTGGCTGGCGAGAACCAGGTACGGATCATCCCACTGGAACTCCAGGCGGCCGGTGGCATCCGCGCTGGTGCCGGGGATGCGGATGTTCTGCACCAGGATCGGGTTGCCGCTCGCGTCGGTGCCGAAGGAGTGGAAGTCGGTGATCACCAGCTTTTCCGCCGCGGAGATGTTCGTGTAGAGCGTTCCCAGGGCAGCCTGCGAAGTCGCGTCGTTGGCCACCGGAGTAAACGTGCCCACGTAGCCGGAGGACCCGTCGTTGCCTGCGGAGGAAAAGTAGACCGCGCCGGCGGCGGTCACGCGGTCAATGGCCTGTCCAACGGGTCCGTCGGAGAACATCGGCTCGTCGAAGTAGCCCACGTCGTCGCAGATGACGTTGCAGCCCGCTTGCTGGAGCGCCACGATGCCAGCGGCAAAATCCACCTCTGAAATGAAGGCGGTGTAAAAGGCCAGGCTGGCGGCCGGGGCGATATCGTGAACGATCTGGAGCATCCCACGCCCTTCGTCCTCGCCCGAGGCGTTGTATTCTTCAAGGACCTGGACCGGCGTGGTGTAGCCGTTCGGGTTGCCCGTGCCGGGCAGATCGCCGCTGGCCACGTCATCGACGGCGCGGACGTTGGGATAGAGCGGCGCGGCGGCGGTGCCAGTGCCGGTGGTCTTGAGCGTGTCGTAGCTGTCGGATAGCACACCGACCTTGACGCCTTGACCGAGGCCGCCGGCCACCGTGGCGAGCGGCTCGATCTTCTGCACGACGTTGCCCTGCGAGGTGCACTTGCCGACGTGGGTTGTGGGCTTGAGCGCGAGGTTGACGGTGTGAACACCCGCCGCGCGGCCTACCTTCGCGGCCTTGTCGAGCGGCAGCCAGACGGACAGCGCGCCGTGCCCGTACCAATCGATCCGGGACTGGATCTTGCAGCCGAGCGATTCGAGCTTGGCCACGACATCGCCGATGGGCGCGGTACCGTCGAGGTAAACGTCCACGATGACGCGGTCCTGGGCGTCGGCGCGGGCGTCGGCGTTGGTCCGGAGCACGGACTGCGCCGCCGCGTGCGCGAGGGTCTTGCTGCCGGCCTTGGCGGCCGAGTCCTTGTAGGTCTGGGCCAGTTCGCGCAGGCCGTTGTTGAGATTCTCAGGCAGGGCAGCGTGCGAGGACGCCACGCCGGTGGCCACCAGCAAGGCGGCCAAGGCCGAGGTCAGGCTCGCACGGCGATAACCGGGCGTGAGGGTGAAAAGTCGAAACGGACGGGAAATCATATGAGTCAATGTGATCAAGCAAAAGTGCGGCTAGAAAAATCGCCGGGTTACGCGGTGCGGCGACGGCGGAGCATCAGACCAAGCCCGCCCAGTCCCACGGCGACAGCCGCGAGGAAACTCGACGGCTCCGGCACCGCAGCAGTCACCGCAATGGTGTAGTTGCCGCCCTCGTTGCTGTTGCCGGTGTAGCCGGTGATCGCAGTGGCCCCACCCGGACCCGTCGGGCCTACCGTGGCACTGGGGTCGGTCACGTTGTCCGTATAATTCGGAAAAATCAGCCCGCCCACGCTCGTCGCGTACCGCCCCGAACCGCTGATGAGCAAATAATAATTGCCGGCGGCCAAAGTACCGGTCGTCAAGCTCGACTGCGACCCGCCTGCCGCCGCGTCGTCGTTGGCCAGAATGCCCACACCGCCGGCAGTAAACAGCGCGAGTTGCGTGTCAAAGTTGTTGCGGCCCGGGACGAAGGCCGTGGTCGAAATCGTCAGCGATTCGGCGGTGGAAAGCGTGATCCGAAACATGTCGCTGTCCGACACCCCGTTGGTCAGGGTGAGGCCGCCCGCAATCGAATTGCTCCCCAGCGTCAGCGCGGGAGCAAGGGTCAGGGCCGTGCTGGGCAGATCACCGGCGTCGGTAGTTTCTGTGTAGCTGACCGCCCGCGAGGTGTCTGCGAACGACAGACATCCGGCCAAAAGCGCCAACGGTAATGCAAATTTGAGACTCATTGGTGATGTTTTGAACTTTTTAGTAATGTTTTTCGCGCCACCTTGACCGGCGGAATTCTGTGTTTTCCCGGGCTTTCTGCCTCTAGAGAACCGATTGAGCGACCCACAGGGAGAAAGTTGGCTCTTCGCCGCGCTGGTGATATGCGATTGCGTGCCAGCGGTCAATCATAAATTGTGAAAAGTTCACAACGCTCCCGAATCCTGTGACGACGACCTCTACGACACGATGTTCTTCGCGGCGTCGGGAGCCATCCGGGGGGCGGATTCGGGCGTCCACGGGTTGCGCACGAAGCTCGACGCGACGATGGCCGCTGCCTGGTCGGTGCACAAGGCCCGCACGAACGTCACGTCCAGCCCGAGATGAAGCGGTTCGTAAGAGGCGAGGTTGGCCCGGGCCAACTCGAAGAGCCGCGCGGCAGGCCGCAGGCGGCGGCCATGCTTGGCGTGGGTCGGATGCTCGTATTGTTTGCGCAGATGGACGAACGCGCCTGCCACTTGAATCAACCCTTTGTAAAACGCGTAATTTTCACCACCCCGACCGTCTTTGAGCCACAGATGCTCCAGAACGTCGTGCGCCTCGTAGTAATCCCCGGCGTTGAAGCAGCGAAAGTAGCCCTGGTAACACGGGTCGAGCGGCAGCTTGGCGTCGGCTCCGAGCGCCGCGACAAAGGCTTCCATGCGGTCGGCTTTTTTCAAAATCACACGGCAAATGGCAAGAACGCAAAAAATCGGACCGGAGACGGCCAGCGTCGCGGAACCACGCGGAATTGCAAGGGAGTGAATTCCTCCGAAACTAAGCCTGCGTCTTTTCCGCATTTCTGTTTATTATGGGGGGATGCCACGCCTGCGGTTGCCGGTCCGGGGGCCGGCGCTTTGATTTCTGCCTTTCCATGTCCGCCGCTTTGATCCTGCTCTTGATGTCGGCCTTCGGAGCGATGTCGGCGTTTTTTTCCGCCGCCGAAACCGCGTTGTTTTCCCTCCAACCCCGGCAGCTCGCCGCCCTGCGCGAGAGCCTGCCCCACCGGGCGGCGACCGTGGACGCCCTGTTCGCCAATCCGCGCCGCCTCCTGAGCATGATCCTGCTGGCCGGCACGCTGACGAACCTGCCCTTGTGCCTGCTGGGCCTGTATTTCCTGCACATGTTTTCGTCGTGGCACGGCGTCGCCGCGCAGGAAGTGGAGGTGCCGTTCTGGCTGGCGGCGCTGGGGCTGTTCACGCTGGTGGTCGGCGTCTGCGACCTGCTGCCCAAGGTGATTGCCCTGCGCCTGCCCGTGCGCGTCGCGCGGCCCGCGGTCGAGGCGCTCCATTACCTGCGTCCGGTGCTCGACCCGCTTTGCGGCGGCCTGCAAGCGACGAGCGAATTCTTGACCGACCGGCTCACCCCGCGCCAGGTGCGGACCCCGCTCAAGATGACGGAAGCCGATTTCGGCGCGCTGGTGGCCGTCGGCGCGGAGGAAGGCGCGCTCCAGGCCGCCGAAAGCGAGATGATCCAGGCGATCATCAAGCTGGGCGACAAAACGGCCAAGGACTGCATGACCCCGCGCGTGGAGGCGTTTACGATTACCGACGACCTGCCCAACGCCGAGGCCGCTGCCCTGCTGCGCGCCGAACGGCGGCACCGCGTCCCGATTTACGGCGAGACGCCCGATGACATCGTGGGCATCCTCGACGCGAAAAAGTTCCTGCGTCTCGCCGCCGCCGATCCGGCCCGCGCGCCGCACTATAGCGAAAGCATGGACCCGCCGTCGTTCGTTTCCGAGACCATGAGCGCGCTCGACCTGCTGCGGAGTTTTCTCGTCCGGCGGCAGGGCATGGCGATCATCGTCGATGAGTACGGCGGCACGGAAGGCATCGTCACGCTGGCCGACATCATCGAGGAAATCGTCGGCGACGCCCTGCCCACCGGCGAGGAGGATCTCTACATCGAACTGCTCGACGAGCACCGGCTGCTGGTCGGCGGGCACGCGCGGCTCGACGACGTCAGCGAATACCCCGGCTTCGAGCTGGCGGCGGAGGGGCTGGACACGATCAGCGGGCTGGTGTTCAACCGTTTGGGCTACCTGCCGCCCGCCGGGTCGGTCCTGCGGCTGCCGCCCGACCTGAAGGTGACGATCCGCCGGGTGACGCGCAAACTCATCACCGAGGTGCTCATCGAAAAACAGGAAGCGACGACCACCGACCACGACCACAACGCCCAGGCGCTGACGGGCGACCACGCGCTGTCCTCCGAGCCCCCGGCCAGCGCCAATTCCACCCGCGCCGCCTGACCCTTTTCCGCCCGTGTCCGTCTCCTCGTCCCTGTTTTTCAGCCTGTGCCTGCTGGTGTCGTTCCTCTACGCGGGGATCGAGGGCGGCCTGCTCTCGCTCAACCGTGCGCGGCTGCGCTCCCGGGCGCACCAGGGCGAGGCGGGGGCGGTCCGGCTCTCGCGGCTGCTGGCACATCCCGGGCGGCTGCTGGCGACCGTGTTGCTGGTGACGAATTTCGCCGACGTGGCCGCGCTGGTGCTCGTCACCGACGCGTTTGTCCACGGGTTCGGCGTGCGCGGGTACCTGTGGGCCGGGGTGCTGATGCTCGCTTTTTCGCCGGTTTCCCTACCGGGCGCTGGGGGCGCTGGCCGGTCTGCTGGAAGGGAGCGAACGGCTGCTCGGCCCCGTGCTGAGCGCCGGACGCTGGCTGCTCGGGCGGACGCTCCTGCCGCCGCTCTCCGCGCTGGAACCGGGCGGGCGGCGCAGCCTCTTCGTGGCGCGCGAGGAACTCAAGACCCTGGCGGCGGAAGGCGAACGCACGGGCGCGCTCACCCCCTCCGAGCACGGCATGATCGACAACGTGATCGACTACAGCACGCTCACGGCGGGCGGGTTGATGGACCCGAAAGCGCCCGAGCCGTTCCGTCTGCCGCCGGCCGGCGGCGGCGCGGGACCGCGCGTGGCCGATCTGCTCGAATTCGCGCGGGTGCGCGGGCTGGATTTCCTGCCGGTCATGGACGCGGCGGGAGAGCTCACCTCGCTGCTCGAGGTGTTCGCGTTGCTGCTGGAGCGCGACCCGCAGCGCGACGCGGCGGCGTATCTGCGGCGTCCGCCTCTGGTGGTCGCGCCCGACGACCCGGCGTTGCGCGTGCTGCGGCGGCTGCGGGCGGTGCGCTTGAACGCGGCGGCGGTGCGGGACGCCGAGGGGCGTTTCGTCGGCATCGTGCGCACGTCGGCTCTGCTCCAGCGGCTCGTGAGGCAGAAGGGTGCCTGAGGCGCGATTTGCCAGGGAGAAATAGGCCCTCCGGGTTGGTCCCTGATTTCTTTGGAGCGCGCTGCACATCCTTCGTCGGTCCTTTCCGGAAAATGACGCGGACCGGCTCGGCGAGCCGTCCCTACCTCAGGACAAATGCAAAAACGGTTGGACTCCCGTGCGGTTTCCCGCATACTTGACACTCCGTCTCGTTCCAGTTACATCGCCGCCGACATGTCTTTTTCCTTGCTCGCTATTCTCGCCCAAGCTGCGTCCCAGCCGCAGTCGGCCCCGTTTTCCTCGATGCTGCCGACGCTCGGCTTCATGATGGTGATCTTCTACTTCCTGCTGATCCGCCCGCAGCAGAAGAAGGCCAAGGAACAGGCCGCGCTCCTTTCCAGCGTCCGTTCCGGCGATGAAATCGTCACCACCGGCGGCCTGCACGGCATCGTTTCCAACGCCCGCGACCCGGAGTCCAAGACCGTCCTGGTCAAGTTTGCCGAGAACGTCAAAATCGAAGTGGACAAATCCGCCATCACCAGTGTGACCAAGGCGGGCGGCAACGTCGGCGATGCCGCCAAGGCCATTCCTGCCGCCAAGACGATCTAGCGCCCCTTTCCTTCCGAGGGCTTTCTCCTCCGGCCTGCATCCTTCATCCTTCATCCTTTTCCCGTCCCCGTGTTTTCCGTTTTCCCTCTTCTCGCCCAGGCCACGCCTGCCATCGCCAAGGCTGCCGCCGCCCCCGCCGAAGCGCGCGGTTACCCGGGCCTGACGTTTACCTTCGGGTTGGTGGTCCTCGCGCTCTTCGCCTGGTATCTCGCCACGGACCTCGCCGCCCGCAAGCGCCTGCTCGGATTGGTGCTCACGGTGCTGCTGGTGGTCGTTTGCGCCCTCGCCGTTTACCCGCCCGGCAAGAAAATCGCGCTCGGCCTCGACCTGGCAGGCGGCACGGAGTTCCTCATCCGGCTGGTCAAAAACGACAAGGACGCCGCCATCAGCCCCCGGGCGCAGGAGATCGCCGTGGAGGTGATCCGCAGCCGCGTGGATCGCTTCGGCGTCGGTGAGCCGGTGATTTCGCCGGTCGGCGCGGACTCGATCCTCGTGCAGATTCCCGGCCTGGAGCCGGAAAAGATCAAGGAGGCGCGCGACACCCTCCAACAGGTCGCGCACCTGGAGTTCCGGCTCGTCGATCCCCGGGGCGCGTCGCTAATTCCGCAGATCGACGCGGGCCTGGCCATCGTGCCGCCCGGCTACGAGATCGTCACCGGCGAGGATGAGGATGATCAGGCCCTCACCAACCCCAACGTCCCGGGCAAGAAGAAGACCGATGCCAAGAAAGTCGCCGAGCGGCTGCTGGTCAAGAAAAAGGCCGACATGCTGGGCGAACGCGTGAGCGCGGCCAACGCCGGTTACGAGACGCAAGGCTGGACGGTCAACCTGCGTTTCGACTCGGAGGGCACCAAACAGTGGGGCGAAATGACAGGCAAGAACGTCGGCGAGCGTTTGGCGATCTTGCTCGACGGCAAAGTCATGAGCGCCCCGGTGATCAGGTCGGCCATGTACGGCGGTAGTTCCGAGATCACCGGCAATTTCAACGAGGCCAGCGCGCGCAAACTTTCCAGCGCGCTGGAAAACCCGCTCGCCACGCCGGTCAGGGTCGAGCAGGAACGGAGCGTGTCGGCCACGCTGGGCAAGGATTCGATCAACCGCGGCGTGCTCAGCGGCGTCATCGGCGTGCTGCTGACCTTCGTGTTCGTGCTGTTTTACTACCGGTTCGCCGGGATGCTGGCGAACCTCGCGCTCCTGATCAACATCGTGCTGCTGTTCGGCCTGATGGTGAGCTTCGGCTTCGTGCTGACCCTGCCCGGCATCGCGGGCATCATCCTGACCATCGGCCTGGCCATCGACGCCAACGTGCTCATCTACGAGCGGTTGCGCGAGGAACTGGCCGCTGGCAAGTCGCTCAAGCCCGCGCTCGAAGGGGCTTACAGCAAGGCGTTCACCTCCATCTTCGATGCCAACGTGACCACGCTGATCACCAGCGTGATCCTGTTCATCTACGCCGCCGGGCCGGTCAAGGGCTTCGCGGTCGCGCTGACGCTGGGCATCATCGCGGCGCTGTTCTCGGCGCTGGTCGTCACGCGCAACGGATTCGCCTGGGCGACCGACAAGTTCGGCCTGGAGAAAATCCACATGCTGCACTTCTTCGAGAACCCCAATTTCGACTTCATGGGCAAGGCGAAGCTGTGCGCCTTCGCGTCGATTGCGGTGATCCTGGCGAGCATCGCGGTGTTCGCTTTGCGCGGGGAAAAGAATTTCGGCATCGACTTCAAGGGCGGCGACCTGACGGTCATCACGACCACGCGCCACCTGGACGTGGCGCAGGTGCGGGAATCGCTGCGCGGCATCGGCCAACAGGCGGTTGAAATTCAGGACACTTCCAGCGGTGGCAAGCAGTACCTGACGCTCCGCAGTCCCGTCGACACCGGCAAAACCATCCAGCCGCAGTTGGAGAAGTCGTTCCCCGACGCCGGCACGAAGCTGGAGCAATCCGACAAGGTCGGTGCACTGGTCGGCAAGCAGTTGGCGACGAAATCGATTCTGGCGCTGGGGCTGGGCATCCTTGGGATTTTGATTTACGTGTCGCTGCGCTTCGAGTTTTCGTTCGCCGTCGGCGCGATCGTGGCGCTGCTGCACGACGTGATCATCACCATCGGCGTGTTCGCGCTGCTGGGGAAGGAGCTTTCGCTGGTGATGGTCGGCGCGGTGCTGACTATCGCGGGGTATTCGATCAACGACACCATCGTCGTGTACGACCGGATTCGCAGCGGCCTGCGCGAAGGACGCAAGGGCAGTGTGCGCGAGATCATGAACGCGAGCATCAACGAGACCCTTGGCCGGACGATGCTCACGGGCGGCATGACGCTCGTAACGGTGCTGGCGCTCTACATCGGCGGCGGCGCGGTGCTCAACGATTTCGCGCTGGCGATCCTGATCGGCGTGCTGGTCGGGACGTATTCGTCGGTGTTCGTGGCGTCGCCGATTGTGCTCTGGTTCTCGGGCGGCCGCAAAGACCGGCTGCGCGCGGAGTTGAACCCGATGCGCGGCCCGGCGGGCCACAGCGCCTCGGGGGCGCCCATCGGGCCAGCCACCCCGAACTCAAGTTCCCTGCCCGTGGTGCGGACAAACGACCTGCCAGGATAACCGAAAGCCGAACGGCTGTAGCCACGGCGCTCTGTCGCCGTGTCTACAGCGAAGAGAAAAACAGCGTTGACCCCGCGCTAACCCACGCCTAGAATCTCCACCCCGCCACTTTCAAATCAGTCCAGGAAAAACAACCAGCCGTCTTTATGCCAGAAGTCCTCGTCCGCAAAGGTGAACCCGTTGACCGCGCCCTCAAGCGCCTCAAAAACAAGCTCGATTCCGAAGGGATCATGGACGAGGTCCGCCGCCTGCGTGCCTTCGAGACGCCCACGCAAAAGACCAAGCGCAAGGCCAAGGCCAACGCCAAGCGCGGCAAGGTGAAGTTCCGCTTCAACATTAACGCTTTGCGCGAAGCCGCCGCTGCGCACGGCCAAAGCGCCCCGGGCACTCAGCCCGCTCCTGCGGCCGCCTGACGGCGGCAAGTTTCAAGATTCAAGGAAGTCCCAAGGATCAAGGTTCAAGGGGGCCGGAAGGAGGCGACTCGTCCTTTCCGGCTCTTTCTGTTTTTTGCCTCAACCCTTGAATTCTGAGCTTTCCTTGAATCTTGGTTCTTGAATCTTGAATCTTCACCCCTGGCTTGATGAATCCAGAAGAAGCTCCCTCCGAATCCTCCCTCCTTGCCACCCGTCGCCAGAAGCTCAATGCGCTGGCCGAGGCGGGCGTGTCGCCGTTTGGCGGACGCTTTGATGTGGACGGTAACGTCAGGCAGATCCGGGAACGGTTTGCGGAAGGCACGGTTTTCCGCGTGGCGGGACGGGTTACGGCGCACCGCGACATGGGCAAATCGCACTTCCTCGACCTGAGCGACCTGACCGGACGCATCCAGTTTTACGTCAACCTCAAGAACCTTACGCCCGAACAGGCCGCCGTTTTCGCGCTGCTCGATCTCGGCGATTTCCTAGGGATCGAGGGAGAAGGGTTCATCACGAAAACCGGCGAACCGACGATCCGGGTAGCGCGCTTCGTGCCGCTTGCCAAGGCTCTCCGCCCGCTGCCCGACAAACACAAGGGGCTGGTGGACGTGGAGGCCCGGCATCGCCAGCGCTACCTCGATCTCATCGCCAACGAGAAGTCGCGCGAGACGTTCCAGACCCGTTCGCGCGTCATGCACGGCATCCGCACGTTTTTCCACGCACGCGGATTTCTGGAGGTCGAGACGCCGATGATGCAGCCCGTGGCGGGCGGCGCGGCGGCGGCCCCGTTCAAGACGCACCACCATGCGCTCGGCATGGACCTTTACCTGCGGATCGCGCCGGAATTGTATCTCAAGCGGCTGCTGGTGGGCGGATTTCCGAAGGTGTTCGAGTTGAACCGCAATTTCCGCAACGAGGGGCTTTCGCGGCGGCACAACCCGGAGTTTACGATGCTCGAAGCGTACTGGGCCTACGCGGATTTCGAGTTGATGGCCGATTTGATGGAAGCTCTCATCTGCCAACTGGCCGGGCGCGAGGCCATCGAGCTGCGCGACGCCGAGGGCAGCGTGACCCGGACCGTGAGTCTGGCGCGTCCGTGGAGGCGGGCGCGGTACCGAGATTTGATCGAGGAAGTGGCCCCCGGCTGGTTCGCATTGACGCCGGAAGGCCGTCTCGCCCGCGCGGGCGAACTGGGTCTGGACGCGCACCCCGGCACAGTGGATTTCGAGGTGACGCAGTTGGTGTTCGAGAAGGAGATTGAGGCCAAGACGTTCGACCCGCTGTTCGTGACGCATCTGCCCAAGGAACTCGTCCCGCTGGCCAAGCAGAACGCCGAGGACCCGTCGCTGGTGGACGTGTTCGAGTTGGTCATCAACGGCATGGAGTTCGCCCCGGGCTACACGGAGTTGAACGACCCCGACGTGCAGCGGGCGCGGCTGCTGGAGCAATCCGGCGGCGAGACGCAGGCCCTGGACGAGGAATTTTTGCTGGCGTTGGAACACGGGATGCCCCCGGCGGGAGGCATTGGGCTGGGGATCGACCGGCTATTGATGCTGCTGACCGGCTCGGACAGTATCCGGGACGTAATCCTGTTCCCGCACCTGCGGCCAAGGGAGGTGTGATCGGTTAGCACCCGATCCATTCCTTGTTAATCAAGCTATGTATCTCCAAGCATTATTTCAGCCAGGAGTAGCATGGTCCCACTTTGCAGGAGTTTTGTTTCTGTTAGGTTTGTTTCTTGCCGCCCAGATTTGCCGATGGAAATCAGCTTCTTTAATCTGGCTCGTCGTTGTTAGCACCTGTGTCGGTATTTGTCTTCTCATTCCGATCGTCGGTCGATTTCAAGCCAGTTCGATGGTTGCAGACGCACCGATTGAGTTGCTGCCAGACTGGTTGTACCTGAAATGGGATCAGCCGGTGGTTTTTTGGACTTATGCGGGTATCCTTGCTATTCTTTTGGTTCTACCCATATCATGGGAGTTACCCTGCAAATTGCATTCACAGTTGGTCGTACTTGCTGCGATTCTGTTCGTGCTATGGAACGGATTTTTTGTAATTCTTCCTTTTGCTTTAAGTAAACCGCTCAAGCTAGCAATCAAGTCAGCCGATAAGCATTCCTTGTCCGGAGCATCTCTCGAATGCCACAGCCTCTTGACCGGCAAAAAATTCTACCTTCGCGCCAATGACAACGGCGAAATATCATTCCGTATGTTGTGGCGTGATACCATCGAAGGAGAAGTCTGGGCTTCTGGTTATTCAAGCTGCGATCTTTACATCAGCAGGAAAGGTCATTCTGCAGGCGGCATAATCATCATCCATCAAGTGCCCTTGGATGCCGAGCATCCGAGGAGCCGCGATATTATGTGCAGTTCGAATTTGACTAAAGAAGTCCCAGTTTATCTTCCTGTCGAGGGACAATTCCCACCATTGCCTTATGAAGATGTGTACGGCCCTGGTCAGAAGTTCGAACACCATCCCACGTGGGATTACTCACTGCCCTGGCCAAAGCCTACCTTGAAATGATACGCGGATTTCAAAGACGCGGGAGGTAAAACAAGAAGGGTTTAGCGACCGCCGAAACGCGGCAACCGGGATAAGCGGCCTACAAACTTGGATCAGCGCACTACCTTCGCCGTAAGTAAGCTCAACAAGGAAGGTCGCCAACGCAGAGCATCCAACGCCAGCGATGCCGTGCGGGGATTACGTCCCGCCGCGCGTGCCAGACGGTTGACCCACAGTCGCCCGTGATACATCGCGGCGTGCGTCTTGCGGTATCGCACGGTGGCTTGTTCCGTGCTCAATTTGCCCCTGACTGCCGCCACGATTTCCTGCGCCGCCAGCTCGCCCGAACGGAGCGCATAGTAAATCCCCTCGCCTGTGAACGGCTCGACCACCCGCGCCGTGTCTCCCACCAGAAACACCCCGCCGCTACCTTGGGCCACCGCTGCACGCGGAGCGGGGGCGCGGTCCAGCGGGGCGATGGTTCGCCAAGGATGGTCCGACGCAAGGCCGAACTCTCCGCGCGCCCAGGTTTTGAGTTGATCCAAAGTGCCGGGAGGTCCAGCGAGCGAGACGTTGAGTTCGCCACCGCCCACCGGGCAGAGGCCGCCGTAGCCGCGTGCGAACCAGCGCATTTGCACCCGGGGTCCGAAGCCCGCCGGGCACCGGACGTGGGTTTGCAGGCCGACGCGGTCCGTCGCCGGACGGCGGCGGTCGTCGAGCAGGCCGGTCAGCCGCGCCGTGAGCGAGTTGCGTCCGTCCGCCGCCACGAGAAAACGCGTTGTAAGGTCGGGGGCATCGTCGGCGGTGCCAACCGCGAAGCTGTCTCCCGCGCGCCGGACCCGGCTCACCGCCCGGCCCTGGCGCACGTCCGCACCCCGGACCCCGGCGTTTTGCAGGAGGAGCGCGTCCAGCAGGCTGCGTTTCACGGCGATTTCCCCCCGCGCGTGGTCGGGCAGCGGCAGCCGGATCGAGTCGCCGCGCAACCCGGCAAACTCCACCGCGCGCAACGCCGCGTGCGGCAAGGCGCGCACCGCGTCCTCGATTCCCAGCCGAGCCAGGGTCGGCCAGCAATCGGGGTTCAGGCAGTCGCCGCACACCTTGTCGCGCGGGAACACGGCGCGTTCCAGCACGAGCGTCCGCACGCCTGCCGCCGCGCAGAACGCCGCGCACGAGGCCCCCGCCGGGCCGCCGCCCACGATGATCGCGTCATAATCAGTCAAAGTGTTTTCGGATAAACGCTCCGGGCGCGCCCGAAAGATGCTCCCAGGCAGACCCATGAACAAATTTTTGCTTGTGGGTCTGACGGTGGGGCTGCTTGGCGTCGGGGGATGGCGCGGTTATCAGTATTATCAGGTCACCCACGCCAAGCAGGCGCCAAAGGCTCAAGCCGTCAACGGTCAGACAAAGGCAACTGCCGCGCAAGCCGCCGTCGACGCGAAACGACAGGCGGAAGTCGACGCGACCCGCAAGGACATCGAGTCCCAGCTCAAGCCGTTGAAGGTGACTTCCATCATGCCAGGAGAGCCGGGAATCGCCATCATCAACAAGAAAGAATACGCCGAAGGCGACAAGCTCGCGTTGGCGGGCGGGAAAAAGCAGCTGCAGATCGCCAAGGTCAATGAAGACGGCATTTTGCTTGCCTATAACGGGTTGACGTTTCGACTCGACCCGCCCGCGGCGCCGGACCTCGAAGCGTTGCGGAAAAAGTAAGGGCGGAGCCTACCCGCACCGGACGGCCAGCAACCACGCGCGCACCTGCGAGAGCGTCCGGCGCAACACCGCGCCGTCACGGGCGAGGAGGCGGACCGTCCAGCCGGCGGTGCGCAGGCGGCTGATCCCGATCCAAAGCGGCAGGTCGCACGCAGGGGCGTCATCCCGTTGCAGGTCGTGGATTTGCTGCCAACAAGGGGCGTTGTCATCCAGCCGGTTCGAGACGAAAAATATCGTCGCGTAAAACGGCGCCTGCCCGCCGAGCGCCCCCCGCCATCCCGCCAAAGGGTCCGACTGCGCGCCGGGCCTCATTTGCCAACGTTCGCGCGCGATGTATTCACCGGCGCGGTGGATGTCCGTCGCCCATTGCAGCGATTCCCACGCAAACGCCTCGCCCGACGCCACCCGGCCCGGCGCGAGGCTTTCGCAGAAAAGCAATTCGCCGCCCGGCTCGACGTCGATCCGCGTTGTTTGCCGGTAGCGGCAGCCCGCGTGCGGGATGAACAGTTCCGGCCAGACCTCCAGAAAGCCGCCCGTTCCCACCCGGAAATGCTGCTCGCAACGCGCCGGTTCCAACCGTTCGGGCGGTACCCCTTCCCGCGCCGCCCGGTGCACCCGCGTCGCGCTCGGGCTCACCAGCCGCAGCCGCGCGCCGGGCTCAACGTCTACTTTCCATTCCACCGCGTCACCGGCGAATAATCCCGCCGTCGCATTGACCGCGTGCACCGTCAGCACGCCGTCGCGCCAGTCTCCCTTGCCGACGTGCATCGGCGCGCGGAACGATTGCCGACCGACGTGCGAGCGGCCGCCCACCGGGTCGTGAACCACCGTCAGGTGCAGATGACCGTTCAAGACCCGAACAGGTATTCCCGCCGCAGCCAATCCACGATGATTTTGAGTCCGTGGCCGGACTTCAAATCGCAGAACACGAAGGGCCGCCCCTCGCCGCGCATCTTGCGGGCATCGCGCTCCATCACGCCG
>CAXUHC010000009.1:0-22928 GCA_964250705.1 uncultured Chthoniobacterales bacterium | reverse complement strand
CGTACGGCGCGAGTTCGATTTTGTTGATGACGAGCAGGTCACTGTAGCGGATCGCCGGGCCGCCCTTGCGGGGGATCTTGTCGCCCTGCGCCACGTCGATCACGTAGATGAAGGCGTCGGCCAACTCGGGCGAGAACGTGGCGCTCAGGTTGTCGCCGCCGCTCTCGATGAGGATAATCTGGAGCCGGTCCGCGCCGTGGCGGCGCTCCAACTCGGCGACCGCGCCCATGTTCATGCTCGTATCGTCGCGGATGGCGGTGTGCGGGCAGCCGCCGGTTTCCACGCCGATGACGCGCTCGGCGGGCAGCGCGTTCTGGCGCAGGAGAAATTCGCTGTCCTCTCGCGTGTAGATGTCGTTGGTGATAACGGCTAGGGAGTGCTCGGCGCGCAGCCGCTCGCACAGCCGCCAGACGAGCATCGTCTTGCCTGAGCCGACCGGCCCGCCGATGCCGACGCGCAGGGGGCGTTTTGCAGTTGCGGGCGGCGGGTTCATTTTCCGGGTGCCGCGTTTGGGTCGACTTCCAGCTTCACGAACTGCGTATGGCCGAATTGCCGCAACGTCAAGCAGACGGCGCTTGTGAAAAGAAAGAGCCGCCGCGACTGCACATCACGCATCCGGCGGCCCAGCATGAAGTGCCGCGTCAGAAATCCAGGTCGCCTCAACAATGGCCCGAGGGTGCGGAAAAGCTGGTCGTCCCAACAAAACGTGTTGCCGACACAGGGCACCGGCGGGGGCAGGGTCGCCAGCGGCGCAGGCGCAAGCAATGGCGGCACCGCCAGCGAAGGCAGCCGTTGCACCGCAAACTCGCCCGTGTGGATTTCCGTGTCCAGCATGTGGTTTCGTTTCCCTTCCCGGCTTATAGCACCGGCAGGCCGTGGCGTTCAAGAAATGAATAGCCGCGCAAAGGCCCGCTCGTGCCGGGCAGCGGCGATTTCCCAACCGGGATCGCACCAACCGGCGTCTTCGCGCGAAACTTCGCCCGACGCCCGCACCGTGCGTTCCGCCAAGGTCAGCGTGTCGGCCAGCGCCGTCTGGCAGCCTTCCTGGCCGATGCGAATCAGTTTGAGCGCGGCGCTGCAATAGCCCGACACGCTGCCGTAGAAATACGCCGTGCTCGCGGCGGCGGCAGGCGCGTTCAACCAGGCCGCCTGGATTCCACAGACAATCGCCGCATGTCCGGCGGCGTCGCCGCATTCGACCAGAGTTTGAAACTTCGCCGCAACGCCCCCCGGGTTCTCCTGGCCTGGCATGACCTTCAGCAAAGTGCGCAAACGCTGGACGCCGATGCGCGCGCTCGCTTCGCGGATTTCGCGCGGCAGCTTGGCCGCACCGTACTCGCGGTCCAGCGCTGCTAGATCGTCGGTGTCCCCGCAAACTGCCGATGCGCGCGCAAACCGAAGATAAGGCAACTCGCACCGCTCCAGGGCCGGGACCACGCGCCCGCGCAAAAACGCCGTCAGCGACGGCGCGTCCTTGACCAATCCGAGTTCGACGAGCGTTTCCAACCCGCCCGAATGCGCGTACGCCCCGCTGGGGAACAGCGAGTCGCTGGTTTGCAGCAGGGCAGGCAACCAAGGAAGAAAATCAGATGGCAAGATGCAGAGGGCAAAGGTTACCGAAGGGAGAGAGGAGCGGTGTTCTCTTTCGACTTCCCTACGTTCCCGAGTTGCCCTTGGGAACGCAACCGCCCGGGGAGCTGGGTTTCATTTCCTCACGCGCTCCGAAGTACAACCTGGGGACGAGGGGAGGCAAAATTTACCGAAAGAAACCGCTATCATGACGCGTATCTCACCAGAGCCTGTCTGACTTCTGCATTTTGACCTCCGACCTTTGCATCTCAATGATGATGGTGCCCTCCACCCGCTGCCTTCAACGGCTCGAACACCCCCTCGGCCTCATCAAAAGCCACGCCTTCGCGGGCAAACATCTGACGCACCGCCGGGTCTGCCTCCACGAAGATCGCGTTGCCGCGCACCTGCGCCGGGAAATGCAGGTTGCCGATCATCCAGCCCACCCGCGCCGCTTCCTCGGGCGTGTGCACCGCGACGCACAGGAGCATTTCCTGGCGCTGGTTGATCACGTAGCGATGCGTGGCGCTCTGGTGCACGGTCGCGCCATGCGTCAGAGGGTGCGCCAGTTCGAAGCCGAATTCCTGCCCGTCGTCCGCCGTGGCGCGCCAGCGGGTCTTGGCCAGCGTGCGCCGGTCCACCGACAAAGGGACGACCGGCAGCAATGCCAGTTTGTGAGCATGATCGCGGTAGTCATCACTACCGCAGGCCAATTCCCGATGGATTATTTCCATTGCAGAATGTCAGCTACGAATGCTTAGTAATGAATCAACCAGCCAAATTTCCCCATCTCAGAAAGAAGGCAAAAAACGGGTCTGTAATATGCAGCTGCTTGTCTTCTTCCTCAAAGTCAATAACGGGGGTAGAACTTTGATCCGAAGATGCGATTATTGCCATGTGCTTAAGAACTCGGGCAACTTCATGCAGTTGCGGAGGATCTTTGACAGAGACTTCTTTAATCGCAGTGCGAAGATCTTCATACTCAAGAGTTATTAGACCCGGCTTCAGGTGCGCTAACGCTTCTAAAACAAGGCCATAAATATCTACTTCGCGCCCGCTTTTCAGCGCTCTCTTGTTACGATCTGTACGCTGTCGGGGTCCGCGTGCTAACTTCTCAAAAATAGGACGACCGATAGTTTCTGCCACTTCTCGGTAAACGCCCTCAATTTGAGCCCGCGTGAGATCAACAGCCTTTCCCTCAGCTTCGGTAGTGATACCGAACTGCCTACAAAGGGTTCGGCAGAAATCCTGCATGAGGTGGGGGCTTCCAATGGCCTCCGTTGCAAGTTGCGTGGTGGTACTTGCATCCAGCTTTGAACGTAACAATGAAAATCCTTGTGATGGTATGAACGTCAACTCGTCACGACTCCAAAGTGGAACATCAATTGGATGCACACGCCCAGTCATTTCTTTCTCGACCTTCAGGGCATCATAGCGCCGATGTGGAATGGCTATAAAAACCACTGGCAACCCATCGAATATCGGCTGCTTGATAGCTCTGACTATCGTGCCTTGCAACTCCTTAGAAATGTAGTGAAAATCATCGACTACCAGAGGAATTTTTCGGGAATGCAGACCCGAGATTGCAGCTACGCGTGAACTTATTGAGCGTGTCTGCTTTTCCGCATTTTCAGTAGCGTCACTCAACGTCCCCTTGAGGGTTGCTTTACCTGATACGACGTACAAGCTACCTTCCGCCGTCCCTTCCGCACCAAGCTCAGCTTTGTGAGTCTTCGCTTTCGCATTTTCAACGCTCTGATACAGTTCGAGTTGATCTATAACAGCTGTCCAGAAATCTTCCTCTTCACCAATAGTACCCCCGTCGATCCAGATCGATTCTTCGGGTGGCAAAACACTCCGCACCAAGACTGTCTTACCTGATTTTGTATTGCCCGTGATAATCGCTAGCTTAAACAAATTATCTTTGACTGCACTGAGACGGTCTTCTAGGGCTCGTTCTTTCCTAGGATTGTACGTATGCTTTGGAAAGCCGCCTGGGACGAATATTTCGGTGAAGCGGATCGACATAGTACCTGACACCTAAACCGAACGTAATGAAACGCAACCTAGAACAAAAAGTATCGTTGCGCCATCGGCAGCACGCTCGCCGGTTCGCACCGCAACACCACGCCGTCCGCCTTGACGGTGTACGTTTCCGGGTCCACTTCCATGCGCGGCGTCGCGTCGTTCCATAACAGGTGCCGCTTGCCGATGTGCCGCGTGTTGTAGACCGGCACCAACCGCTTCGATAGCTCCAACTCGTCGGTCAACCCGGCGGCAAGGCTCGCGGTGCTCACAAACGTCACGCTCGTCGAATACTTCGCCCGTCCGTGCGCCGCGAATTGCGGACGGTAGAACGTCGGCTGCGGCGTCGGGATGCTCGCGTTCGGGTCGCCCATGTTCGCGCAGGCGATCAGGCCGCCCTTGAGGACCAGTTCCGGCTTCACCCCGAAGAACGCCGGTTTGTAGACGACCAGATCGGCCAGTTTGCCCACCTCGATGGACCCGACCTCATGCGCCACGCCGTTGGCAATCGCCGGATTGATCGTGTATTTCGCCACGTAGCGGAGCGCGCGGAAATTGTCCGCCTGCCCATGCGTCGTCAGGCCTGCCGGGAGGGTCAACGCGCCGAACTGCACCTTCATCTTGTGCGCCGTCTGCCACGTCCGCAGCACCACCTCGCCGACGCGGCCCATCGCCTGGCTGTCGCTCGACATCATCGAAAACGCGCCCAGGTCGTGCAAGCGATCCTCCGCCGCGATGGTTTCCGGGCGGATGCGCGATTCCGCGAACGCCACGTCCTCGGGGATTTTGCTGTCGAGGTGGTGGCAGACCATCAGCATGTCCAGGTGCTCGTCAATCGTGTTGACCGTGAAGGGCCGCGTCGGGTTCGTGCTGCTGGGCAACACGTTCTCCTCGCCGCAAACCCGGATGATGTCCGGCGCGTGCCCGCCGCCCGCGCCTTCGGAGTGAAACGTGTGGATCGTGCGCCCCTTCATCGCGCGGATGGATTCCTCCACGAAGCCGCTCTCGTTGAGCGTGTCGGTGTGGATGGCCACCTGCACGTCCAGTTCGTCGGCGACACCCAGGCAGCAATCAATCGTGGCGGGCGTGGTCCCCCAATCCTCGTGCAACTTCAGCCCCATCGCGCCGGCCAGAATTTGTTCGCGCAACGGTTCCGGCGTCGAACAGTTGCCCTTGCCGAGAAAACCGAGGTTCATCGGGTACTCGTCCGCCGCTTCGAGCATCCGGTGCAGGTTCCATTTGCCGGGCGTGCAGGTGGTCGCGTTGGTGCCGGTGGCCGGTCCGGTGCCGCCGCCGATCATGGTGGTCACCCCGCTCGCCAGCGCGTGCTCGATTTGTTGCGGACAGATAAAATGGATGTGCCCGTCGATGGCTCCGGCGGTCACGATGCAGCCTTCCGCCGCGATGACCTCCGTCGCCGCGCCGATGGTCATGCCGTGCGTGATGCCGCTTTGCACGAGCGGGTTGCCCGCGTGCCCCAGCCCGACGATCCGCCCGTGTTTGATCCCGATGTCCGTCTTGATGACCCCCTGCACGGCGTCGAGCACGAGCGCGTTGGTCAACACGAGGTCGAGGCATTGTGCGTCACGCGCCAGCGGCGATTGGCCCATGCCATCCCGGATGACCTTGCCGCCGCCGAACTTCACCTCGTTGCCGTACCCGCCGCCTTCGGCGACGAGATCGCGCTCGACCTCGATGAAAAGCTCCGTGTCGGCCAGCCGGACACGATCCCCTACCGTCGGCCCGAACATTTCCGCGTATTGCCGCCGTGTCAGTTGCAAAGGCATAAAAACTTGTCCGCAGATTACGCAGATTTCCGCAGATTGAAAAAATGGAAAAACCTTTTCTTCCTCCCTCCTTCAATCTGCGGAAATCTGCGAAATCTGCGGACCCTTCCTACCTCTCCGCGAACGGTGATTCCTCATACCTCTCCAGAAGATCCACCACGTCCCGGAAAACGGCGACCGCACCCGCCCGGCGCAAATCCGCCTCCGGGAAACCGCCGCACAGCACTCCGATGGTCTTGATCCCGATTTTTCCCGCGGCCTCGGCGTCGTAGGGGCTGTCGCCGATCACCAGACATGTCCCGGTAGGCACGCCGCCGAGCTTTTTTACCGTGGCCTCGAAGATGTCCGGGTGCGGTTTGGATTTTTCGGCGTCGTCGCTGGAGGTGCTCCCGTCGAGCAGGTCGTCGATCCCGGCCAGCTTGGCATAATGTTTCAACTCGCCTCGGGTGGCGGAACTCGCCAGGGCGAGCTTGTAGCCCTCCGCCCGCAGCCGCTCGAAAAGCGGGCGGATGCCCGGAAAAGGCCGGACTTTGGGCAGAAATTCTTCCTTGAACAGCTTGGTGCGTTCGCTGGTCATCTTGTCGCCGGATTTCTCGACCTCCTCCTCGGAAAAGAAGACTGGCAGCAGTTGGTCGCCGCCCTTGCCGATCTGGGCGCGGATGTCCTGAAAAGGAATGTCGCGGTCATGCCGCAGGAAAATCTGCCGCCAGGCTTCCGCGTGGAAATCCACGGAATCGAGCAGGGTGCCGTCGATGTCGAAAATGGCTGCCTGGTGTTTCATGGCACGTCTGCTGTCGGCGCGCCGGGAGCGATGGTCAACAAAAAAGGACGTGATGGTGATAAAGCGGTAACATGCCTCTGTTTGGATGAGGGAACCCCCGCTCCTCATGAATCCAGAATCCCCCGAAAACCAGTTTCCAGCTGCCCAACCTGTCACCCTGCCCGCCAAGCGGCGATACATTCCCAACCTCTCGGCAACCTTGTTTGCGCTGTTCGTAATTTTCGTGCTGGCAGCCCTGCTGGTGCCGGACAGAAGTTACCTCGCGCACATGGGTAAACAGACCCAGGCCCTTGCCCGGGCCAAGCAGGTTGGCCTGGCGCTCAAGCTTTTCGCGGGCGATCATGACGGCGTGTACCCCGCCAAAGGCGCTCCCGTCGAAATGACCGGGATGCCGCTGACCTCCAACGCCGCCTTTGCGCCTCTGTTCCCGACCTACGTGGCGTCGGAAACGATTTTCGGGAATTCGCTTTCCGCCTATCAAACCCGGGAACCGGACAACCGGATTGATGCCCGCTACACCGGCACGCCGGTCAAAACGCTGGAACCCGGCGAAAACGTCTGGGCTTACGTCGCTGGCGTCACCGAGGCAGGGAGTGCCGACACTCCGTTGGTCATGGACGGTACGGATGGCTCGCTCTACTACGGCGACAACCGGGCGTTGCGCGGCGGTGTCTGGGAGGGAAAAAAGGCCATCGTGGCCTACCTCGACAACCATGCGGCGGTTGAACATCTCGAAGGCCGCGCAAACACCCGCTACCTCCGTGCGACCGTCCCCGGCCGCCCGGCCAATCTGCTCGACGTTTCCTGGATCGGCCACGAAGCGCGTCTGCTCAATCCTGCCGTGGCTCCTTGAGTCTTGGTTCTTGAATCTTGAACCTTACCGCCGTAGGCGGTTTTATGCGGATCACCGGTCCCTACGAGGTCAAGCCTCCGCAGCTTCGCGCCCTGGTGTTGCTCCTGGCGCTGCTGCCGGTGATCCCGATGATCTTCGTGATCCGGTTCGTCAGCGAAAACATCGACAACCAGCGGCTCGAAGCCCGGGAACGCGCCCGGCCCATCTACCAGAAATTCCTCGATGCCGCCAGCGTCGCCCTGGCCGACAGCACGGAGAAACAGTTGCCCGCCGGGGCGTCGCTCGACCCCGCAGACCCGTGGCGCACCCTGCGCGACGCCCCCGGCGCCGCCGACACCGTCTTGATCGCCGCCCCCGGCGGCCAGCTTTCCGCGCCTGCGATGTCCCGGCTGCCGAATGACAGCCGTGCCGTGACCAGCGCGGAAACCCTGGCGCGCGCCCTGTTGGGCGGCGGCATCCTCTACGCGCCGGTGCCCCGGCCCACCAGCCCGGTGCGCTGGCGTTTTCTCGGCGAAACCCGCGAATCGTTCTACGGCCTGCACCCGCACGAAGCCGCCGCCGTCAATCGCCCGCCGGCAGACGGCCGGACGCTGCTGCTCGTCAGGAGCCGGCAGCATCTGCTCGAAAAGATCGGCGCTTTTTTCCAACGCGAAATCGACCCGCAGGTCGCCTTGCGGCTGGTGGACGAAAACAACGAAAGCGTCGCGCTCGTCGGTGTGGCGGACACCGCCGCCGCCGCCGGGGAACTGCCCCTGGCCACGACGATCCTGCGCGAGCCGCTGCCCGCCTGGCGCGTCGAACTTTTCGTCGTGGACTCCGAACTGGTCGACGGCATCGCGCGCGAGCAGATCACGTTTTACTGGTGGTCGGTGGTCGCCATGATCGGGGTGACGGCCGCCATCGCCGTGGCGGCGGGCTGGGCGCTCACGCGGCGCATCGCGCTGCACGAACTGAGCAACGACGCGCTGGCCGTCGTTTCGCACGAGATGAAAACCCCGCTCGCCTCCACCCGGCTCCTGATCGAGACGCTGCTGGAACGTCGCTACCGGGGCGGCGAACAGGCCGCCGACGAATACCTGCAACTCATCGCCCACGAGAACGCCCGCCTCGAACGCATGGTCGAGAGTTTCCAGACGCTTTCCCGGCTGGAGCGTCCGCGCGACGGGCGTCCGCGCCTGACGCTGGAAACCGTCCGCGCCGGGGAAATCGTGGAACTGGCCCGGGAACGCCTCCTGCCCCGGCTGGAGGCGGCGGGCTGCGATTTTCGCGTCGAGGTCGCCGCCGGAGTGCCGCCGTTCAGCGCGGACCGCGACGCGCTCGCCGCCGTGCTGGTCAACCTGCTCGACAACGCGCTCAAATATTCCGGCGACGAAAAGCACATCGTCTTGCGCGCGGGCACCCGGGGCGACAAGGTGGTTTTCGAGGTCGTGGACAACGGGGTGGGGATCGACCGTGACGAACAGGGCCGCATCTTCGAGCGATTCTACCAGTCGGACCGACGCCTTTCCCGGGCGCACGAGGGGTGCGGCCTGGGGCTGAGCATCGTGCGCTCGGTGGTCAAGGCGCACGGCGGCACGGTGTCGGTCACGAGCGCGCCCGGCGCGGGCAGCACCTTCACGGTCCGCCTGCCGGCGGGGGAGAGAAAGGATGAAGGCGGAAGGATGAAGACCGAAGGCAGAAAAGAGCCAGCCAGCCTAGTCTAGAAGCCTTATCTTCACATCCTCCGCTTTCCGCCTTCATCCTTTCTCTTCATGGAAACCGTGCTCATCATCGAAGACGACCCCACGCTCGCCCGTGGCTTGAAGGACAATTTTTCCTTCCAGGGGTACAACGTGCTGCTGGCGTCGGACGGTGAAAAAGGGTTGGCCCTGGCCATCGACGCCAAGCCCGACCTCGTGATGCTCGACCTCATGCTGCCGCGCATGAACGGCTACGAAATCTGCCGCCGCCTGCGCCGCGAACGCCCGGAAGTGCCCGTGCTCATCCTCACCGCCAAGACGGAGGAATCCGACGTCGTGCTCGGGCTGGAACTCGGCGCGGACGATTACGTCAAAAAACCGTTCAGCGTGCGGGAACTCCTGGCGCGGGCGGAAGCCCTCCTGCGCCGCCGCCGCCAGGGCGAACCGGAACGCTGGACGTTCGGCGACTACCTGCTCGACATGCGCGCGCGGATGCTTACCCGCGCGGGCCGGCCCGTGGAACTCTCGCCCAAGGAATTTGCCCTGCTGCACCTGTTTTTGCAGCGCGCGGGCCACGCGCTCAGCCGCGAGGAAATCCTCAATCGCGTGTGGGGCCACGACGTGCACGTCACTCCCCGGAGCATCGACCGGTTCGTGGCGACGTTGCGCCGCAAGATCGAGCGCGACCCGCGCGAGCCGGAGTTCATCCTGACCGCGCGCGAGTACGGCTACAAATTCCAAACAACGTCCTGACGCCCCGACGAAAGTCCGCAGATTACGCAGATCACGCAGAGGCGGAAAAGGGGCTGCCGTACCCGCCGCTTTCTGTAATCTGCGTTCATCTGCGTAATCTGCGGATCACTTTTGGCCGCTCAGCGGCTCCAGTTCAAAATCCACCAGGCTCCCCCGAACCTCGTCCGCCAGCGACAAATCCTGGTGCCGGGTGAGCGGGTTCGGCACGGCGATCACTCTCAACCCCGCCGCCTTGGCCGCCTGCACGCCGGGGTGCGAATCCTCGAATGCGTAGCTGCCCGCCGCCGTCGAAATCCCCAGGCCCGCCAAGGCCCCGAGGTAAACGTCCGGCTGCGGCTTGGGCCGGGCGACCTGTTCCACCGTGCACACCGTCTCGAAATATTTCCTCAGGCCCAGCCGTGCGAGGCCCGGTTCGACCCAGTCCGCCGTCGAATTGCTCGCCACGGCCAGCCGGTATCCCAGCCGTAAACCCTGTTCGATGAGCGCCGTTACCCCCGGCAGCACCGGCTGCGCGGCGATGAGTTCGCGCGCCCGTTGCGAGATCGACCCGTCGCGCGCGGTCCAGTCGAACGTCCGGCCCGTGAGCTTGGTCAAATGAGCACGCGGATCGAACCCCGCCACGTAACCCACGGCGTTGAGCCAGTCCGCGACTTCCAGATGCACCCCCTCTTTTTCGTAAACTTCCTGCCACGCCACGTAGCCCGGCATTTCGGTGTCGACGATCAGGCCGTCGAAGTCAAAAATCAGCGCGCGGGGTTCCATGGGGTCTCTCGGAGAGAGCGGGCACCTTCACGGCGGCGCCTGCTCGCGGCAAGCGCGAAAAGCGCGGCCCTGCTCCTGGCGGCCTGGCTCGGCGTGGCGGGTGCCGCTCGCGCGGAAGGCGCGCTCGCGGTCCCGGCGGCGGGCGCCTACACGGGTGCCTACATCGATTTTGGCAACGCCGAAGACACCGTGACGCTCGCGGCGATCCAGGCGTTCGAGCAGATGACCGGCAAACACCAGGCCATCGTGGCGAGTTCAAGCTACTGGGGGAGGGGGGCGTTTCCGACGGAAAACGTCACGCTCATCTCCGACTACGGCGCGGTGCCCCTGCTGTATTGGTCCCCCTGGGGTCCGCCCTACGAGCAGGGCAAGCACGTCGACCCCGGTCCCTTCGGTTTGAAACACATCGTCGCCGGGGATTGCGACCCCTACATCGACGCCTGGGCCGCGGCGGCGCGCGCGTTTGGCCATCCCGTGCTGGTGTCCTTCGGCTGCGAGCCGAATTCCAACTGGTTCCCCTGGGCGGGACCCGCAAACGGCGCGGACGCGAAAAACCCGGACGGCGGTTTCGCGGGTCCCGAGTTGTACAAACGCGCCTACCGGCACGCCGTGAACCGCGTGCGGGCGGCGGGCGCGCGCAACGTCCAGTGGGTGTTTCACGCCAACGGCACCTCCCATCCCGACCGCCAGTGGAACTCGATGGCGGAATATTATCCCGGCGGGGACTACGTGGACTGGCTGGGCATGAGTTGCTACGGCCAGATCACTCCCGGCAAGGACAGTTGGGACGATTGGAGCGAGGTCATGGACGGCGCCTACAAACGGCTCTGCGCGCTCGATCCCGGCAAGCCGGTGATGCTGGCGGAGTGGGGCGTAGGTGAATTCGACGACCCGGGCAGCAAGGGGACGTTCATCCGCGACGCGTTCGCCGGGTTGAACGGCGGGAAGTATCCGAGGATCAAGGCCGCCGTGTTCTGGCACGAGCGCTGGCAGAACAAGGACGAGAGCTACAGCAACCTGCGCGTGAACTCCTCGCCCGGCGCGCTCAAGGCCTACCGGCAAGGCGTGGCGAATCCGTTCTGGCTGGACCGCCCCGCTTTTCGCTAAAAGCCTATCTGGATGACTCTGGCTACAGCCAGAAGAAAAAGTCGACCGGCTAGGCACTAATTTGTCGGGAGGGCGACCGCTCCGTCCGCCGCTTGGCGGCAAGTCATGGAAACCGGGTTTCGGACCATCCCGCCGTCCGCCCTCCAATTTGCAACGCCGCGCCCCCGGGCGTAGTTTCGTCCATGCCAAGCACTCCCCAGACGCACGCCGCCTTTGATTACAAACTCCAGATGCTCTCCGCGCTCGACGCGGGCAGCTTCGGGCCGTTCTTCGACAACCTGCCCGTCGATCCCTACATTCAGGGCAGCTTCCGCCGCCGCCGCTTTTCGCGCTTCACCGGCACGCCGGAAAACCTGCACCGCTTGGAGCACAAGTATTTCGTGCAGAGCGCCAAGGTCAACCAGCTCGCCGGGGGCATCAAACGCGACTTCCCCGAACTGGAGGACAGCTTGCTCGATCTCGACGCGTTCCAGACCGTCGTCGCCGCGTTCATCGACTTTTCCAAGATCGACCCGATGGTCACGGAGATGGGCATTCACCAGATTCGGATCGTCGCCAGCAAGACCGAAAAGGGGGAACCGGCCCCCGAGGGCATCCACCAGGACGGGTTCGATTTCGTCGGGATTTTCTGCATCAAGCGCGCCGGGATCAGCGGCGGCGAGACCCACCTGTACCGCGCCAAGGACCAGCCGCCGGTCTTCGACAAGGTGCTCGTGCCGGGCGAATTCGTGATGGTGAACGACCGCGCGTTGTACCACTACGCCAGCCCGGTGGCTCCGACCGGCGACGGCGACGGCGTGCGCGACGTGTTCGTCCTGACGGCTTGATGCAAACTCGGGTAAGTAACGACGCGCCCACCCAGGTTTTCATGCAACGCCTGCGAACTCATTCCCTGCCGATCCCCCACCCGGAGCTGCGCGTGCTGTTTCCCTCGCTCGGCCAGGAGGTTGCCGGTCGCCCCGCCGTCTTTCTCGACGGCCCCGGCGGCACCCAGGTGCCCACCCCGGTGATGGAGGCGATGACCGCCTACCTGAGCCGCGACAACGCCAACACGGGCGGCCTGTTCGCCACGAGCCGGCGGACGGTGGAGACCGTCGCGGCGGCGCGGTTAGAAACGGCGCATTTCCTCAACGCCGCCCGGCCCGAAGAGATCGTCTTCGGCCAGAACATGACCAGCCTGACCTTCGCGCTCAGCCACGCGTTGCGGCGGACCTGGCAGGCGGGGGACGAGGTGATCGTCACCTCGCTGGACCACGACGCGAACGCGGCCCCGTGGATCATGGCGGCGGAGGACGCCGGCGCGACCGTGCAGACCTGGGAGTTTCGCCGCGAGGACTGCACGCTGCGTCTGGAAGACCTGGAACGCCTCCTGCGTCCGCGCACGCGGCTGGTCGCGCTGACCCACGCGTCGAACGCGGTCGGCACGATCCCCGACGTGGCCGCCGCCATCAAGCTGGTGCGCCGGAAATCGCCGGAAGCCCTCGTGTTCATCGACGCCGTGCACTATACCCCGCACCACCCCGTCGACGTGCAGGCGCTAGATTGCGATTTCCTCGGCTGCTCCGCCTACAAGTTCTGCGGGCCGCACCTGGGAATCCTCTACGGAAAATACGCGCACCTCGACCGGCTGGAGGCTTACAAGGTGCGAGCTTCGTCCACCAAGCCGCCGGGCAAATGGGAAACCGGCACGCAGAGCTTCGAGAGCATCGCCGGGCTGCGGGCCTGCCTCGCGTACCTCGCGCAACTCTGCGGCGGCCAGTCCCCCGATCTGCGCGGCGCGATGGCCCGCGTTCGCGACTACGAACTGGAGCTGACCCGTGCTTTTCTGACGCAGGCGTTAACGGTGCGCGGATTGAAAATCTACGGCCTCACCGACCCCGAACGCGTCGGCGAACGCACGCCGACTTTCGGCATCACCCTCGAAGGCTGGAACGCGCGGGACGTGGCGGCGCGGCTGGGCGAACAGGGGATCTTCGTGTGGGACGGCCATTTCTACGCGCTCAACGTCGTGGATCGGCTGGGCTTGGCCGAGCAAGGTGGGTTGGTTCGCATCGGTTTCGCGCACTACAACACGCTCGACGAGGTGAGCAGGGTGGTGGAAGCGTTGCAAGCCCTCGCCGGGGGGCGCTGAAAGCGATGCCTTCCGGCTTCGATTACACGCAGGATTTCAAGACGCTCGACTTCCGCAAACATCCCGAGCTTTACCGGATCGGTCGCGGCGAGCAGGGCGTTCTCTCGGTCGAGCCGTACAAGGGGGAAATCCTGCCGCACTGGCGGTTCAAAACCCCGCCCGAAGCGCGCGAGTCCGCGGACAAAATCCATGCCATGTACGAGCAGTACAAGGTGGCAGGCGATTTCGTCGGGATGGACATGGCGCGCAAGTTCATCCAGATGGGTCACACCCGCGCGCGCCGCTACGCGAACCACCCGGGCGGGCGAAAATACAAGCCGGGAACGCGGGAAATCTTGCCGTTCGCCGAAGACAAGGTGAAAGCGGAATCCGCACGGATCTTCCGGGAGCGGTGGGAACAGATCAAGGCTGATCCCGATTATCGGCGTCTCGCGGACGAGCACCGTAAAGCTCACGAATCGCAAGCTTAGTGCCTATCCGAATAACCTCCGGCTGTGGCCACGGCGCTCTGTCGCCATGTTTACGCTGGAACGGACACGGCGACAGAGCGCTGTCCCTACAGCGGAAGCAACCCAATATTCGGATAGGCACTTAGAGATGGCGTTCCACCGATGAGAGCGCAACCGGCGGCGGCACACTCCGTACCGGTGCGGCCATCGTCCCTGCGGCGAGCGCGGCATCGCTGCGGTCAATGGCTGACACCAGACCGCCGCCGAACGACACGTTGAACCTGCCGTTAGCTACCCGCTCGTAAACGATGCTCGTGACAAACCGTCCGCGGCCGTCGTAGCCCGTCACCGTCCGAGGCACCGTGACATAGTGGATGTACTCCCAGGTCTCCGCGCTGCCTTGTCCATCGGTGTGAGACGTTTTGGCCGTGGGCGCGCCGAGGCTGGAAATCACTTCGTCCGCCGTCATGCCCAGCGCGATCTCGCCGCTGGCAGCGAGCGACTGGACCAACCGGCGGCGTTCGATGCTGCGGCGCAAGCCCACCACGAACGCCGGATCGAGCGGGGAAACGTAGCGCGCCTCCACCCAGCCGACGACCTGCCCTTGCCTGGCCAAGCCCTTGACCCGCAGCAGCCCTTCCTTGTCGTTCACCGCCTGCAACTCGACCAGCCGCCCGCGCGTCAAGGTGCCCAGAAAGCGGGCAAGGTCCGCGTTGAAGTAGATCGGCGCGTCGGCGAGCACGCGCAGGCGGTAGGGTTGCTCGAAAAAATCCTCGAGGTAAATCGCGCCCTTTTCGCGCGGCAATCCTTCCAACGCGACGCCAGCGGTCGGCGCGAACAGCGAGAAACAAACCGCCAATGCACCGCAAAGAAAGAGATTCCTGGGGAGGGAGCTTTTCACCGCCCGATATGGTACTACATTTTCACCGACATGAACAGAGAATCTCTCACCGGCGCGCGTTCGAGCGAAATGTTTGCGGAGGCAAAGCGTTACATTCCCGGCGGCGTCAATTCGCCGGTGCGCGCGTTTCGCGGCGTGGGCGGCGAGCCGTTCTTCGTGAACCGCGCCGAGGGCGCAAAGATCTACGATCTCGACGGACGCGAGTACATTGATTTTGTGGGCACCTGGGGTCCGGCGATCCTCGGGCACGCTCCGGCGGTCGTGGTCGAGGCGGTGCGCGCGGCGGCGGGACGGGGGCTGAGCTTCGGCATCCCGAACCCGGACGAGGTCGTGATGGCGCGGCTCCTGTGCGAGTGGGTGCCGTCGCTGGAAAAAGTCCGCATGGTCAACAGCGGCACGGAGGCGACCATGAGTTGCGTGCGTCTGGCGCGCGGCTTTACGGGACGCGACCGGATCATCAAGTTCGAGGGTTGTTACCACGGACACGTCGATTCGCTCCTGGTCAAGGCGGGCAGCGGTGCGCTGACGCATGGCCGACCCGACAGCGCGGGCGTGCCCGGCGCGCTGGCCGAGCTGACGCTCACCCTGCCGTTCAACGACGAGGCGGCGGTGCGCGCGGCCTTCGCGCGGGAAGGCGACCGGATCGCGGCCATCATCGTGGAGCTCTACCTGGCGCGCCCGGGGTTTCTGGAGGCGCTGCGCGAGCTTTGCACCCAGCACGGCGCGCTGCTGATTTTTGACGAGGTGATGACCGGCTTCCGCGTGGCCAAAGGCGGCGTGCAAGAGCTTTGCGGCGTGCTGCCGGACCTGACCGCGCTGGGCAAGGTGATCGGCGGCGGCCTGCCGGTAGGGGCTTTCGGCGGACGCGCGGAAATCATGGACCAACTTTCCCCCGACGGCCCGGTCTATCAGGCGGGGACGCTCTCGGGCAATCCGCTGGCGATGGCCGCTGGCCTGGCGCAACTCCGTGAACTCGAACGCACCAACGCCTGGAGCCGTCTGGAGGAACTGGGGGCCATGTTTGAAGACGGCGTGCGCTCGGCCTTGAAACGTACGGGAAAACGCTACACCTTCAACCGGATCGGCTCGATGTTCTGTCTGTTTTTCACGGACGCGGAAGTCTGCGACCTGGCGTCTGCCCAGACCTGTGACCGGAAAGCGTTCGCGGCGTTTTTCCGCGCTTGCTTGGACGGGGGCATCTACTTCGCGCCGTCGCAGTTCGAGGCCGGATTTATCTCGACGGCACACACCTCCGACGACATGGCAAAAACCGCCGAAGTAGCGACGAGAGCACTGCAAACGTGATAAAAGGCCGGTTTGGGGTTCGGGAACGATCTATGCTTGAAGAAAACCCGCACGTTCCCGTCTCACCCTATATGACCACCCTCTCACCAAGCACCAAGTTCGGGGTCGCAAAAAAGTTCTTGCTGGCCCTTCCTTTCCTCGCGGTTCTAGCCGCGATGGCGCCCGCTGCGCAAGCGGATGACCACCACGGCTTTTATCGCCGTCACGGCTACTATCGTCACCACCATCACCGTTCCTACCACCATCGGCATGACTACTATCGGCATGGCCACCGCTACTATGGTTATGCGCCGGGCTACGACAGCCCGCGGTCGGGTGTGAGTATCTACGTTGGACGGTAACCAGAGAAATCTACTCCCATGAAAAGCACCAAACTCCAATCGAAATGGGCGGCAGGCACGAAGCTGCTGCTCGCCCTGCCATTCCTGTCACTCCTCGCCGTCGCCATGCCGACGGCGCACGCGGATGATCATTACGGGCGTCTGCACCGTGAAATCCGCCAGGACGAACGTCGTGGTGATTACGGCCAGGCTCGTCGCGACCGCCGCGAACTCCGTCACCGCGAGGGTTATCGCTATGACCGCGGGTATTATCACGATGGACGTTACTACCGCAGCCGCCGCCCGTACTACCGGAATGGCCGTCGTAGCTACGAGTATATCGGGATCGTGCCCGGCGGTATCTCGGTGAACATCGGCCGGTAAGCAGGCTTGCCCCATCCGAGGGCTCGTTTCAAAAAGGAATGTTCCGTGGCGGCACGGACATTCCTTTTTTGCTGATACGAGAGACGGCACGCCAAAGGGTCTGCCGGTCGGTTGCAGGAGCAGACTTTGGCTTGAAGAAAATGTCCGTCATCCTGAGCATAGGGCTTTGGCCCGCAGCCGAAAGACCGGTAATTATCCGGTGGGCGCACATGGACTGCCTCCGGCTGTAGCCACGGCGCTCCGTCGCCGTGTCTGCGCTCGCCCGCACGGCGACGGAGCGCCGTGGCTACAGCCGGAAAGTTCGAAATGTTGGGCTGTGCGTTACCTGGATCATTACCGAAGGACCTTCCGACCGCCGGTAGGCAGGCGGAGGTGTCTGTCGAACGCCGGAAAGTCCTTCGGCTGCGGGCCAAAGCCCTACGCTCAGGATGACAGAGAAACAATGGCGACGCGCACCGATGCTACAAGCCGCCAGCCAACGCCCTACAACCGGATGGCCGGGTTGATCAAATCCAGCGCCCAGTTCATCACCGACCGGCCAAGCGTCGTGCGTCCGGTCTCGATTTTCGCCATCCCGGTCAGACCCGCTCGCAGGTGGTCCCCGCCAGGATCGCGCACGAGCATCTCCGCTTCGTAATAGGCGACACTTGGCTCAAGCTGCCCTTCGCGGTTGAGTTGCGCGGGCACGTCGCCGCCCGTCATGCTGGCGGAACCGTTGTTGGTCAACCTGGTCAGGCTCGACACCGGCGCGGTCGAGATCGTGCCCTCGAACGTTTCGCCCGACATTGCGCGCAGCCGCAATCTTGCCGGCTGACCCGCGACCACGCGCCGGGCTTGCGCTTCATCGAGCGAGATGATGGCGCGGTATTCGTCCCGGCTGCCGATCTCGCAAAATCCTTTCCCCCGGGTGAAAAACTGACCCACCATGTTCGCCAGTTTTTGCTGCCGCACGATCCCCTCGTGCGGGGCGCGCAACGTGCATTCTTCCAATTGCCACTTCCGCAGCGCCAGCTGCGTGTTGGCCTCCGCGACGAGTTTCGCATATCCGGCCGCCATCTCGCGCGTCCCTTCCTGCGGGTCGCTCAACGCCGCCCGCCGCTGCACCTCGTAGGCCGCGGCGTCCTTGGCGAGTTCGTCCGCCTCGGATTGCAGATCGAAGTTTTCCAGCCGCGCCAGCGCCTGCCCCGCGTGCACCTTCTCCCCGTCGTGCACGTACACCTCGCGCAAGAACCCGGGTGTGCGCGCCGTCACGGGTTCGACGTTCGCCGGTTCGAGCACCGCGCCGCGTTTCACGGAGGCCTGCCAGGGTATGACCCAGCTCAGGGCAAACGCCGCCGCCAAACCGACGCCGATCTGCGCGAAACGGCGACCGGCGGCCAACCGCGTGACAGGATTTTGATAGGTCGTTTTCATCAGGCGGAAACAGGGCAGGGCCAGCGCCGTGGCGAGGTAAAGGTAGACGTAGCTGTGGCTCAGGAAATCCAGCCCGTAGGGGGCCAACATGTCGAACATGTGCGTCGAGATGCGGTAGAGGATCAGCCACCCGTAGAAGTAGCTCGCCACCGCGTACAACCCGAACACCGGACTCAACTCGTTCGTAAAAAACTGCGCCGTCGCCCCCCCGCGCAAACCCAACAGATAGCGCTGTGCCCAGCCGCTCGCCGCCGCGGAGCTTTTCTGCTTGAGGTTGGGCACTTCCAGCAGGTCGGACATCATGTAATAGCCGTCGAACTTCATCAACGGGTTCGCGTTGAAGAGGATCGTCGAGATGCTGCACATGAAGATAATGTTGAAACAAATCTGGTGCAGCAGTCCCGGCGCGGTCGCCAGCCAGACCCAGGCCGCGACGATGGCGATGGTCATTTCCACGAAGATGCCCGCCGCCGTCACGAGGATGCGCTTGGTCTTGTCCGGCAGCAGCCAGGAATCGCTCACGTTGCAATACAGATAGGGCGTGAACATGATGAACATCGCCCCCATCTCGTGCACCTCGCCGCCGAAATGCTTGCACGTCAGCCCGTGCCCGAACTCGTGCGCCGTCTTGACGAAGACGAACACGACCCACGTCAGGGCCAGGTTCTGCAAGGTGAAGAAATTCGCGCCGTGCGCGGCCAGTTCCTCCGCGTGCCCGGCCAGCATGGCGAGGGTCCCCAGCATGGCCGCGCCGAATAGCAGCACGTAGCCGCGGGTGAACATCCAGCGGAAATACGGGTCCATCCGTCCGAGCAGCTTGTCGGGATCGACCAGGGATTTCTTGACGTAGAGAATGATGCCGATGACCGCGTCGAACCGGATGACTTTGCGGCGCTCGGCCATCGCGCTGATGCGTTGCAGCGAGGCGCGCCCGCTGGACTGCATCACGCCGGAGTTGCTGAGCTGATGGGCGAGTTGCGCCAATTCCTCGGTCGCCTGCTCGGGCGACATCGCGCGCCAGTAGGGGTCCGTGCGGCAGAGATCGTCCGCCACGGCTTGAAGCGCGACGGCGCCGTCGAAGCGCCGCGCGGCCTGGTAGTGCGCGCGGGAAAGCCGGAAGTACGTCAGGCTGATGGGATTCTTGACGACGATAAACGTCCGCCCGAGATAGACCTGCTCGCTGGTGACGAGATCGCGGCGCAACGGCGCGGGCACGATCTCGGCGTACCGGGAATGCGCTTTCGGCGCGGGAGAGGAAGGCGCGGTTTCCACGGCGGCGGCCCGGCTCAATTTGGCCGCGCGGGAGTGCTTCCCGGCGGCGGGGTGACCGCGCCCGTGCGTAGTTCGGAGGAATGTCCGGTGAGCGGGAGCAGACCCACGGCGCTCATGCCCGAACGCAACGAACGGCTGGAGTTGTCCAGGACGATCTTCACGCGAAACTCACCGCTCGCCGGGTCGATGACCGGCGCGATGAAGTCGATGGCACCGGCGAATTTTTTCCCCGGCAGGTCCGGCACGCTCACCTCGACGGCCTGGCCCGGCTGCACCTCGCGCAACCGGTTGGCAGGTAGGTACGTTTCCAGGTAAAGCTTGGAAAGATCGACCATCGTCAGCAGCGGCAGATAATTGTCGGTGGCCTCGCCGACCTCGCGCATGTGTTTGGTCACCACCCCGGCAAACGGCGCGTGGACCGCTTTCTTTTCCAGCGCAACCTGCGCCTGCTTATAGGCCGCGTCCGCCGTCTTGAGATTCGCCAGCGCGGTCAGGGTATTCTGCTTGCTGTCGCTGCCTTTGGCCGAGAGACCCTTGCTGGTATCGTATTCGGATTGGCGCACTTCCAGCACCGCTTTGCCGCTCTCGACCGCGAGCTTCTCGTTGTCGTCGTCGAGACTCACCACGACGTCGTCCTTGCGCACTTCGTCGCCTTCTTCCTTCATGGTGCGGATCACGCCCGTGCTGCGGCTGCTGATGTTCGCGTGATGCAGAGGAACGAGCAGACCCTTGAGTTCGATGGTGGCGGTGTCCTGCGCGCCACCCTCCTTGGCCGGGTTGGCCGCGCGGACAGCCCCCGTCCAGACCAGCCAGCCCAGCAGGCAAACGATGGCTCCGCGTGACGTCAGAAACTCCATTCGACCCTCCAGTAATCCAGGAATTTGCGCATCATCACGGACGCCAGCGGATGGTGCCCGAGATCGATCTTCGCCTTGCCCGTGTAGCCGGGTTTGAGACTGTTGGCGAGCGCGGCGTCCACCGGAAAATCTGCTCGCACCGTGAAGAAGCTCCCGCCCGGCTTGACGTGCGGCACCTGGCTGATCGCCTCCGGTCCGTGGATGACGGAGCGCAACCGCGTTCCCGTGTGCGCATGCAGGATGAAGTCCACCGGCAGATCCTTCCGGTGGCGGAACGCGTCGAGCAACACGCCGAGGTCTTGCTGGCGCAAATCGATGTTCACCTCGTAAAGATCGGTCGCGGCCATTTCGCAAAACGGCTTGCCGACTTCCAGCGCCTCGCCGACCCGGTTGGCGAGGTTCTTGGTGAGCACGACGCCGCTCATCGGCGCGGCGAGTTCCGTACGCCGCCGCAATAGCTCCAGGCGCCGGAGCTTGGCCTGGGTGCCCGCGAGTTCGATCTGGGCGACCTTGCGCTGGGCGTCGTCGCCGTTGGCTTGGTAGCGGTTGGCCTCGGCCTGCCATTTGCCGAGTTCCTGGAGCGTCACGTCGATCTGCGTGCGCAGGTCGTCGTCTTCGAGTTTGGCGAGCACCGTTCCTTTTTCGACGTGCTGCCCTTCGCTGACGAACACCTTTTCGATCTTGCCGTTCGTCTCGGCGGAAACGGTCGCCATGCGTTGCGGCTCGACCATGCAGTCGCCGTCCACGCGCAGCGTCCACGGGACCAACAGCCACAACAGCAGCAACGCCGCAGGCACGCCCAGCCACGTGAACAGCCGCACGCGCTGCCGCCGTTTCCACATTCCCCGGGCGTGGGTGACGGGCTTGAGCACGCGCCGGAAAGGCACCTCGCGGTGGGTCGTCGCCGCCAGCATGGCCCGGCTGACCTGCCCGCGCGCCCAGTCCAACTGCCGCAGGACGAGCGGCGCGAACGGCGCGTTGGCGGCGTGCCGCTCCAGCACGATGAGCTGGGTCTGCCCCTCGTGCGGGTGCCCTTTGAAAAATGCGTGGGCCACCTGCCGGGTGCCGAGCGGTGCGAGCACGTCGGTCCACTCCGCCGCCTGCTCGGGGGCGTCGAGCGAGAGCGCGCCGGGGGCATCCCCCACCGGCAGCCGCGCGGCGAGCGCGCAGAGTTGGGTGACGAGTTCGCTGCGTTGGTCGATGGTTTCCTGGTTGGAAACCTGTTCGAGCCGCCAGCGTCCGCCGACCTGGTGAAACAGGCTGCACCGGCTCGCGTTGAACAGGTCGGTGAAATGGTGCACCGCGCTGCGGCCGACCTTCACGGGATCGAGTTCGCCGTTCAGGTCGCTCACGCAGCGGAGCATGTGCCCGTACTCTTGGTTGCGGGCAATGGCGAGTTCGCCGTGGCGCGCCTTGAGAAAGGTCGTCGCGTGCACGCACACCGAGTTGAGGAACGTGACTAGCGTGGGATAAGTCTTCGGATCGCCCGCCGCGCGCAGCCAGACGTGCAGGATCACGCCGGTCTGGTTGTCGCCGCCGGAAGGCACCGGCACGAAGAACATCGGGAACGGCGTGGAGTTGGAAATCTCCTCGCCGGCGGGCTGGCCCGGCGGGGGTGGGGCCGAATCGGGCGACCCCGCGCCGATGATGAACGGGCGGCGGCTTTTCAGCGTTTCGCCCAAGACGCGGTGGATGTCGCGGCGCTGGCGTTCGTTCTCGTGGTACGCGCTGGAAGCGAGGTTGACCTCCGCGACCAACTGGCATTCGCCGGTCTCGCCCGGCAGCCAGATGGCGCCGCCCTGGCCGTTGAGCGCCGTGACGGTTCGCGTCAAAAACTCACGAAAAAACGCGACGCCGTCGCGGCTGGTGCGCGCCAACTCGGTGATCTCGGCCACCTGCTGGCGAATTTGCGCGCGCGTCTGCTCCAGGAGTTGCTCTTGTTCCAGCGGAGACACGGGGAAAGAGAAGGATGAATGTTGAAGGATGAATGTTGAGGGGCAGAAGGAAGAAAACGCGCGGATTCGATCCCTCCGCCTTCATCTTTCAACCTTCATCCTTCATCCTTTCTTCTTACTGCACGGGCGTCTGCGCGGCGTCCGGCTGCTGCTTGATCCGGCGGCGGAAATCCATCTCGACCTCGCCGAAATTCTGCTCGTGGCGGCGGACCATTTCGTTGAGTTGGAAGAGCAGCCGCTTGGCGGTGGCCGGGCTGAGGATCAGCCGGTTGGTGATGTCGATGTCTTCTTCCAGCACCTTTACGCCGAACGCGTTGGCGTTGAAGCCGAAATCGAGCACGATTTCCTCGGGCGTCAGCGCGCCGCGGCAGAAATTGACGTAGCTCGTCTCCGTCTTCTTGGTCGAAATGAGTTGTTGGACGACGTTTTCGCCGTTGGCGGCGGGGTCTTGAGGGGTGGACATAATGGTCCGGCAAACATAGCCCCGGAGCCGGGAGTGTCAAAGAAAGGATGAAGGCCGAAGGCCGGAAAAACCTGGAAAAAAGTGTGGTTAGCAACACCGCGTCTTTTTCCTTCATCCTTCATCCTTCATCCTTCATCCTTCATCCTTCATCCTTCATCCTTC
>CAXUHC010000008.1:36253-43242 GCA_964250705.1 uncultured Chthoniobacterales bacterium | reverse complement strand
GGCCAACTTCCATCCACGGCTGAAAACCTTCAACTCAGTTGTGAACAGAACCTAACCATGAGGAAATCAAATCGTTGGTTCATACATTATCCGCGTCGTCATCATGGCGGCTGACGCTTCCGTATCACCCCCGCCGGAGAATTTACAAAAATCACATCCCACCCGCTCTGTCGCAATTGTGCGCCTTGCAATAAGTTCCCTTATTGGAAATTTTGTGCCACGAGGGAGGTAGCCCGGATAAAGCTGGTATTTGCACCGATCCACCGAGTCCCCATGCGCTTCGGGCGACGGAAGCCACTAACGCGCTCGACCACGAGGCCAGCATCGCCAAGGTGTCCTCGCCGACGCAACTCTATTTGGGCGGTGGTACGGGCAGATCCAGAAGTCGCCGTGCCAAGCCATAAAACATCGTGATCAGCGCATCACGCTTGGCGGCAAGTTGTTCGTCTGCATAGTCAATGATTTTACCGTGTGCCAGCTTCGGACGCAGTTGCGCCCAAATCTTGATCTGGGCGGGCGTGACCACACCGCTCACCGCCAAACCTTCCAAGTGCTGTTTGGCCGGGATGGCAAGCAAGGAAGATTGCAGAATACCTAAAACCCGGTCTTTGAAACCGACATCTCCGCCCCAGTTTTGCACGTACTTTTTGAACTCGGACAGGACAGCTTTGAGCTTACTCTTTTCTGGATTTTTCACCTTCCCGACGATTTGGTAGGTCAGTTCCTCAATGGTGGCCACGAGCGTGAGCACGAAGCCATGCACGGTGCCGGTGCTCGCCAGCGCCACCTCGTGAAACGCCCGTGCCAGCGGCGTGGAATCAAACTGTTGGCGGTGCTCGCAATCTTTCAGAAACGCCAGGAAAACGTCCCACACCGCCATCGGAGGCCCAACGGGTGGCCCTTTCGCAATCGCAGGCAGTGCAAACCTGCGGGGCTGCGCTGGCGTTCGTCGGACGAAGAATTGGGCGTGATCTTGCTGGTAACGCACCGTCAATCTCGGGGACAGGACGGTCGCGGTGACGAAGCTGATGGCATCTGCCAAGCCAACTTCACATATCGGCGGGAGCCAACCTGGCCGATGCGCGCAGGAGACCATGAGCTTATGATTTGCTTCGTCGGTCGAGATCATCACCTCGGCACCGCCGAAATCGAGTTTGCTGCGGTCATACAGGTAACGGGTTTCTTCAACTTGGCCGTCGCGGAGGGTTTGCACTTCCGCGCCACTGAGCATCGGTAGCCGTGGGACATCCAGGTAATACAGAGCCGTCAGGTTACGCTCCGGCTCGAAGGCGGTCAGAGGCAGCCGGGCGGCAAGTTGGTCAAGCTCACCGCTGATCAAGCACCGCCCTTGATGATCAAGCTGGAGGTTGATACCGGGACACCAGCTCCCCACCCAGTGGACGCCATCCATGTCGGTAGCAAACACCCGTAAAACTTCGGTGCCCTGGCGCAGGCTCTCTTGCAATTGCGTCCATATTAGAGGTTTAACCCTGGCCAGATGATAAAGATGAAACTGTAAAGCCCCGGTGGTGGCACCCGACAAAAAGCCCGGACCTCGGAAATATGGTTTTCCCGAGTCCGAGCGTCCGCGCACCTCTATATGCAAGCAGTGCAACTCGAAAGAATTACCCCATAATCTTTCCACTAGTGTGCTGACGCTTGTCATTCTTTAAGATACCCAGTTTAGCAGCACCCTGCGTCGAGAGAACAAAACAAAAGTATAATCTAAAAGAGGGCAATTCAGTGTGCGATGACCTCCTGGCTCGCCTTGACGGCGGTGTCATCTCCGCCCAGATTCTGTTGTGAGCGGACGAACCCTTCGAGAGATCACTATTTTCCTTGCCTCGCCCGGTGACGTGAGCGACGAACGCGCGCGGGTCAGAATCGTGGCGGAGGAGATCAATCGTGGATTGGGCGAGCACCATGGCTTCGTGCTGCGGATCGTAGGCTGGGATACGGATGCCAGACCAGAATTTGGCGGCGACCCCCAAAGTTTGCTCAACGAGCAGATCGCCCAGATGGAGAAATACGATTTCTTTGTGGGAATCATGTGGAATCGCTTTGGCGAGCGAACCCCGCGCGCCGAATCTGGCACCAAGGAAGAGTTCGAGCGGGCAGTTGAATCGCTCAGAGCGCACGGGCGACCGGAGATTTTGTTGTACTTCGGCCAAAAACCATTCAACCCACGCTCCGGGGCTGACATTGAGCAAAAGGGTAAAGTCCTCACCTTCAAGGAAGGGCTACGCAACCAGGGCGTCTATTGGGAGTATCAAGGCGTGGAAGAGTTTGAAAAACTCTTCCGTAAGCACCTGCAAGACCACCTGATGAGTCGCCTCCCGCAAATCCCGCCACCGGTCCCGGTGGAGGTGATGCCTGCCCGTGATCCGGTGCCACCACCCGGCTCTGAATCCGCGTCTGGGGTTGCACCGAGCAAAGCGGGGTCTACGCCCCCCATCCTTGCCACCGTGGACAACTCGGGCGCATGGGTACTATTGGGCGACGAGTTCTTCGAGAGTGAGAGTGTGACGGATAAAGGTGACGGGACCGTCGTGCTAGAAATCGTACCCACCAGCCCGGAACAACGGGCGGCGCTCAGCGCGTTGCGGCGCACCGGCCCGGCCTGGTCGCCCAACGAGCCACGCGCCTATGCACACGGCGACGATGCGGGCCTGGCGCGCGTGCAGGATGCCGAATCACGGTCTGTTGCCGGGAAAATTGTTTGGACGGTCACCTTGAAGGTGGACCAGGACCTCCAGGGCAATACCCTGGCCAACATGGGGATCAACAACCTCTCCGCCGAAGAGGTTGCGACAATACGTGCTCGCTTTCTTCTGCTCGACGAGCGGCCTCCCGACTCCGATACGCGGGGTTCATCTGCTGGCATGGGTTCTTGGATCATCACGAGTGCCTTGAAGGCCAAGGCTGGTATCTTCCCAGCGTTCTGGCAAAGGTTCCAGAGCCGTCCCGACCTGTTCATGCCGCTGGCGCGACTTTGGGCCATTTATCATCTCAAAATCAACCAGATCTGCGAGCATGTATTGGAGTTACGCCTCGGGCCACTGGAAGTGAACCGCCTGGTAGGCGTTGCTTTTCGTGGGCGTCGCCGCAAGCGGTACGTCAACGAACCGGCAGCCGAGATCAGCGTGGAAGGCCGCTGCCGATTGACGGCAACTGGCCTCGCACCCATCGAATAGTATTGGTAGTGATTCAAATAATGGGGGCCCCAAACGTGAAAATTGATGAAATAGGCTCCTAAAAGGAGATGCCGCCGCGCGGCCATGATTTGGCTGTCACGAATTTTCAACTCGGGTGAGTCGTGCTAGTTGGTTTGCATGAAACCCCAAGACGACGCGCCCACTGGCATCCGTGAACCGGGAGAAACCAGCACTGTTTTTCCGGTTGTGACCAGCGGCAGCCAGCGGCAACACCGGCTCGCATTCTTGCGAGGGATGTTGTTGCGTGAAGCGGCGCAGGCGTCCTCTCAAGGGCTGCCGGTCCACACTTTCCACTTGGCTGTCCGACTCCACGGTCTAGACGTTTCAGTCGCAGACGTGGAGCGCGAACTTCAGTACCTGCTTGATAAAAACCTGTTGGTGTCAGTGCCAAAGGTGATCAGCCCCGAGATCGGCAGCTACCGCATCCATGCGAATGGCCGAGACTTCTTGGCGATGCAGGGATTTGAAGATTGAGAACCTGTTGAGTTAAAGGGTTGTCGGCTTGGCGGGATGCTGGCAGGCTGTTGGGGTGAGTTACCCAAGTGATTACGCTCCACGTCTGTCCCCAAATGCCGTTGGTGGTCGTGCCGTCAACGGAAAATCCGGCATAAACTCGCTACGCTCGCCGCCGCTGCGCGTCGGGCTTTATTCCGTTTTTCCTTTTGACTGCCCGCCCCCTGCACTGGCCGACGGTAAAGATGGAAAGGCTGCTTTGCAGCCATTTCCTTTGGAAACTGGCTCGGGATGTACCTAGCAAACCGCTGTGCCAAGGACCAGATCTCGCTTCCATCCTGGCCGGTGGAGATGTTGACGCGTTCACATCTGTACGTTACTTTGTACGCAGATGGACACGATCAGCTACACCGACGCACGCGCTCAACTCGCCGCCACCATGGATCGGGTCATCTCTGACCATGCGCCTGTCATCATCACGCGCCACGGCTCCCAGGCTTGTGTGCTCGTGAGCCTGGATGATTGGGCGGCCATGGAAGAAACCAACTATCTGCGGTCCAGTCCAGCGAACGCACAACGTCTCCTCGAGTCCATCCGCGAACTGGAAAGCAGCGGCGCAGGGGTCGTCAACCGGGACGCCGCCGACTTTCTCAAGTCGTGATTTTGTCGTTTTCGTCCCGTGCGTGGGCGGATTATCTCTACTGGCAGGAAAACTCCCCTAAAATGGTTGAGCGCATCAACGAGCTTTTAAAAGACGTTGTGCGCAACCCGTTCACCGGAATCGGCAAACCAGAGCCGCTCAAACATGAGTACAAAGGGTTCTGGTCGCGCTGCATCGACCAGCAGCATCGGCTGGTTTACCGGGCGACGGCGGACGCGATCATGATTGCACAGTGCCGATTCCATTACTAAACCCAGCAGTCCAATGCTTGCCCCCCTCTTCGAGGAAGGGTGTCCGGGCCGGTGGAGATCGGTTCGGCCTCGTTGTCCGTCAGAGTGAGGTAGGGCGGCAAGGCGGCACTGACGGCATCACGAACCTGTTCCGGTGGAGGCGCGTTTTTTCCGCGCGGGGCGCAGCCGGTCAACCCTAGCACGAGCAAGCAAACGGCTGCACTAGCACGGAAGAGAATGTGTTCGTGCGGAATATTGGGGTGAAATGTTCTTGGGTGGTGGAACTTCCCACTCACAAGGCAGCCCGGCGGCGGGGAACTACCCACCAGATCAATCCGCACCCCAAGCCGAGCAACGCCCAGGTGGACGGCTCGGGCACGGTGGCCGAGACCCGGAAGGCGGCGGCGGGTAAACTGCTCGCCGTAAACTGCCCGCCCGTGGTCGCGGACATGGATGCCGTGGCCGCAGCGGTGGGGTTGGTGGCAGCGTCCCAGGCAGTGTTTGTCGTGCTGTCGTGAGGTGCGAGGATCAGCCAGTAGGCGTTGCCAGCGGCGAACGTGTAATTCGTGGTTGGCACCAACGAGAGGATCGCTGGCGTCGTCGAGGTGGTCTGGATGGTGCCCAGCGTGAGGGCGCTCGCAACCAGGGGCAGGTTGGTTGCCGGGTTGTTGGGGGCCAACTCCAAGTCGATGAAGCCTGCGGAGACCGGAGTGTTGAAGCCCAGGTTCACCGCGACATCGATCTGGGTCAGCCGTCCTGCGAACGAGGCGGTAAATTCATCGGCTTCTGAGAAGGCGGTGAACAACGAACCGCTGCCTGTGACCAGGGCGCTGCCCGTGCCGATGGCGTTGTTTGGTCCGAAGGTGCTAACGAGCACGTTAGCATGGCTGACAGCAGGTGTGGAGACGAGCAACAAGAGGCCGAGGGCGAGCAGAGGACGAGTGTGCATGGGTGAAGCAAAAATGGTTGACGATCCACATCCGTACCGGGAAACGCTGGCCGGGACAAGTTCTTTATAGAGAACAAATGGAATTGATTTTCTTGCAGGCTTTCCGGCACGATGCCTCGTGCCCGTGCCAGCCAGCCCCTTGGTCCCCGCGCTCCGCGCAACGTGATCGGCGCACAGGTGCGCGCCCTGCGCCGAGCACAACGACTTATGCAGCGCGATCTTTGCGCCCGCTGCCAAGTTGTCGGCTTCGATTTATCACGCGAGAGCCTGGCGAAAATCGAAAGTGGGTTTCGCGTGGTGTCGGATGCCGAAGTGGTGCTCTTGGCCTGGGCGCTGAGAGTTCCGTTGCTGACACTTTTTCCTGGGGAGGACGAGTTGGTGCGGGCACTGCGTCCGCACCGCCGCAGTTAGTATCCTCAAGCCTCAAAGCAGGATGCCCTGCATTGGTCCTCAGGTCCGACCCCGCAAAATAGAGGTCGGACCGCTTCGGCGGCAGCGAAGCCTAGGGCAGTGGGAAATATCTCCAGCCTACCTGCATGAACGAAACGCCTCTAAACGGAACGTGGTTCACCAGGCAGGGACGTGGGCGTTACCCGAGCGTACTCAACCGAGGGCCTGCGCCTGGGGGGTGTTCGTCGCCAGGCAACCCGGCGAGTTCCAACGGTTCGATCCGAGGCAGCGCGTTCGCTCCAGCGATGCCTTGCAGGTCGCCGTGCAAACTCGTGACCGAGGCGGCCACGCGCTCAAGCTGCTTTTCACGCCGGTGCCACGACATGGTGATGGCGCGTTTTTCCTTGGCCAGATCGTCACCCATGTCGGCGAACGTGGCGGCCAAAGACTCGACGTGCCGCTGGAACTGGGGCCCCGTCAGGTAAGCATAGACCAGTTCCATCTTTTCCCCCCGTCCGATGACCGTCTGACGGTGGGCCGCCAACTGGAGCAGCCCAAGCCGCAAGGCGAGGGCGAGACCGGGCAGACAGCCGAAGTTCGTGACCCACACGCCATCGAGCAAGGCGAAGGTGGCAACCTCTTTGGGCAAGGTGGTGGTGACGATGACGGCCACCTCGGCGTTTTCGGTCCGCTGGTCATCCTTGACCTTAGCCAGCCAACGCGGATTCCACGCCGCCGTGTGTTTGTTCTCGTAGAGGATCGTACCGCAAACCGCGCTGCCCGGCACGCAGACACGCTGGCGCACGTCGGCCCCGCTCGCACCACGGGCGACCGGTTCAATGGTGTCCGCCGGGAACGCTGCGCGCAGCACCTCTTCCAGACGTACCTCGCACACTTCGCCGCGCCGCTGCTCGCTGCCTGCCTCCAGTTTGCGGCGCAGTTCTTCGACCTGACGCCGCAACCCGTCGGTTTGCTGGGCGTGCTCCGCCTCACGCAGCCCTTGTGCCTGAGCGTGGGCCGAGGCCAGTTCTTCACGCACACGGACACGCTCCGTCGCCAGTGGGAGGAGATCATGGACGTCTGCCTTTACG
>CAXUHC010000008.1:28107-36243 GCA_964250705.1 uncultured Chthoniobacterales bacterium | reverse complement strand
CGCCAGGGAGCGGGAGAGTTCGTCCCGCAAACGCACGCGTTCCGCATCGAGGGTACGGGCGCTCTGCACCTCCAGTTCCTGACGCATGCCTTCGAGCCGCGTCTTTTCCCGGCGCAGTTCCAGTTCGTTGCGACGCAACTCAGCGAGGGCGGCGCGCTGGCGACCGAGTTCAGTTTCCAACCCTTTGCGCTCGGCGGCAAACTCCGCCCGCAACTCCGAGTCCGTCTTTTGCCGGACGTTTTCCAACTGTTTGTGCACGGCATCCAAAGCACCCTGCCGGTCCGCGATCATGCTTTCCAAGATGCCGATTTTTTCCATGTGCCCGCGCCGCGTCTGCGACTCAATCTTCTGGGCGATTTCGTGGGTGAGTTTTTCGCGTTCCTGCTCAAGCCGTTGATCGAAGGTGCGGTTCACCTCCGTGGTGAGTTCACCCCGCAGATGTTCCCGCAGGGCGAGATCGAGCGGAAAAGTGTGGCGGCAGCCGGGGCAGGTGATGGTTTGAGCGGATTTCGTTTGTACGGATTTCATATAGGTGACGGATTCCAGTAGAGGAGTTTTGGTTTTCAGTGAGCAGACAAGCCCCTTGCGAATGAGGCAGCGCGACGGAATTGACGCGACACGGTTCAAGGTTCGTTGTAGGCTCATCCAGGTCACTGGTAACTACAAATTTTGTATAGTGCGAGGAAAAGATCCAATTTCGTCGTTATTTCGGGAGAAACTACAAATTCTCTTGTCGGAGCGGGGGGTGTCCCAGCGTCAGGTCGCCTTGGCCACGGGCTTGAGTCAGCAGACGGTGAACAACTATCTGCGGGCTGTCTCGAAGCTGCCCGGCGCTCATGAGTTGCTTGCCCTTTCCCGTTACTTCGGCGTTCCGATGGAGCACTTTGTGACCGACAGCGCAGAGGGTGGTGGCAGCACTTCGGAGACGCCGTCGTCCACTGCACCGTCGGTCGTTCCCGCCTCGGAGGTACGCCGGGCAGCGGACAAGATGCAGCGGTATGCCGAGGAATTGCGAGTGGAAGCCGAACGTCTCAAGCGACTGAGTGGTGACCACTAGAAGATGTCACTGTCACCCATCGAAAGGGGCTTGGGGCGGAGTCTAATTTCCGCTCGCCTAGTCAATTATTTACCGTTGCGAAACGGCTGCAAAACCGAGACAATTTGCTCGGGAGTAGGGAACAGCAAGGCAAACGGACCCACAATGCTTCCGCCAAGAAGAAAACCTCGGCGTCTGTCACGCTGCGTCTCTACCCTTCGATCTTGGGCAGCCCCGCCGAAACGGCCCAAGGCGAGCACCGGGCTAATGCGGTTCATGGCAGGCCAAGATCGAACAACCGGTGTAGGCGCGGACGGCATTCTTTGTAGCTGTGTTCGACCGCCGATTTTTAGAGGTGGTGGAGTCCCAAGCCACAGAGGACGCCATCGCGCGCGAGATCCGTTTGGCTATTGTCGGTTACCTCGCACGACGCGGCGTGGCTGCCGAGACGTTGGATTGGGAGAAGTTTGGCTCGAAGGATTCGGTGGCTGATCACCGCGAGGGCAACACAGAGTGGCATCGAGACTCAGAGTCCGTGTTTTGCCGGGTTATATGGCTCGGAGTGGAACGGAAGCCTCTGGATGGGGGCAAGCGTCGCAGCATCCGGGTCGAACTCGCTGCCTTGGATCGCTTCTCCCGGATCGTCGTAGATGGTAAGGCCCAGCGGATGCCACCTCGGCCTCGTTTGCACCGGAGGTTGAGCCGTGCCTGGCCACTGCTTGTAATGCATAATCCCCCAGCACCGATGCTTGTAGCCGTCGCGCTCGAACTGGAACGTCTTGGCCACGATCTCGCTCGCGTTGACGATGTACGCTACCGTTAGTTCCATCGGCTCGACCCCATCCGACTCCAGCATTAGGAGTTGGAAGCCAAGGGCTTCTTCTTCCGGGGTAAGAATGAGTGCTTCTGGTCGGTTCATGCAGCAGTCCACAACCTCCACCCATCCGCGCGGTTGGTGCAACCTGTTGGAGCCAAACTCTGACGGTGACCGGTGCTCCCTGCGTACCTGGCGGTCAAACCTGCGGCTTGTCCTCGGCTGGATGGTCAGGGTCCACGTCGATAGTTCTCGGGGATTTTACCTGGTGTTCCGAAGCTGCTTTTGCTGCGGTTGCGAGGACCTGCTTCGCGCTTTCGTCGCCGTTGCGAGCGCCTGCTTCCAGCCAAGCGAGATGTTCCATCGCATCTTCAGGAGTGCGGAATGCTTTCATTCCGATGACCTGACAACCGCCTTTTTCCTCTACCTCGATGAGGTAATCGCCGCGCCACAGCCGGTCTTTGATGACCTCGGAGATGACCGATAAATCCTCTGACGCAGCGGCGCTCGTTCGCGCCTCTGCGTTCGCGGCGGCGGCTGGCTTGCCAGACATAGCATCCAGGGAGATTTCCGGTGGCACGCCGCCAGGGGTTGCTTTGTCAGCCACTTGAATGTGGTCTCCCGGCTCAACGGTCCGATCCTTGATAAGCAGGGGTTTATTCAGTACGACGGCGGATGCCTGATGATCATCGTGCCTGACCGCTGGTCCGGGAAGGGTCTGGTTGGTCTGAGCCGCGTCCGCTTGGTGATGATTATCGCCGGGCTTTGCTGACGCTTCCCCGGTCGGCAAAATCGGGTTCTCGGAAGGGGAGTTCCTCGGAGGGGAGGCAGAATCGGAGGCGGCCAGTTGTCCGACTGGAGTGGCGGTGATCGCGTCGTTGCGAGGAGCGCCGACAGCAAAAACTTTTGCTCGGTCTAATATGTCAGTCGCAGCCTGCGTAGAATGAGTGTTCAAGAGGCTATCGAACCAGTCTTTGACTAGGACAATCTGGGCATCATCCGCATCGAATTCGCCAAAAACTGTGGCCCTCAAAGAGTCCAGACGGCCACGACCCAACCGGCGTACACAGGCCACAAATGCCGCAGATCCTTGCTGCTCTTTCTCTCTTTCATTCTCCAGTTTTAACTCATTTTGCGCGGCCAATATCTCTGCTTCGATTTTGCGCTGGCGTTCTGTCAAACTCTCTACTTTCCGCTGGGCTTTGCTCTTGCGTGGTTCATCGGACATGTTGTTTGTGGTATGTGGTGGAGAGCTGCTCGCTTTGTCCTGTTCAAGCAGTTCTCAGGCCACTTTTGCTGGTGATTTGATTGCTGTAATGAGATGGTCAGACAAGGCTTCTCTCGTGCGTGTGTCCTCGCGCCCGCGTGAGGGAGATCGGCTCTACGGGAGCGTGCGCAGATCGGGTTTGTGGCTGAGTGGCAGCGTGGGTCTTTTTGCTGGGCCTCGCAGAGCCAAATTAGGTGTTGCTTGCCCGTAAACGGGTCCCTCGCAACACCATTTGGCCCTCCGGGGGAACGCATCCTGCTTGCGTAAAGACGCAGGATGCCACCCACGCCGCATTATCGTCTGGAACCCATTTCGCGCGGGAGCCGCCGCCGGGGAAAAGTCCGCCGCGCGCGCAAAGGCGGTGGCAGCGCCGCTGGCAGGCTCCAATACATCGAGCGCGGCGGACCCTATGCGTCCCGTGCCGACGACGTGCTCGCCCTGGGGTTTTCCGGCCCGGATCTCGGAGACTGGCGCGTGGTGGATCGGGCCGAGCGACGAAAAGATGCCGTGGTCGCACGCGAGGTGATTTGCGCGATCCCATATACATTTGCTTTGGAAGACCAAATTAAAGCGGCTCAACGGCACGCCGACCGCATCCGCCATTTGACGGAATGCTGCGTGCGGTGGGCGGCGCATCGCTCTGGCAGCGGCGATGATCGCAACACGCACATTCATTTTCTGATCACCACGCGGGCGGTCAGTGAACAGGGCGAATTTGCTCCCCGGAAAGCCGAGATATTTGAACGAAAATTCGGCGGTCGCCAACTGGTTAGCGAACTGCGTGCTGATTGGCAAGATGGCGTCAACGCAGCCCTCGCCTCAGCCGGTCGCCAAGAGCGCCTGGACCTGCGGACGTTACGCGCGCAGGGTATCGACCGAGAAGCGCAGAAACGCATTCCAAAGAGGGAATATCAGATGGCCCGCCGAGGAGAGATTTACAGCCGCGATTATGAGCACAACCAACGACTCCAGAGGTTACGAACCGCAACCAACGCCAGCGCCGAAAACCGTGCCGACCTCGACGCCGCCCAGCAGGCCGTCCGACGAGGAGGACGCCGAATACGAGGAACTCGCCGCTGCCAACAAGAGTCTCTCCGCGCAGGCGCAGTCGCTCTCGGCGCAGGTCGTGTGGTTACAGCGATCCTTGGCCGAGAACGGGATGGCCAAAATCGCGGAGGGCGACTGGCTGGACCTGCGCGCTATCAAGCGGATCATCCATCGACCCGGCCAGTATCAAATCACGCAACCCACGCTCAGCGACCGGGAGCCGAGGATGTGGGTCACCTGGAAGCCGGGGAGCCTACTGCTGTGCGGCGCGCTGCAACCCAACGAGATGGAGGACCTGCGTCTTCCCCTGCCCTCGGTGCGTCACGAGAGGTTTCTCGACGTAGAACCCCCACCCTCCGGCACGATCCCGCCGCCGGAGGCCCCGAAGGACGGGGGCTCGACCCGGACGATCCATCTGGAGGGTACCCCGCAGGAACAAGCGTGGGAGACGTACTGCCAGCCGTGGCTCGTGACCGCCCAGGGGATTCAGCAGCAGATGGAAGCGGGCGCGACCAAGGACGAGAAGGCGCTGGCGCGAGCGGCGGCAGCCGAGATTCAAGCCCGGCGGCTCGACCCCGAGGCGGACCCGACGCACACTCTCGCGGACACGTTGGCAGCCGTGGCGGAGTCGATGCGGACAGCGGCATAGCACCGGCAACCTCCTTTGAAAAAGAGGCGGAGAAACGGTCCGTGCCACTGGCGGCAGCACCGGAACCGGAACCGGCAAGCGACGACGCTCCGCCCCTGGCTGAAACGTGGTCCGCTGGCCCCTCGCGGGCACGCTTCTTCGAGATGTTCATGGGCAGGCCGTCGGAGCAGCTCCACACGCTGCCTGGCGAACCGTTGCCTCCCGTGGCTGGCAGCGAGGAGGCGGACGCCATCGCCTCAGCCGAAGAGCAAGCGTTTCGACTCCAGGAAGAAGCTGCCGCGCACTCCGGCGCGAGAGCGCATGACCCTGAAGAAGATGTGGCGCACGGCGAACAGGACCGCAACCCGTCCCGCTCGACCGAGCAGGGCAGCGTTGCGAGGGAGGATGGCAACCCTGAAATCGACGTGGACCGGGAGGAACAAACCAGCAAACCGCTGCTCCTGCTCAAAGCCGTGTCGCAAAAGCCGAGCGTTTTCTACGTCCGCCAAGACGATTGGATTGACGCCTTGGAGAGGCGTCAAAGTGACGTGCGTTTGTGCGACGAGTTTGGCCAGCTCCTCCAGGCACCCCCGGATCGGCCCCGCGCCAAAACCACTTTGCGCGTGAGCACCGTGCGGGCCTACTACCAGGCGGTCGTGATCGCACGGTCGTTGGAGCCAGTGGAGCCAGAGCAGCTACCGGAGGCGGAGTCGTCAGGGTTTTCCGACGAGACGCAATTTCCGGCGGCGGAGACGGGAGAGGCCCCGCCAAATACCGACGATGGTATCCCTGAAGCGACAGCGAAGGATCAGGCGCAGAACCTCCCCGTACTCACAGCGAGAAGAGGTGACCGGAGAGGCCGTTGAGGTGTCCTCCACGAGCTGAGCAGCCGCGCCGCGCTCAGCGGCAAAGAAAACAGCGCTGAATTGGGTGCCGCTTGCTGGACTAACCCTCGAAATTCGGTTGGCGCATTGATGGAAACCGCCCGGAGTATTCTCAGCGATGAGAAAATTATCCCGGCGGACTTGGCGTGAACAAGCACTTCATTTCCGTCAACCGCTCGACCGGAACTTTGATCTACGCCCGGGTGCCAAAATCTTTTCCGCTCCGCACCTTGGGGTTCAATTCGGCCAGGAAATTGAACGGTGCTTGGCTTCGTCACGATCACGAAAGCCGGTGCGCGTGGGTAAAAATGCAGTCTTCGTTGCCTTGGGCGTAGGTGGCCGTCAGTTCAAACTCGCCTTCCAGGGGCAGGGTTTGGATCGTCATGCGGGCAGCGGCTTCGTCCGTTTCGGGAAAGAAAGCCCCGCCCGGTTCCGAGTGCAGGTAATGGTCCCCGAAGTTTGCGCCGCACTCACACAGGTTGGCGAAGTACGTTTGCCCCGCCGTGCGCGAGAAGTGCTTCTGAAATCGCGGGTGCAGGACGCAGATGGTTTCGGCCACGCTGGCGGGCATTTCCGCGATGCTGGAAAGCAGCAGCGGCGCGGAGAGTTGCGCCGGAGGAAGGAAGCCTTCGCCGTCGTCCACGTTGGAGGCAGCCAGTGCGACGACTTTCTGGGGTTGCCCGCACCGCCAGCATGGTTCCTGTGAGGCGACCAAATAAAGCGGAGCCGCGATCCTGAGATTGGAGTGATCTTCGTCCATGGATTTACTTGGCGTGCTCTCCCACCGAGCGCAAGACGTTGGCGCGTAGTTCCACGCCCACCCAAAAGCCAACCTCCGCTTGGAGTTGGTCCAGCAGCGGGGCAACCGCACGCAAAAGCCCACGGCGTTTTGCTTCCACGAGCACGCCGAGCAACCCTTGCGTCGGCACTCCGCGCAAGCGGGCCAGCCGCCGTGCGGCGTACTCATCGACCAGCAACAAATCGGCGGGGAGCGCGGAGGCCAGGGCCAGGGCCTCCGCCTCGCCGGGATGGAGTTGCACGGCCAGTTCTACCAGGAGCGCGCCCGCGTCCACGTCGCCAGGCAGCGGCTCGACCCGGACGAAGGACGGCAGCGGCGCGGCGGCGGCAAAGCGCAGGTAGCGTCGTGGGAGGGAGGTAAGTTCCCCATGGACGGCAGGCGGAATCACGAGCACGCCGTAGAGCGAGCCGAGCAGATCGGCGCGGCCCACGGCGGCGAGGTTGAGAATGGGCGAAGTATCCGAGACGACGAGCATGGTACCAGTCACTACACGCCCCGGCGCGCGAGTTCGGCCAAGTCCATGTCAAAGCCTTCCTGACCGTAGTGCAGGGGGATGCCCCGCGCGGCAAGGTGGCGCTGGAAGTCCAGGCGCTCCAGCCCGGCCAGTTCAGCCGCTTGCGCCAGGGTCAGTCGATCCTCCGCGAAAAGGCCCACTGCCAAGGCCAGCCGGGTTTGTTCCGGGGTCAGGTCGGACAAATGGGCCGCTTGGGCGAGATCGTCTTCGAGGGTGAATGCCATGACAGAAAAAGAATGTGCCTCAGAATGTGCCCGCCGCCAAACATGGAAGAGGAGAGCGAAAATGTGGTGAGTTGCTCGTGTTCACCGCCCCAGCATGGCAAAATAAAAGCATGGGGACGAGCACGAAAAAGACCGGCAGGGAGTGGCGGATGCAGACGACGAGCTCCGCTTGGACGAGGTGAAGCGACTCCACGCCGCCAACGAGTACGTGCTCGACCAAGGCCGATTAGCGTGACAGGAGACGGGTGAACTCATCATCGACATGGTCACGTTGCGCTTGGGCGTCTTCCTTGGTGGCAAATTCCGAGATTTTCCATGCGCCTTGGCTGCCTTGTTTGAGCACCGTGAAGAAGTAGAAATCCCGATCTGGTTCTTTCTGGACATCGGAAGTGCCTGCGATTCCAAGAACCGGGATTTCCGTGACGATTTGGTTGCCGTGCGTGACCTTGATTTTTTCGTTCATCGTTGTTGGTGGGAGGGGGAAGGCTGGTGATACCGGGGAATTTGTCAGTTTTGCGGTGTCTGGGAGGAGTGCCACGGGGAAACCCGGACAGGCTCGCATGGTCAGCTTCTATCTGCCCATCGGGTCCAAAGCGGCTGCGGCTGGGCCGTCGGGATTGGTCAGATCCTCTCCCACTGCGCGCACGTCTGCTTGTCCCCGAAGATGTTCGGCGAGTTTTTGGCGTCACCCAGGTAGCGAACCAACGTGGGATGCTGCTTGAGCTGGTTGGCCAGTTGGCCGTGAACTTGCAGAAAAGGCTGGTTGTTGCCTGACGAGGCGTAGCTGTGGAGGGCATTGACGTACTCGGCCTGGTGCTGTTGGGCGAGCAGCAGGATAAATTCGTGGCTCGTAAACGCGGGGTCCATCTGCGCGATGAGAGCCGGATAACAATTGTAGAGCGGTTGAAAGTCGTGGAGAGCCA
>CAXUHC010000008.1:19249-28097 GCA_964250705.1 uncultured Chthoniobacterales bacterium | reverse complement strand
TGTGCTGAACTTGGAGGTTGGCCTGGAAAGATTTGGTGGCAACGGTCGGCTAAAAATTGAAGCGGTAGCTCGGTCACTTTCCGGTGCCATTGCACGGCGGTTGAAGTTTCCGAATCAGAAACTCCTCCAGGGCCGGGGCCTCGAAGGGCATTTCTTCGGGCACCGTGATGTTGATCACGAACCGGGCCGGATGCAGCCACTCCGCCTTCGGGGTGCAGGTGTCACCGTTGCCGAAGTATTCGTACAAACGGTGCCCGAAGAAGCGGCTCATCGAAACCTTGCCGATGTACATGAGTTGGAGCGTCTCGTCGTAGATCAGGTAAACCCCTGCCCGATTGTTGAAGGGCCAGGGATGCTCCCAAGTGAGCTGAGGAGTGAAAGTGGCGGGGGCCAAACGGGCGGGGTAGAGATCGAGCGCGGCACCGACTTCGAGCGGTGGAAGATCGGTGCGGCGATACCGGGAGACGTATTCCGCGACGGCATCCCCGCCCGCAAACGGTCCAAACGAAAACTCGCTCGCCTCGAGTGTTTCGCAGGAGGGTTGGGCAGAATCTTGAGCGTTCACGGTCCTGCGATGCTATCCATCTGCCCCTGGAACTCAAGGCTGTGGTGAGAAAGGAGAACAAATTCAGGCTTGAGTTTACCAGTTTACTCGCCGCCAGCCAAGCCAGCGTTTTCCACGGGAGGTGCAGCCGATTGTTCGCTGCTTGTCACCTTGGCAATTTCATCGGAAACCATCTTGCACGCGGCCCACAAATTGGTGAACAGGCGGTCGAGATTTCCAAAAGCGTCTTCGGTGGTGTTCCCGTAGGCCCAGAAGGAAATCATTAGATGCCGTCCCAAGCCCGGATCATCGCCGGGCGTATCAAAAAGAGTGTCCGACACCCAGTGCCCAGTCGAAATCGCCGTCTGGATTGCAGCGGTGAGTGTAAAGCCAATCACAGCTTCGCCAGCCGACAACTCCCGATCCGTGTGTCGAAGGCTGGCCATCAAAGCGCCGCAAAGCCAGTTGTTATGCTCTTGCGATGAGTTCAAAGCGAGGTTTCGGTACAGGACGAAAAGGCGTCCGTGCGTGCTCAGGGCCAGGGGCGAGTTGGCATCGTGGTGTGGTTCGGGCGGCCTGAAAGCGCAGTCGTTGGTTTCCAGACTGGAGTCAGGCCCGTTAATCCACTCCACGAACGAGTAAAACGTCTGGACCGCTGCTTGATCCGCAAACGGTCGGAAGTCTTCGAGCGCGATGCGGATGAGTGCAGGCTGCGATTTGAAATCCACATGGCCGGTCTGGTTTGGCTCGGCGGCGACGTAGGGGTGCAAACGAGGTTGTGCGTAGGCCCGCTTGGCGTCGTAATAGACGATCATTCCAATACTCGTAAACTGAGAGCGCACGGAGGTCCAGAACGCGACGGAGAGCCCGGATCATGCCATCCGGCAGCGACACGGCAATGGCGGAGGGAGGAGGTTTCCTCTTTGGTTGGAGCCGCCGCGTCTCCGGCGCACCCACCCCAGCGGGGACACCCCGCAACTTCCCGTGCGCGGCCACCGCGATGCTTCAAGAAAAATCTCTACTCTCGTGACTCAGGTTGTATTTTTCTTGACCCATCGCTTGGCGTGGCCGCGCCAGCAGTAAGGATGGAATTTCGCGTGACGAAATCCTGTTTTGGAAAGCAGAGTTGCCACAGCTTGGCTGCGTAAACCAAGGGCTGGAGATCTTCACAACCGCCGACCTTTCAGCAGGCGTGCAAATCTCACACGAGCGCAGGAGTGCTTGCACCTGGCGATGGAGGCGGCAGAATGACAACTGCGACATCGCAGGCAGTCGAAGGTTCGCCAGTGGAAACATTGACTGGCCTTTCCTTTTGCCCGCGTGCCAATTATCTTTCCTCTATGCCAACGGCAGACGTTTTCGAGTTCTACAAGGCTACCCCGCTTCCTTCCCGCGTTGTGCCTTTCGTGGTCATCGCCCACCAGGTTCATCCATCGGGCGGAGGCTCGAGCGAGCGGCACCGGGTTCAGTTCTTTATTCTCCTGCCGGGGGCGGAAGTCATTGCTCAGGAATTGGACGTGGATCATTACGCCCTGGGTTCTGCGGATTTGACCGGCGAGATGCCTGTCCAAAGCCTTAAGCGGGCCGCTTTGCTGCGCGTGCAGCTCCGTCTGGAAGAGCTGGTACGTGCCCATATCGGAGCGACGAACGTGGGCAGCCACGTCGCTTTCCCGCCGGTTGTACTGACGCAGGGAGACGAGCATGATTTACGGGCGTTCGTCCTGGCACCCGAGTACGCGGACGGTTGGGAGTACATCCGCACGCATACATACAGCAAAGCGTTGCGGACCAGGATGGAGAAGTGCAAAGCTTTGCGGCAAATGGGATTCGCTTTCGGCAACGTCGCGCTGAACCCGGCGTAGAGTCAACCAGGAGAGACGTGACTTTGGCGAAGCGGCGGCTGCACTATAGGGTTGCGCGACGGCCTCTCGAGGCAATGTTCTTCCATGCCTCCTGTCCCCGCCCCCACCGATGATTTTGAAGTGTTCAAAGGCAGCCTCTTGCCTTCCAACGTCCGCCCGCAAGTCGTGATCGCGTGGCAAGTGTTTGCCGAGAACGGCCTCGATTCGGAACTGAGACTCGTACAATACTTCGTGATCGTGCCAGGTGCCGAGGTGATCGGGCAGCAGATGAGCGTATCAGCCGGTCAACTCGAAGGCAACGGCATCGCTCGCGCGATGCCGTTGGAGACCATGCGGAAGTTTGCCCTGAGCCGGGCACAAATGCATCTGGACGAACTGGCGGTCCAGCAGCTTGGCCAGAACCACGCGCCACGCACCTTCTATCCGCCAGTGACATTGGAACCCGCGACGGCTGAGGACGTGCTGGCCCTCGCCTTGGCTGAGGAGTACAGCCACGCTTGGGATTTTATCCGTGACCACACGCAGGGACAAAACCTGCGCTTGCAGATGGGAACGCTGCTCAAGCTAAGGCGGATGGGCTTTGCCTTCGAGGAAGTGCCGAGTGTTCCGGTTCGGATGCGCTGACGGCAAATACGAGTGGCACAAACCTACTGCGGCTGTGCCAAAAGCAATGCGCTCTCCCCTGCCCCGGTGGCCACTCGCTTGATCGTCCACCGTAAAAGCCGAGGCTGGACGCAGCCGCAGACCGCCGAGCGACTAGGCATCAGCGTATGCACCCTGCGCGGCTACGATTGCGGCAACCGCATTCCCAACGACCCGAACACGTTGAAGATTCTTGAACTGCTTACCTACACGGCGGAGTAGCTGCCACATTCTGCCTTTCCCCAATCCATCAAAAGGATCGACACGTTGCAGTAACGTTATTAAAACATTGAAATAAATTCATTGATCCAACGTGAATATAACGTTAAAATGACTTCATTATGATTATTGCTGTTGGCGGAATCAAAGGAGGGTCGGGTAAAACCACCGTGGCGACTCATTTAGCTGTTGTGCGGTCAGCCACTGGTAATGACGTGCTTCTCATTGATGCCGACGATCAAGAAACCGCGAGCGACTTCACGACTTTACGTAGCGAACGCCGACTTGGGGGAGCCGGTTACACCAGTATCAAATTGACCGGCGCATCAGTGCGGACGGAAGGCCGTAAGCTCGCCAGCAAGTACCAAGATATTGTCATCGACACGGGCGGGCGCGACACGACCAGTCAACGCGCGGCGCTGAGTATTGCCCATGTGCTCCTGATTCCGTTTGTGCCACGCTCTTTCGACGTTTGGACATTGGAAAAAGTAGCTGCTCTTGTCGAGGAGATGCGCGCAGGGAACCCGGAGTTAAAGGCTTTTGTGTTCATAAACCGCGCCGATCCTCGCGGCCACGATAATCAGGATGCCGCTAGCGTGCTGAAGGACAACCCCATGCTGGAATTTATCGACACGCCTCTAGGTTCACGCAAGGCATTTGGCAACGCCGCCGCCGAGGGGTCAGCCGTGACAGAGCTAAAGGGCCACGACTCCAAAGCTTCGGAAGAAATCTTAACGTTATGTGAATTTGTATTTAACGTTGAAAAGACGTTGAAGTAACGTCCATTTAAAGTCATCTGATATGGCCATCACACCAAAACCCAAACCTAAAAACTCTCTCCCCGTCAATTCAGACATTGACGTGGACGCTCTCATCAATCGGGGCGGTAGCGTGGCTGGCCATCCACCATCAGGACGGCCACCCAAAATGAGCGAGGACGGCATAATGCTCGTGCAATTACGTTTATTGCCAGCACTCGTTGAGAAGATCGACGCCGCCGTGAAAGCGCGTCTCATCAAAATCCCTCGGCATACGTGGCTGCTAGAAGCTGTTATGGAAAAGCTCAAGCGCGAAAACGAAACGTCACAATAACGTTAAGACGTTAAAACAACGTTACGAAGCGAGTGCGAAATGTGTTTTCGACGTGACCAGTGGTAATTAGCATGAGTGCCCCAGCAAAATCTTCAGAAGTGCCGCAGCAGATCGAGCTTTTCGATAGCTGGTTTGCCACCAAAGACGAGACAGACAATTCTCGCACGCTCGCCTTCTGGGATGTCATCCCTTGGCGTTTGATCTCGCATAAGCGAAACGGCAAACTGCCCGAAGTCATCACGTTTGACGGGGTAAAAATCGACGACCAGCAGGAGGCAACCGTCTTCCTCACGCCAGCTATTTTGCGGCCCAATCCGAGCTCGAAAGAATCGCGGGTGCTTTTCCCTGGCGTCCGTGAGGAACTGGTAGAGCGTGCCCTGCGAAAGATGGCCGTGCATAAGCTGGCAGCCACCCAAGTTCAATCCAACCCACGGGATAACAGCATGGCCGTGGCCATCGCCTTTTCCTTACACCAACTCCGGCAGGAGCTGCTGAACACCGGCCACGGCTTCAACATGGTGCAGCTGCGGGAGGCCTTGCAGGTGATGCGGCTCTGCGACGTGGCCGTGGAGTGCCAAGGCGATACTTTCGTTCACGGCAAGGCCGGCCCCATTCTGCCCACGCTCGAATACATCGCCGATCCTTCCGACACGGACGGTAAGCGCACGCTTTACCGAGTAACCTTCCATCCACTCGCATCCGCCGCGATCTTGGGCGAGTTCTACCACCCGATCAATTACGTGCGGGTGATGACCCTCACCCAGCCACTTGCTCGATGGATCACTAACCTGCTCAACGTGCGGTTCCGTTATGCCACTCAGGGAATCGGCGAGAAAAAACGCAGCTTCCGGCTGACGCTAAAGCGTGTGCTCTCGGATAGCGGGATGCACAGGGAACCCCGGATGTTCGACAACATTGAGCGGATTCGAGAGGCGATCAACGAATTGCGCGAAGCCGGTTTTTTGGAGCGGGGGATGATCCTCGACCAGATTGAGACACTGAAATACGAAAAGACAGCCGGACGGCCCAAAATCAGCGGTGCAGAGTGGGAACTGTATGCCAGTAACCGCTTTGCACGCGAAATCATTGAAGGCAACCGAGCAAAAAAGGCCCGTGGAGGCAAGCTGAAGGCTGGAAGCACTAAAGACGACGGCCAGCGTACCCCATCGACATCGGAAACGTAGAAGGCAGGAAGCACTAAAGTCACTAGTCCTCGGAAGGCTGGAAGCACTAAAGAGAGTGGTTGTGAAGGCTGGAGGCACTAAAGGCGGTTATAAGCCGCTTTCCGAGGCACCTCGACTGAAGGCGGAAAGCACTAAAGGGTAGTGCGGGGAAATGTGGAGAAGGCAGGAAGCACTAAAGTCAGTAGGCAGGAAGCACTAAAGTTCAAATTGACTACGAGGCAATTTGCTGCGAATCAGAACGTTATATCCAATGTGACCACCGCCTAGTCGGGTCTTTAACCCTTTAACCAATCCAGAAAGGCTCAAGGCAACCTCCGGTTGCAACAAAAGAGGCTCTGCTTCGCCTTCGGCTGCGCACCGCCAAAAGCAATTCTATCGAGGCGGCTCCGCCGCAATAAGAGGACCGGCTTCTCCGCAGGCTCCGAAAGCCGGACGCGCCCCCGGCGCTTCGCGCCACCCCGCTACGCGCGGGGAAAGCCGCTGCGCGGCGGTGAGAAAAGAATAGAAATGAACTGTTCGTATCAGCAAACATCCGTCGTCCATTGCGACGGAGCCGCCTCTGGGAGGGGTTAATCCTGGCTTGCACACAAGGCGTACAACAACTACGCCGATGCAGGCTGCGCTCGACGGGGAGAGATTTTCCGCGTTTTCCTTTGCCACCAGCCCGTTCTCTGGCACAATGGTCGCCCGTGCAAGGGACACATTTACCCAACGGCTCTCCGGACACTGGCGCGTCTCCGACCCAAAGGGTCGTTTCTCCTTTCGCCAACGTCTCGGTCGCGCCGCAAGCAGCCACCCAACGCAAGGTGCCGCTGACGTGGCTCGTGATTGCCGCCGTGGTGATCCTCGGGGGTGGCGGAGCGGTTTTCGCCTTTAGCCACTTCGCTTCCGATCCGTACAGGACCCTGGAGTCGTTCCCCCTGGAAACCTACGTCGGCAACTACCACGCGCTGGAGGGTTCCCGTTTCAAGGCCACCCTGCGCGTGGAAAACGACCTGGGCTACAACGCCGGAGCGGGGCGGCTGATGGTGTTTTCCATCGAGGGCGACGGCAGGACCGTGGCCGCCCTCGTGCCTGCGCGCTTGGCAGATAATCTTTTTAGTCGGGGGCAACGCTACAACGCAGAGCTGCAAGTGGGCAGCGGCGGTTTGATCCAGATCAACAGCTATGTCAAAAACTAGCTTTTCCTTCCTTCCGCCTCACCCAATCCGCTGGTGCCCGCTGGTACTGCTGGGTGCGGTGAGCATCGCCAGCCTGTGCCAGGGTCAGCAGCCTACGGCAGTTCCCGTCACGCCGCCTGCGGCGGCTGCTCCTGCCACCAACGGAGCGCCCCCGGTTCCTGCGGCAGCGGCCAAGCCTGCCGGGCCGGACGCGACGGCGCTGGACTACCTTTACAACAAAAAACCGCAGGAAGGTTCGGCAGCAGCAGCGGCAGCCCAAGACAAAATGCGCGCCGATGACAAGACCCGCGCGCTGGACGCCTTGGCGGGAGCTGACAGCCCGCTGGAGCCCGCTTTCGAGCAATTTCTCAACGCAGCGGAGGCCGATCCCGCTAAGCTCCGGGCTTACCTCGCCAACTATGACAAGGTGATCGCCTCGCTGCTGCAAAAAAAACCGGCGGATGCCTACCAGTTGCTTTTTGCCATGGCGGCCTACGAAGGAGACGCCGGCATCTCTCGCCAGCTCGCCAATCGGGTGCAAACGGTCTGGGATGCGGATGGCGTCAGCCGTGGAGTGATGGCCGATAACGAACGGCTCAAGAACCAGGTCAGGCAATCGAACTGGAACGTGGACCAGTACGCCAACGACGATGACCGGAGGCGGGCAGATCACGCGGCGGCGCAACATCACGCCGCCGTCGGCAAGAACAACGGCGGCGCGCAACCTGCCGACGGCGGGAGTGGGGGAGACGGCGGCGGCTCCAGCATTGCCACTGCCATGGCGGGGAAGGCCCGCATGACCGAGGAATACCTCAACAGCCTGGACGGCAAGGCGCGTCTCAAGCTCAACGAACTCAAAATCAAGGGCATCAGCGACAAGGCCAAGGCCGAGTTCAGCGACTACATCACGACGCTTTACAATAGTGGACGACTTTTCCACGCGGTGGCTGCCGCCGACTTCTACCGCGTCCTCTTTCAGGACGGCGATCTGCCGACCGCCGTGGCCAACCAGGCGGATGCCGCCAGCGAGATCGTGCGTAAGATCAACCAGGCCGTCGAAGTCGTGCGCTTCAAAGTCGGCAATGGCCAGCTTTCCAGTGCTTCGGGCCTGTTGCGCGAAGCGTTCAAGCTCAATCCCGATCACCCGGCACTCCAGGGGCTGGAACGTGCCTCCAAGCTGCGGGTGGCCGACTATTACGAGCAACTCAAGAAGATGCAGAACCTGATCGAGGCGCGGGAGTTCGGCGGCCTGGAACCGGTCATCGCAGCGACGCAAAAGATGGCGAGGGATTTCGATGCCACCAAGGCGCAGGCGCTGGTCAACGCCGTCAAGCTGGAAAGCCGGATGCATCTGGGCCAAGCCAAGCTCGCCGCGCAGCAGGGCGACCAGCAGAAGGCCCTGGATGAGTTCAAGGCGGCGGCCACCACCTGGCCGGAAAACCCGGACCTCGCCACCGCGTCCAACGGCTACTTCGAGGGCCAGGACAACAAGAACAAGGGCGTGGCCGAGTTCGACCGCGACATCACGGAGGGCAACTTCCGCGCCGTGTACGACAACCAGCTCCCCTTCCTGGCGTCGGTCAAGGGGGACGCCGAGCGCGAGAAGAAGTTCAAGAACGCGCTGGAAAAGGTGCGCGACGCCGAGATGGCCACCGAAAAGGCGAACCTCCTGGCGCGCAACGGCGACATTTGCGGAGCGTGGGAGGCGGTGGAAACCGCCGCGAAAGGCTGGCCCGACGACGGCAAACTCAACAAGCTGCGCGCCGAGATGTCGATCAAGGCGGCGGAGTTCGTCAGCGCGGTCAACAAGGCCCAGGAAGCCGAAACGCGCAAAGAACTCGGCTACAGCTTGACGCTCTACGTCCAAGCGCAGCGCCGTTATCCGGCCAGCCAGATGGCCAACGAGGCCATCACACGGTTGAGCACGCAGATCCTGGGAAACAAGCCGCTGGCGGCCAATCCGTGAAACCAGGTGCCGCTTGGCCAGGAGGGAAAGGATCATCGGCCATGGAAGTCAGTGACGTGCCCGCCAATCAAGCCGTGGACCTGGACGCGGAGGCCGAGTCGTCAGCGACAGGCACTTCCGTGGCCGTTTACGCTCGCCGCCTGAGCGTGGCCGTGGCCGACACGCGCCGGGGGACAAGT
>CAXUHC010000008.1:17594-19239 GCA_964250705.1 uncultured Chthoniobacterales bacterium | reverse complement strand
GCAGCTTCGTGGGAGTGATCGGCCCCTCGGGGTGCGGCAAGAGCACGCTGCTGGGCACGCTGGCGGGTATCCGGCTCCCTTCGGCGGGCGAGGTGCTCGTGGGCGGCTACCCCGTCCAGACGCTGCGGCGGGAGTTCCCGCTCGCTCTGGGCTACCTGCCTCAGTTTGCGGCTTTCCACGACGAACTGACGGTTCGGGAAACCCTCGCCTACGCGGCGGCGTTGCGGCTGCCCCGCTCGGTGTCCAGGGCGCAGCGCGACGAGTGGCTGGGGCACATCGCTGAACTTGCCCGGCTGGAAGGTTTCTACGACCAGCCCTGCGGCACGCTTTCCGGCGGTCAGCGCCGCCGCGTCGCCCTGGCGGAGGAACTAGTGGGTGACCCGCAATTCCTTTTCCTGGACGAGCTGACCAGCGGTCTCGACCCGCACTCCGAGGAAGAGATGATGCACTGGCTCGCCGACCTCGCGGGCCGCACGGGCAAGACGGTGGTGCTCGTCACCCACGCGGTCAAAAACCTGTCCCTGTGCGACTCGATCATTTTCCTGCACCAGGGGCGGCTGCTCTACCAGGGCAGCTACGCTGGCTTGCTGGAGAGCCGGGGAGCGGCCAGCATCGAGGAGGTGTACCGCGACGCCGAGCAAGCTGCCGGGGAGGGGGCCACGCTCGCCTCTGAAAATGGAGAGGTTTTGCCGGAGCTTCCGGTTCCCCAACCGTTGCGGACGGCAAAGCCGCCCGGTGGGTTCGAGCAGTGGCCAACGCTCGTGGCGCGGCAGGCACGGCTGCTCTGGCGCGACCGCAGCCAGATGTGGCTGCAACTCGTCCTGTTGTTGACGTTCCCGGCGCTGGTGACGGTCTTCGCTTCGAGCGGCCTGCCCCAGGTACGCAACCTTTCCCTCGGGCTGGAGTCCAACGTGTTGCGGACCCTCACCGAGCAGCTCTTTTATCTGAAGGAAAGTTTCCACGCGGCTTCGTTGATCTCCGGGCTGACGATGTTTCAGGTGATCCTGCTCATCCTCATGGGAGCCAACAACGGTGCGCGTGAGATCGCCAAAGAGCGCGGCGTGCTGGAGAAGGAATTGCGCGCGGGGCTGTCGCCCTGGGCCTACGTCGGCCTCAAGTTTGCGCTCGTGGCCCTGCTGAGCTTCGTCCAGGCGGGCTGGATGACGGCGTTCGTGAAGGTGGGCTGCGGTTTTCCGGGCGATTTCCTCTCCCAATTCATGATGTTGTTCCTCGCCACGCTGGCGATGAGCAGCACCTGCTTGGCGATCTCGGCGTTCTCGCCTTCGCCCGAGCGGGCGAGTCTGCTTGCCATCTACCTGGTGGGCCTCCAGTTGCCGCTTTCCGGGGCCATCTTGGCCCTGCCCGAAACCGTGCGCTGGATCACGCGCCCGGTGATCTCGGCCTACTGGGGCTGGAGCGGCTACCTGCACACGTTGGGGGCAACCCGGCACTACGACGTGGTGCGTGAGGTCACCAACGCCTCCCTGGCACCATATGGGATCTGCCTGGCCGTGCTTACCCTGCATACTCTGATTGCCTTGGCGGTCACGCGACGGTTTGTAGGCAAACCGCTGACGCCGGGATTTCAGAGGTGATCCCGACCTGGGCTTCTTCGACGCACGACGTTTGCCAAGGAATTTAGCTT
>CAXUHC010000008.1:1976-17584 GCA_964250705.1 uncultured Chthoniobacterales bacterium | reverse complement strand
CTCCCAATCTAAAGTAAGACAGACCCGTGTATGGTGCATAACCCGACGCCGTGCGTGAAACAGGAGAGTTGCCCGTTCCGAGCGACGCCGCGTGCCGATCGCCGTCGCCGACCCCGGTCGAGTGGCAGGATGCGGGCAAGCCTCATCTTGGTCGTGGTGGCAACTTGGGCGTTGGCGTTGGCGGCAGAGGCTGGCGAACTCGGAAAAGGGGTTTCGCCGCCCGCAAGCGTCCACAAACTTTCTTTGCCGCCGCCTGCCGGGATGATCCGGGCCGATTTGTACTTCGCCCATACGGCAGCCAATCCGCGCGCGGTCCTGTTGCTTTGTCCCGGCTTCAACGGCAACGGCGAAGGGCTTGTGCGCCAACCGGCGTGGCAGGAGTTTGCGCGAGCGAACGGTCTGGCGCTGTGTGCCATTTCCTTCGCCTCGCCGGAAGAGGAAATCCTCGCACGGCGCGGCTACTACCAAGTGTCGCAGGGTTCCGGCGATGTGCTCTTGCGCGGCCTTCGGCTGGGGATTGGCCGCGACCTGCCGATCCTGTCCTACGGCTTTTCAGGAGGCGCGCATTTTACGGCGAGCCTGGTCAACTGGAAGCCCGAGTACGTCCTGGGTTGGTGCGCCGATTCCGCCGCCTGGTGGGAGGAACCGTCTTCACATCCTGCCGCCGTTCCGCCGGGGATCGTGGCCTGCGGGGACGCGGATGCGATCCGCTACGGGGCCTCACTGACGTACTTCGCGCAAGGCAGAGCGTTAGGGAGGCCTTGGACGTGGGTGAGCCTCGGTGGCACGGAGCACGTCTGGAGCGCGCCCCTGGATCAGTTCGTGCGCGCCTACTTTGCGGCGCTGTTGCGCGGCACACCCGCAACGAACGGCGTCCTCAAGGTTAGCCGTGTTGCCTCCGGCTTCGTCGGTGGCTGGCGCGACGTGGACACCAAACAGGAAATCTCTGCTGGCCAAGCCAGTCTCCAGCCCACGCTGGCTTGCTGGCTGCCGGACCGCTCCTTGGGGACGCTTTGGAGCGGCTTGCACCGGCCTTGAAAGTTCTACCGAGCACCCGGCTTTTCCTGACGATGCTTCCACGCACTTGCATTTTCATGCCCATTGGGGTCGCCACGTTGTGGTCTGTGACCGCCCGAGGTCTGCCGCCGTCCGCGGTGCCGGTGAACGGCAACGGCGGGATTGATCCCGTCCGTTGCGTGAACCTGCCGTGTGCCAGGAAAGGGGACACGCTCAATCTCTACGTCGCGCGCACCAAGGCCAAACTGCCCTCGGCTGTGCTGATCCTTTGCCCTGACCAGGGGGAAGACCCCAAGAAACTTTTGAGCGGCCCGGCGTGGCAGGACTTCGCCGAGGATCATCACCTTGGCCTCGTGGTCGTGATGGCGACCACCGGCCCCGCTCCGGTGGCCACCAAGAACACCACTCCACTGCCTGCGGGGCCGAGCCAGGCGGCGCTCGTTCTCCAGGCCGTGGACCGCGAGTTCGGGGTCTTTCCGATCCTGCTCTACGGCGGTCCGCAGCAGGCAGTCTCCGCCGAGAGTTTGCTGACCGCTAACCCGAAACGCATCACCGGCTGGTATCTGCGTGGGCTTGCCCACCTGCCCGAGGTTAGCAGCGCCACCCCACCCGGCATCGTAGTTTGCTACAAGGAAAACAAATCGCTTTACGACGCGCTGACGCAGGATTTCACGCTCGCTCGCAAGAAGGGCGCGCGGCTGACCTGGATTTCTTTGGCCGGAGACGGCCCCCCAGCGGGCGGCTTGCCTGCCCTGGACACCTTCGTACGCAATTATTTGGCCGCCACGCTCTCGACCAAGCTCGGGATGGATGGATGGGAGAACATCGACACCAAGCAGATGGTCAGCGCGATGGATATGAACACCCACCCCGAGAGGAGTTCCTATCTTCCCCAGGTTGCGCTGGCATCGGCGTGGGCAAATTTGCATGTGCCCGGCGTCCCTGAGCTTGCCCAGCAGCCGATCTTGGAACGGGAGGAAGACACTTTCAACCAGGCTCAGCCCAAGCTGCACCTCTACTTAAGAAAGCCGCTCAGCGCAGAAAAAGCGGGCGGCAAGATCGAGGGGGTGCTGGCATTTTGCACCTGGAAAAAAGACAAAACGGAACTCGTGGGCCGGTTGCAAGACCGCACCGACTTTCTGGTGCGCTACGCCGAGGAGCACCGGCTTGCCTTGCTGACGTGGGACACGGCGCAGGCCTGGAGCACCAAGGAAAGCGCCGACCAGCGCAGCCAGCAGGAGAACTTCCAGGATGATCTCGGCTTCGACAAGCTCGCCAACGCTTGGGAGCGTGGAGTTCACGTGCTTTGTCACGACGCCGGGTTGCCAGAAGATGATTTCCTGCTCTATGGCATTTCGCGCGGCGCGCAGTGGGCGCACCGGCTGGCTCTTCGCAAGCCCGCGCACTTCCTGGCCGTGCACGTCCACGTCAACAGCTCTTACGACTGGCCCACGCCCGCCGCCAAGAACGTCCTCTGGCTGCAAACCACCGGGGAGCGTGAAGTGGGCTACGAGGCGGCCAAACGCTTTTATGCACGCTGCCGCGAGATGGGTTATCCAATCATCTTCAAGGCGGGCGAGAACCTGGGCCATGCCGATAGCGAACAAATCGACAAACTGGGCTTGCTGTTCTTCGACTACGCGCTGGGCGTGAAAACCAGGCGTGATACCATCGCATTGAATCCGAAAGCGTTGCACGGCAAGCATACCAATCCCAGCCTTTACGACTTGAGCGGATTGGCCGAGGCTCCGTTCTACGCCGACTTCATCAACCAGGACGTGTACGGAGCGGACGAGAAAGACATGGTGCCAGCGGGCCAGCGCGTGCCGCTGCCTACCAAAGCACTGGCGCTGGCGTGGGGCAATATCGCCGAAGCACCTTCGCTGCTGCCCGTCAGCAATCCGGCGGCGGTTCCCGCGAAACCATCTGTGACCCCGGTGGCCGTGAACCTTCCCGCCGCCAAGCCGGTGAACTACTTTGGCTCGAGCACTCCTCCGGGGCCGGAGCCAGCCGTCGATATTCCCGCTGGCGCCTCGGTAGTCTCTGCCGCCAATCCTCCAAAACAGGAGAACCGTTCCGGCCCGGTCAAACCGTCGCTGGGGCCTGAACCCGTCCCAACACCAGCCGGACAGACCCTGGCCGAACGCTATCGGCTCCAGGTTCAAAAGGCTCTCGCCCAGAACCCGACGATGGCCCAAATTGACGCCCTTTCGGACTCGGCGCTCGTAGGTAGAAGCCGCCAGAGCCAAGAACCAGTCAATCCGTCGCAGATCGAGTCCCCCTGGTCAAAGCAGGTCGCGCAGATCATGAAGGAACAGGCGGCTGCTCATCCATCTTTTCCTTTGGAATTTGAGCATTCGTTTCGACGAGCGGCAACCGCTTACCCGGCACTGTCCGAAGTCGGGAGTGCCATGAACAGCGCTTTCCTGGCCGAATATCACCGGCTCGACCAGATAAACGACGGTATTTTGGGGGAAACTACCTGGCCCGAACAAATTGCCCGGAAGGTGAGTGAAAAACCAGCGGCCCCTTAAAATGACCATGTCTCCTTTGCTCCTGGCCGCCCGGCTCGATTGGGGTTTGGACAACCCCAACAAGACCGCCGCGCTCATCGCCATGCTCATGGTCGGCATTTGGGTACTGCCTTTCGTGTATCGTCCCCTCTTCTGGCTGGCGCTGGTCGTTTTTACGGGTTTGGGCGTTTGCTTGATGCAAACGGCTTCTCGTGGCGGGTTGGCGGCTCTGGCCATCGGCTTGGGTTGCCTGGCGCTGTTCGCTCCCCGGCCATGGCCCCGCGCACGGATGGCCGGATTGATGGTGGCCGGTTGGATCATCATCGGAGGCGCGGTGTGGTTGCAAACCTCCCACCGCCTCGCTCAAGGGATCGGCAGCGAGGACAAGTCGATCAGCCATCGGCTGGAACTCTGGCGCGTGGCTCCCCGCATGATGGTCGATGCCCCCGGCGGCTGGGGTTTCGGCAACGCCGGGGCGGCCTTCATGCAGTGGTACCAGCCGGTGGACCGCACGGAGGGCTACCGCACGCTGGTCAACAGCCATCTGACCTGGCTCGTGGAGATGGGCTGGGCCGGGAGATTTCTTTACGTGTTCGGCTGGCTGACGATTCTGGCCCTGTGCTGGCCGGAGGGTGGATGGAACATAAACCACAGCCATCCTGCCTGGCTGGCAATTCCCTTCGGGATATGGATCGCCTTCGCCATCAGTGCCTGGTTTAGCTCGGTGGCAGAGTCGCCTTGGCTGTGGGCTGTGCCGCTAGGCAGTCTCCCGTGGGCCTTGGGGTGGCGCGTAAAAACCCGGCGGTGGCCGCGCCAGTTGCAGTGGCTGGCCAGCGCGGGCATTTCGTGCGCCTTACTGGCTGCGTTGTTCATCCTCGGTTCCAGGCCGGTGGCAGGACCTCGCCTTCGTCTCTCAGGATCACGGATGGTGCTGGGCGAGGCCGTGGTCCCCGAGGTTTGGCTGGTAGCCGATCCCGCCACACTCGGCAACGCGTATGGCCGCACTCTGCGTGGGTATTTGCAAACCGTCGCGGCGGCGAATCCAGCTCCGCTTGCCTCCGTCGGCATCGTCAAATCGGTTAGTGAGTTGCCTGTGGGCGAGCTCCAATCAAGCACAATGGTCGTCGCTGGTACGTTGAGCACGCCCGAGTTGGCTCAGCTCAAAGCCGTGGCACCACGTTGCGGCAAACTCATCCTCTTAAACCCGGCCTTTTTCCCGCAAGACTTGGCGGCGGACCCGCAGACGACCGCCAAGATTGAGGTGGTTTCAGGTGAATTTAGCCATGTGTCTGCCTCCGCTTGGGCCGAAGCCATGAAACGCCCCCCTTTGAACGTGGAGGGCGCGGGAGATTTTCTGCCGCGCTGGCCCGAACTGGTATTTAATAACTGATCTGCCCGATGATATGAAAGCTCTTGGGGCCGCCACATCGCCAATGATACCCATGACAATCCAACCGGCGAAGTACTCGCCAAGACAAAGCATGTTCGCTGCCTTGGGAAGTGATCTGCTCACCCTCGGGGTTCTGGCGACCATCTGCTTGGGGTTGGGACTGGCGATCAACCAACTCCGTGATCAGCCGCTGCCTTTGATCTATGCGTCCAAGGACGACCGGATGGCGCAGGCGGTCTCCAGACTTGCCCCCGGCGGTCCTAATCCAGCGATGGCGGCGCAGGCCACCCCGCCCGCAAGCCCGGTCGGGATCGACGATTCCCCTAAAGTGATTGGCCTGGCCGAGTTCCATGCCTTCGTGGAAGCCAAGCGTGGCGTGGTGCTCGATGCTCGCCCGGAAGTCTTCCATCGTTTGGGCCATGTTCCAGGGGCTTTGAGCCTCCCACGTGAGGAGTTTGAGGGCGCTTACGCCAAGCAGCGCGTTCTTCTGGAACCGTGGAGGGAAAAAGAGGTCGCTGTGTACTGCTCCAGCGAGAGTTGCGAGGACAGCCAGATGGTGGCCGATGCTCTAGCCAAGCTCAAATTTCAGAGGGTGATGGTTTTCAGGGGCGGCTGGGACGAATGGACCCGGGCGGGCCTGCCACAGGAACACCAATAAAAATGAGAATTTTGAGCCATCGTTGGTTTCAACTGGGCTTACGGCTCTTGTTGGGCGGCGTGTTCATCTACGCTGGGACCCTGAAGATCCTCTCGCCCCAACCTTTCGCCGATAGCATCGCCACGTACCGGCTGCTGCCCGGCCCGTTGATCGACCTGCTCGCCCTCGGCTTGCCGGCCTTCGAGGTAGCCGTGGGCAGCCTCCTCGTTGTCGGCTTGTATGTGCGCGCCGCCGCTCTCGGCGTGCTGCTGATGACGGGCGTGTTTGCGCTGGCGCTGGCCTCGGTGCTGGCACGTGGACTGCGGCTGCTTTGGCAGCGGGGCTACCTCGGTGGGACAGGCCTGGGTTTCCCTCGGACGGGATATAGTACTCGGGGCATCGGCGTGGCTGCTCTATTCGCGCGAGAAACGTGAAGTCTCCTCTCTCGGGCGGGTAGCAGCGCAGCTGGACACGACGGCGGATAGCGTGGTGGCAAAGAAAATCTGACCCGGGTTGATTATTTCCTTGCCCCGGGTTGGGCAGACGGCTTACAAACGGGTGTTTCGAGGAACTTGGGAACAAAGTCATTTATCTTTATGAGCAAGAAACTAATGCTGGGTTGGGCGGCAGTGGTTGCCTTTGGCATCATGGTGGCCGTTCAGGCCATCGCCAGCGCGGCATCGGGCGCGGGGGCGCGGCGAGCTACTTCGATGGAGCAAACCCAGCCCGGGTCGGTGACGGATTCGTCGTGCGAATGCGTGTGCGGCTCACCCTCCCCGGGCGAGTCCCCCTGCGAGTAAGCTCGGTGCTACCGCTGCCACCGCTGGAGAGATGGATTTTAGGGAATCAGCTATGACATCGTGCCTTCGCACCCTAACCCGCACCTTGGCCATGCTTGCGCTGGCGGCGGGGACGGTGATTTCGCTGATGAACTTCCTACCCAGTGCGCGGGGCTGCGGGCTGGACTGGGTGCTGCCGCGCAACCACTTTGAGGGCGTGACCAACCAGGGCCACGTGTCCTACTGGGAGAAGATCGGTGAGGTGGACTGCGGGGATGGCTTGGTGCTGCCCCTGCACATCAACTTCAGCTCCCGCCGGGATGGCGGCGCTCCCTCACCTTACCTGGGCCGGGGCTGGCTGCTGGCGCTCTTGGAAAGCAAGTTCGTACAGGAGGGCGAGGATCGTTTCAACATGATCCAGCCCGATGGGCTCAACAACCTGTTCTTGCGTGCGGAGAAAGGTGGCAGCGTGCTCAACGGATCCTCGGGCTGGAAGGGCGAGATCAAAGGCGACACGATCAGCGCTTGGGCGAGCTGTGGCTGGAAACTCGTGTTCACCAATGGGCGCATCGCGTCGATGACCACGGCCAAGGGCCGCAAGCTCGACTGGATCTACGAGGGCGGTAAGGTCAGCGAACTGCGCGAGGGTAACGCCACGCGCCTGAAGGTGGAGTACGGAGCGGACGGGCGGATGCAGGCCCTGGCGTTGCCGGGGGGCGGCGAGCGCATCCTCGTGGCCCAGGATAAGAAACCGCGTGTGCAGACCGTGGCGGGTCAGAATGTCGTGGCGGGTGTGGACAACAGCCTGAGCCGCCTGGTGCTGGCGGATGGACGCGAGCAGGAATTCACATATGGCACCGACGAGAAGACAAGGCCCACCCTCGAGGTTGGCGCGGTTGAATATAGTCCGAGGATCGCAGCACTCGACAATGCTTTCGGTAGGCAAGTTGTGTGGGATCCACAGAGTAAATTAGTAGTGCGGGCTGGCGAGTGGAATTACCAGATTACTCCAGCGAAGAACGCCAGCAGCAACGCCGCTATCGGCAGAACTAATACTCAAAAACAGCACGAATACTGGTTCCGGGATGACGCTGATGGTGAGGAAACCGTTCTTACCAGCCTTGGTGATAGAATGACCACAAAATGGTTCACAAGCGGAAATTTATCTGGTAAACTACGAAGCATTCGTCTGGTTAACAATCAAGGAAATTCCATTATATATAAAGCGGATTACAACGAACATGCTCAGATGATAAGAGAACAAAAGAAAGACAGAATCACAACTTACAAATACTCAGCGAGTGGCTCAATGAGCGAAACGTACGAGGGTTCAACCCTATTGACGAGAACTCAGTTTGATAATCTCGGTAGGATCATCAGACAAGATGTGCCTGAAAAAGAAACTAGAGAGATGGTATATTACAATGACGGTTCGAGTCGCGAGATTGTTGAAACGGTAGATTCTAAAACTATTTTGCGGTATTCTCCCACAAAGCAGATAACTGAGTACGCTTCAAATTCAAAGTCTAAATAATCATGAAAAGCTCTTATGCTCTTGTCTTTGTGCTGATAGTTTCAGCAATGCGATATTCCAACGCGCAAGATAATTTAGGCACGTCTTACTATACCGTTAACGGGACTACTTTGCGGCAGGCATTCGACGATATGCCTGGAGAGGAAGCTGGTAGTATGCATTATTATTTAAGTTATGATCCTTATGGAACAAACACTGTAAGCCCTTGCAATGTGGTGAAGAATGCAGATAATACGTGTACGTATTCGACAACAACAACAATCGACCCAACTCGAAAATTTAAGTGGAAGGGCGGCTATTGGGTTTTTCTCCCACGATGGGACCGGGATCAAGAGGCTCAAGTTTGCGTGGCGAGGCAAAATGCATGGAACACTTCGATGGATGCGTTAGCACAGCATGAGCAACATCATGTGGATATATTCATCAAATGGTTCAATGGTGCGGCAGAGGGCTATGCGGCGCAAATTAACGCAGTGGTAGGTACCGGGAGTGGCGCGACCTGTTCCGATGCTACGAAAGCGGCGCAAACAAGTTTTCGCAATCAAGTAACGGTCATATACAACAAAGCAATTGCAGAAATTAAAAAGTTGGAGGATGATTTCGATTATCAAAAAGATCATGGAAAAACCGATACGCCTCCATGTACCATCAACCTAGATACTCCATGCCAGTGAAAACATACGTGATCATCTTGCTGTGCGCCGTCTGCCAGACAGCTTTGACTCTGAATTTGAAGTCCCAGACAGGCGATAAAGTTGCCGCCGAAATTCCATTAAGTATAAGCATACGAAAGATTGTGATATCTGGGGCCGATACCATACAAGTGATTGTTCGTAACCAGTCCCAATCAACACTAATGCTGGACAGAACAGCATTACAAGAGCCTGGATTTTCTGTCACAAAGCAGCTTGGTATTGTCGGTGGCAATATAAAAGAACTACATTGGGGTTACACTCCCGGCGTTGCTGGCGGGCCTAGTGCTGCGGAGATTCTCCATGACCTCAAACGAGTTGTTGCAATACTGCCTAACGGGGAAATGACAATTCCAATAGATCCGAAGATGCTTCTATCCAAAATACCCAAAGAGGTGGCCGGAAACAAGTTAAGTCTTCGCTTAGAATTTCGCGATGCAATTGTCTCGCCAACCAATGCTTCGCCAGATTCTAATAAGATGGAAAGTGTACTTTTCTCTAACGATATTGAGTTAGACTTCAACAAATAAGCCAAGTATTGGCTACTTGAAGTATTGCTGTTTTTTGAATCACGAGGTTCGGTAGTGTTTGCATCTATGTTGACTACTTAGTTGATGAGAAACGAAAACCTGAATGTTGCTGACGCTTTTGGTAAAACGACGTTGAGGATGCATGCCACCATCATCGTCCATGCCTGCGCCCGGTACGGTAGCGAACACCTCCTCAAGAACGGTCACGCGGACGACGGAGCACAATGGACCAAGTGCTTAGGATGTGTTCACGATTCATTTGAGGCTGAGGGCGAGGAGAGCGGCGAGGACGCCGCCCAAGAATATGGCCGCTAGCTTGTCGTACCGAGTGGCCCCAGCGCGGTAAATTTTGAGTTTGTTGAAAAGGCGTTCGGCCCTGTTGCGCTTTTTGCACTTTTCCTTGTCGTAAGCAGCTCGCTGCAGTCGGTTACAACGCGGCGGGATGACCGCTTCCTTGTTATTATTGATAAAAAGCGTTATCAATAATAAATGGGTGGGATGCCGAAAATGAGCGCGAAACCGGGAAAAACGGGCGGGGGAGGGGATGAAGTCGTTGTTTTGGGTAAAAGCGAACGTCGGCTGTTGACGGCGGCTGAGTTCCAGGGCCTGAGCGACGTACCGCCCGAGGCCGAGTGGTTCGCCAACATTTCCAATCCGAGGACCCGCCGGGCGTACCAGGGCGACATCCGCGAGTTCATGGCGTTTGTGGGGATTGCCGGTGCGGGGGAGTTCCGGCTGGTGACCCGTGCCCACGCGCTCGCCTGGCGCAAGGAACTGGAGCGCCGCGGCCTCGCGGCGGCCACCATCCGAAGGAAGTTGTCGGCGCTGGCCAGCCTGTTCGACCACCTTTGTGAGCGCAACGCCGTGCCCTTCAATCCGCTGCGGGGAGTGAAGCGGCCGTCGAGCGACACCAACGAGGGCAAGACGCCCGCCATCGGTGACGGGCAGGCCAGGGCGTTGCTCAACGCGCCTCCGGCGGACACCCTCAAGGGCAAACGGGACCGGGCGATTCTGGCCGTGTTGCTTTACCACGGGCTGCGCCGGGCCGAGTTGTGTGCGCTTAGGGTGAGGGACCTGGAAGACCGGCGCGGGATTAAGCACCTGCGCGTCCACGGCAAGGGCAGCAAGATCCGCTTCGTGCCCGCCCATCCCGCCGCCTTGGCCAGGATCGAGGAGTACCTCGACGCCGCCGGGCACAGAGAAGATGCGGAAGGACCGCTCTTTCGCCCCATCAAGAACAACCGCAACGGAGGCGGGTTGGATGCGGCCCTCACGCCGGGCGGGGTGTACGTCGCGGTGGTGTGCCACTACGCGGCGGCAGCCGGGATCAGCGTGCGCGGCTTCGGTCCCCACGCCTTGCGGGCGACGGCGGCTACCAACGCGCTCGACCACGAGGCGGATATCGCCAAGGTCCAGGAATGGCTTGGCCACGCCAACATCGCCACGACCCGGCTCTACGACCGCCGCCGGATGCGCCCGGAGGACAGCCCGACTTTTAAAGTAAATTACTGATCGAGTGAATCTAACGACGAAGATATGGGTCGCTTTATTCTGGTCTAAAGCATGGTGATTGAGATAATCTGAGTTCGTCGGTGCTTTGATCTTGCATTATTTTATATTATTTTGTATTACGCAAAACATGGCAACAAAAGCAGAAACATTGCGCGCGATGCGTCTCGAAAAACGATTGACGCAGACAGATGTGGCTGAAAGGCTAAAAGTGAGTCAAGCGTACTACTCCGCTGTGGAACGGGGCGAGAAAACCGGCGAAGTAGCTGAAGCGATGAAGCTCGTAAACACAATGCGACTTCGAGGCAATCGTACTGAGGGTGGCGAGCAGAAAGCCGGGAGACGAAAGACATAGTTTGGCTGAACGAGGGCGATGCGCGGCACCTGCACCGTAAGCATCCATTTAACAACTGCTTGGATGCAAGCACTCTGCAAAAGTCTTTGATAGATGGAATGTCGCAGGCAAAATTTGCGACCTTTGGAGGGTATTATTAGCTCTCTCGCGCAGGATAACCTTGGTCGGATTTGAGCTGATCAATTAAGGCAATCAGGGGTGAGAAAAAGGTGGCGTCCTGTCGCCGGTCGGTTTAGACTGGAATTCACATCAACCTTATGGCTCGCAAAGTATTCTTCAGCTTTCACTATGACCGTGACGTTCGGCGGATCGTTCAGGTTCGCAGTTCTTGGGTTGTGCGGCCTGAGGGAGAAGCGCAGCCCTTCTATGACAAGGCCGCATTCGAGGAGGCAAAAAAGCGCGCGGGCGGCATTGAAAACTGGATTGAGGAGCAACTCGAGGGAACGTCCGTGACGGCGGTTCTATACGGTGCACAAACATACCAGCGCGACTGGGTCCTTCACGAGATCAGGCGAAGCCATGAGCTTGGTAAGGGGTTGGTCGCCATCGACATCCATAATGTCAAAGATCCGCAACTCGGGGCAGATGTACCTGGTAGAAATCCGCTCGACTACGTTAAAGTAAACTCGAATGGTCGTGAAGTGTCGTTGTCCAGCTTATGCAAGTCATATGATTGGGTAAACGACAATGGTTATGCCAACATGCCGACATGGATCGAAGCTGCCGCTAAAGCCGTCGGGCGCTGATGTCTGAATCTGATGCCGTCGGGTTCACCGTTTTGTGATGTTCCAAACCGCTCTCGGGTAGAATTACCCGGTGGAATTGGCCTGTTTCCACATCGCAGAAGTTTATTCAGGCTTCCATCGTCGGAGGGTCATCGCTCGTATCGAACCGTTCACCATTCGGCGGAGAAGGAGGCACTGCCGGAGGCGGTTCGATGGGTTCAAGCGCAGGATGGATGGACGGGAGCCGGTGAACCAAGTGCTCGAAAATCAGCCCGACACAGGCGGCCACGTCTTGGCTGGTCATCAACTCTTCGTTGACTCGAACATCTAATCCATTGTTCAAGGCGAAACCACCGTCGCTTGAATCTTGACGGCGAGCTAGTTCGGCAGCCATGCCACCCAAGCCTCCCACCAAAAAACAAGGCAGGCGGCGCTCCTTGGCCAGAGTCAACTCCTCGGTCACGCCTGGCGTCAGCCCGTCGGTAGCGTGTTGCTTGCCACCAACCACCACCATCACGTCCATGCTTGCCACCAGCGGCCGGCGCAGGGCGCTCAAACTGCGGTTGCGGGTTTCGGCGTCATTAGGACCCCCGGTGCCAACTTGCGGAACGATGTTAAGATCCGCCACGCGCTCGAACCACTCGCGCTCGGCCAAATCCAACTCTTTTTCCCAGAGTTCGGACATGAACAACGTCGCCGGTTTGCGCTCCCGCGAGCGGTCGGCGTGCAGCTCGGCTTGATGGACGATGACGGGCGTAAAAGTCGGATGAGAACCGTGGATGATGTGGCCGTCATATTTGAACACCAAACCGCTAAGGAGGGAGACAAACTCCAGGATAGCCCGATCCTGCGCGGGTTCGTCCCATTCCGAGCGGTCTGGCACGGCACCGGAGAGACCTACCCTGAGGCCTTTGAGTGAAACATCGATGTCGGTGATGACCATAATGTAGCGACGCTTAAAAGCCTTCTTGCAGAACGGTGGCGAGTTCTTGGTGGTGGAGAATGACTACAGCGGTGGAATCATCAAGCCGGACGGCTGCACGGATTTCCTCGATTTGAATCCGAGGGATCAACTGTTGTCCGTCGTAGATGTAGAAGGCGTAATTGGCACGAGGCTCGACGCTGCTGAAATGCTTTATCAAGGCTGACAGGGCTGGATCGTAGATGCCTTCAAAATGGGAACAATGAGAAAACACCCGGGTGTTGATTAGTGCCCCCCGGCGCTGGCGCAGGGCCTCGTAGATGAAACGGTCACGGTTGCTCCACTGGAAGCCGCGGTTGGTGAATTCTTTCTCGACTAGGAAGGGCACGCGCAGCTTGCGCCGGAAAATGTCGGCCAAGTAGTCTTCGATCTCGGTCAACACGCGGGCTAGTTCATCATCGGTGAGCGGTGGCACCAGGCCACTTGCTTCTGCCCTCAGTTCACAGCCCCGCTGTAGAGTGGCCAGTGATCGAAAGCGAGAAATGCGCTGGCGCTCTCCCGGACAGACGAACATCAGAGGCAGCACGGGAATGAGCTGTCCATTGGCAAAGTCCACCTCTAGCTTGATCCACCGGGAGCCTGACGCCCGCGGAGTATCCAGCAGTAGGAGCAGCTCCGCCCGGACCAAATTTTGCTCAATGACCTTCTGCACGTCTTGGCCTGGCGGGATGCTTGTCTCATCGTCGAACTCGTCGCGGGCTTCATCACGCCATACTTGGTAGCCATTATCCGCCAAGAACCCTTCGATTTGTTTGGCCGCAGTGGTGCCATCTGCCGAACGGTAGGAGATAAAAATGGTTTGCTCACGGCTACGTAATCTCAAGCCGAGCATGGCTCCGACGCGCCGGGCGAGCCTACCAGTAGGTCCTGCCGCCGCGCCATCCCAGGCTAGGGCTTTTAGATGACGAATCGGCTCAGGCGGAGCGGGATGAGTAAGCGAAAGTGCTACGGGGAGGACGGGCCGACCACTGTTATCAGCCTCGGATTCACGGGCAAGGAACTCACGACCGGTCTGCGGCAGCGGCTCGTCTCCGAACGGCACGATGAGCAGGTCGTCCCATGACGGCTCGGCAGGCCAAGCGGTGGCACCGGCGGCATCCACGAGGCTGACGTGGAGTCGGCCTTCGTATGCCACCTTCAGCGAGTCGCGGATGCTTTGGGCCACGGCGAGATGGCGAGAATCGTGGTGGATAACAATCATGAAAAGGTCAGAGGATCAACGCTCAGACAGCCACTGACGCAACGGTTTAAATGTGACAGGCTCGCTGAGCCAGACATACCAGACATCATTCACTTGGTAGATGCGCGGGTAGATGGAGAAATATTCATTGCCGTGAAACTCCTTGTCGTCGTTGCGGATGGGGAAGGAGGCGATCCGTGGGATGCCTTTCTCTCCGTCGGCAATGCCCAGTTCCCAAGGCACCCAACGCGAGTCCTTGGAGTTTTCGGTGACAAGAATGACGAATTTGTCGTGCTCCCGGATCTTGGCTTTAAGTTTACGAGCGGTTTCAGCCGAAGTTTGTGCCGGCATCTCCCCGTCCATCCAGTCCACGTAAACCTCCACCCCCTGACTTTTTAAGAAAAGCACGGCTGGCAGCACCAAGTCTTTATCCGAGTGGCTGTGGGAGAGAAAAACGCTGGCGATTTGCCCGGCTTGCCGCCGGGGTAACTCGCGGCGTTGCTGGGCCTCATCCAGGCTGGCGAAGCTCTGGGCGGGGGCTTTTCGCGTGTAAGCTAAAAGCTCGCTGCGACTGAGATGGCTGGTCACGGAGTTTTGTTGGGTAAGGGGGCGGGCGCAACAATCTTCGGTGGGCCGGGAACGGGAGCTGGAGTGTCATGCAGCCCCGCAACGTAGATGCCGATGACGATGAGGGTGGTCAAGCCGCCGTGGAAGGCCAACAGTGAGCCGGAAAAGACGATCCAAGCCAAGGAACCTACGTTGGCCCTATGGACGTTTGTGTTCATGCTGAAGAGGGAAGGATTGTCTGTTTGCCCGGCCACCGCAGCGTGGCGCACTGCCTCGTAGAGCCTACGAAAGAGCCGCTCTTGTTGCAAAAAATACGCATCTTGGATCCAGAACAGCGACACTGGCAACAGAGAAAGCAGGGCGAGGTGGCAGTCAAAATCTTTGAGCGCCAAAGCCAGCAGCGCGGAGGCGAGCGTAACGCTCCAACCTTTAACAGTGAAGGAATTGCCAGCGAGCCGGACGATGACCGTCTGGATCAGCTCTAAATGCTTGCGCTGATCTTCATGCATGGCGCATTTAACGTACAGGAAATATCTGACCCTAGTCACGCTATTTCTGCTGTTTCTCGTCCGTTAGCCGGTTGCGTCGGGTCAAGGGACTGACCCACGTCTGCGCTTCAAATAGGAAACCACTGTGCCTGCCGTGCCATGGCATCCAATTCCACCGAACAGCAACCCGTCTCGCTCCGCCCAAGATTGAAGCACTACGTACCTGTTCGACAGTTGTGAAACCATATAAAATACACACAAGCAATTATTTATAATGACAACACAACCAAATTTAATACAATTTCGATTTTCACCCCGAACGGTGTCGGACTTCCCATGTTATGCTTGACCGAAATGCTGCCACGCCACCTGTACTGACAGGCAATTCTTCCTTGTCATGCGTTTGTTCCATCACGATGAAACAAACGGCAAACACGCTGCTTAAAATTGTCCTTGCAGCGTTGATGGTCGTCATCCCGTCAATGCCGATCCAGGCAAGCACATCCGTCTATCGCAATTATCGTCCGCCTGTTCGGAGAGGCTACAATCGGTCTTATCACAGGCCCGCGCCGCCGGTAAACTTCAGGAGGTTTCCACCTTCGTATGGTTCCGGCTACTCCGAGCAATCTTCCAGCCGGTCCAGAACGAGGGGGAGCGAGCAATCTTCCAGCCGGTCCAGAACGAGGGGGAGCGAGCAATCTTCCAGCCGG
>CAXUHC010000008.1:0-1876 GCA_964250705.1 uncultured Chthoniobacterales bacterium | reverse complement strand
TCCAGAACGAGGGAGGACGGACGAAGTTCTCGTCAAACCAATCCGAAACAACCCAAGCTATCTCCCTCGTCGTCTCCACAGAGATTCCGTGGACCGTTTCCTCGTCTAAACGTTCATGGATCCAACGCAATTTACTTTCGCGCCGATGTTTTCGGAAATAGAAAGGTAAGTTACTCCCCAAGAGGTTATTATATTTATACCCCCCTGCCGGATAGTCCTTATCTGGACCAGAAGTATGTCTCTCTGGATTCAGATGGCTCCCCAGATCGGGGTTCTGACACGCAACCAAGTCACTCGAATTTGTCCACGCTTGCGATTATTGGTGCGGCTTTCATCGTGCTTCCTTTTATTGCGGAGGAAGCGTTCTTTCTCGAAGGTGCCGAGGCCCTGACCGCCGAGCAGGCCGGTGCGAGTCTGGCGGAAACTGAACTTGCGGCCGAGACGGCGGCCGACAATCCTGTGTACTCGATTGGTAAATTCGAAGACACCGGTGGTTTCAACACTTGGCAGTACGAACGGTTGAATATATCAGATTGGACACTCACAAAGAACGATGCTTGGATGCAAAAAATTGTTGATGACCGTGCTTCGGTGAGATTCTTCAAGCCTTCGGATGAGGGCATGTTGACCGATCCTGTCAGCGGCGAAGAGACGACGCTCGGTCGGGAGGTGAGGCAGCTAAAAGAGGCCGGTTACACAAAATCGCACGGACTCCTTGTCCCGCCGCCCTTGCGAACCGGTGCCTCGGCTCCGACTATCAGAGGGGGCACAATGGTTTCGGCGGCGATTGCGCCTGCTGCTGCTGCAACCGCAAGCCTGTCATCCGCTGAAAAAAAGAATGATGCTTGGGTCGAAGACATTATTAACAAACGTGCTCCGGTAAAATATTTCGCGCCTGCGAACAAAAGTGAATTGTATGATCCAACGACTGGACGGCTCACAACCTTTGGTCGAGAAATCAAGCAGTTGAAGGATGCCGGTTATCGGGAACAAGACGGCCTTCTCGTTCCGCCGTAGTGGGAAGAGTTACCATGTCTGCACATTTCTTTTCGGCTGCGGTTTGGCTCGATGGCAAAAATAATCACGGGTACGGACCGTTGCCGATTCCGCAGCACAGGGATGTCCAAATTGTGGAACTGCTTCAGGCTTGGCTTGCTTTAGACGCACCGTCCCGCCTCACGGCGGCGCAAAATCTTCAGCAAGGTCAGTGCTCTGTTCTTTCCGCTTTTGGAAATCGCATGGCTTCTCTGGCCGTTAGGGAAAATGACACAGGCCGGATCCATCATGGATTGCTAGCCCTTGGCTTGGGCATGCGGGGCGGAGACAATCGTAACATCGAAATGATTCTTTCCCTGCATTACGACGCCGCGCGCCGACTCGCCGGCGATGCGGACCAATTATTTGAAGGGGCTGCACAGTTGCTGCCCGCGCAGGCGGCGCAGACCTTGCGGGTGTTCGCAGCGCGCATAGAAGATGACAAACTTCCGCAGGCGATGGGGTATCGATCAGGCCGTGACGCGGACGGATTCCGGTACGAAAGAAGCTGGTAACCGCCATGTTACGCCACCCGAACAGGAAAAGCGGGCTTTCGCAACCGGAAGATGGGGTCCTCTCAGGAGCCGGAGAAATTGTGCGCCAAGGACTGACGGTCACTGGTCGAAGGGGCGAAATTACCCGCGCTTTAGGCCGTTGACACGATAGCGTTGCGCTTCAAAAGCTCCGACGCGAACTTCACCCACGGTGCCAGTTTTTGGAAGCGGCGAGCCTGGGGTAACGCCGCCGTCTGCGGACAATAAACGCCGGAGTTGGCCAGAGGCATTGCTAGGTTCTGTTCACAACTGACTACATGAGTGGGATGGAGATCAGGGCAGCCAGG
>CAXUHC010000007.1:42256-43991 GCA_964250705.1 uncultured Chthoniobacterales bacterium | reverse complement strand
CTGATCCACGTGGCTTCCAGCCCAAAAACGGGTTCAATGCAGGGGATGCCGGCGAGATCGACGGAGCTGTTGGAGACGTTCATCGCCATCCAGCGGCCCGGGACGAGACGGCTGGTCGCCACGGGCTTGCCGCGCAGCAAAAAACGGTATTCGCCGGAGTCGATGTACAGGCTGTCGCGCACGGCGATGGGCGGGACGATGACCCCCATGTCGCGCGCGAAGCTTTTCCGCACCCCGGTGATGCGGTCCAGCAGATCGCCGCCCTGTTTCGGGTCGGCCAGGGAAATCAGGCTGCTGCCGAGTTCGATGGCGAGCACGTCGAGTTCGATCAATTTATTAAAATTTTCCGGCCCGGCCACACTGCCCGCGCCCTCACCAGCCGCGCCGGGCTTGCCCGCGCCGCCACCAGCGCCAGCTTTGCCCTGAGACAAAGCGGGCGGGCCGGAAGCAGCCGCCTTGGCGGCCTGGCCCCGCGCGGCGGCGCGCGCCCCCCACCCGGCCAGCCCGGCGAGCGCCAGGAACGGGATCATCGGCATCCCCGGCATGATGGCAAACACTCCGAGGGCCGCCGACGCGACCCCGAGGGCCTTCGGGTAACTCGTCAATTGCCCGCCGATCTGACGCGAAAGGTTGGAGTCGTCGGAGGCGCGCGTCACGAGCAAGCCCGCCGCCACCGAAATCACCAGCGCGGGAATCTGCGAGACCAGGCCGTCGCCGATGGAAAGGAGCGTGTATTTCTTGAGCGCGTCCACGACGGGCAATCCTTTTTGCAGGATGCCGATGGCGAGGCCACCGAACACGTTGATCATCGTGATCATGATCGCGGCCACGGCGTCGCCTCGGACGAACTTGCTGCTGCCGTCCATCGCCCCGTAAAAATCCGCCTCCTTCTGCACCTTGGAGCGGCGCTTGCGGGCGGTGTCCTCGTCGATGAGGCCCGCGTTGAGTTCCGCGTCGATGGCCATTTGCTTGCCCGGCATGGCGTCGAGGGTAAACCGCGCCGCGACCTCCGCGATGCGGCCCGCGCCTTTCGTGATGACCACGAAATTGATCACGATCAGGATCAGGAAAATGACCGCCCCGACCACGTAGTTTCCGCGCACGACGAACTGGCCGAACGCCTCGATGATGTGCCCCGCCTCACCTTCGAGCAGGATGAGCCGGGTCGTCGCCACGTTGAGACCGAGCCGAAAAAGGGTCACCGCGAGCAACAACGTCGGAAAGCCGGAGAATTCCGGCGGGTCGTTGACGTACAGGATCACCAGCATGATCAGCAGCGCCGATCCGATGCTGATCGCCAACAGCAGATCGAGCACGAAAAACGGCACCGGCATGATCAACAGAATCACCGTGCCGAACAGGGCGATGGGCAGGAACAGGTCCGCCTGCTTGAGCAGCGTGGCGAGCGTCCCGCCGCCCACGCCGCCACCGGCAGCCCCCGCGCCGAAGGCACCGGGCGGCGTGATGTTTTTCATCGGAGGCAGGGCCATATGCACAGATAGGTTGGATCGTCGTCACTCCGCCTGCGCCAGCGCGGCGCGGCGGCCCTTGAGCCGGTGAAAATAGTAGCGATGCGTCTTGTAGACGAAGGTCAGGATTTCTGCGACGGACTTGTAAAGCTGCGAGGTGATCGGCTGGCCGACCGCGACGTGCTTGTAGAGCGCCCGGGCCACGGGTACGTTTTCCACCGTCGGCACGTCGTGCTCCGCGCCGAGCGCCTTGATGCGCTGGGCCA
>CAXUHC010000007.1:22694-42246 GCA_964250705.1 uncultured Chthoniobacterales bacterium | reverse complement strand
TGGCGAGCACCATCGGCGCGCGGTCGCGTCCGCGCTCGTAGCGCAACGCCACGGCGTAGTGCGTTGGATTGGTGACGATCACGTCCGCCGTCGCCACCGCCGCGAACATCTGCTTTTGCATCATCCGCCGCGCCATCGCCCGCCGCTGGCTCTTGACCATCGGGTCGCCTTCCGACGCCTGGTGCTCCTCCTTGACCTCCTGCTTGGTCATCATCAGGTCCTTGTTGAGCTTGCGTTTTTGCAGGAAATAATGGACCGCCGCCACCAGCCCGATGCCGAACGCGGACTGCTTCAGTAGACTGCCCGCCGTGTCGTGCAGGAACCCGCCGAGATGGCCGATGTCGGTCGGGGTGAAGAAAACCGGGTCGCTCAGGATGCGCTGCACCGCGCCGTTGAGGATCAATCCGACGATGCCGAGCTTGAGCAGATCCAGCCCCAGCTTGACCAACCCCTGCGCCGAGAAGATGCGCTGGAAGCCCGTCAGCGGGTTGAGCCGGTTACCCTTCACGGCGAGCAGATCCGGCGTGAAGCGAAACCCGTTCTGCACCCCGCCGATCAGCGCCCCGCCCAACAGGCAGGCCCCCAGCGTGGGCAGGCAAAGACCGAGCATGGTGGAAAGCGCCGCCTTGGTCAAATCGGCGGCGGCGTCCACCCGCAGTTGGTATTGACCGACGTGCGTGAAGACGATGGTGGCGATCTGCGCGACCTGCCTCGCCTGACCCGGGATGACCGTCGTGACCATTACGGCGGAGATCAACAACCCGGCGGCCAGCCCCAGGTCCGGGCTGCGCGCGAATTGCCCGCGTTCCCGCGCCTCTTGCAGGCGCTTCTCCGTGGGCTGCTCGGTTTTGTTTTCCTGGTCTTCCGCCATGTGCGCGCGTGCTCTGGTGACCGCCGCGTCCGTTTCCCCGAGGCCGGCGGCGAGCGGTGGTCAGCGACGCACGAGTTGGAGCATCAGGTCGGGAGCGTTCTGGAGGTAGCCAAGCATGTACTGTGCCGCCAGTCCGAAGGTCAGCCCCAGCACGGTGAGGCCCGCGAGGATGCGCGCGGAGTAGCTTTCGGTGAACGGATTGATGCTGGGCGCCACCCTGCCGAGGACCGCAAACGTCAGCATCACGACGAAGTTCACCGCGATCACGGGCGCGGCCATCTGCACCGCGATGAGGAAAATCCGGCTCGTCTGCGTGATGAAAAGGTCGAGCGCGCCGGGGCTGAACCCGAGGCTCCCCACCGGCGCAAACCGGTAGCTGCGCAGGTACGCGAAAAGCACGGCATGGTACGCGCCGGTCGTCAGCAGCAACAGCGCGGCCAGGTTCGAGAAAAGCACGCCCGCGATGGCGAAGTTGTTGCCGGAGGCCGGATCGAGCGCGGACCCGGTGGTCAGGCCCATCTCGTTCGAGATGATCTGACCGGCCATTTCCGCCGCGTAGAAGACGATTTTCACCATCAGGCCCATGAAGAGGCCGAGCAGCAGTTCGTTGCCCGCGACCAGTGCCAGGCCCACCGGTTGCGCGGGCATCGACGCGTGGTTCGGCACGTAGTTCCCGGCCAGGTACGCGAGAAACACCGCCAGCACGAGGCGCACCTGCACCGGGACGGTCGGCGCGGAAAACACCGGCAGCACCGCGACGAGTCCTCCGGCCCGCAGCAGCGCCATCATCCAGGCGTACAGCGAGTCGATGTCGAGACCGGGAAACACGGGGGAGGGTCCGGTCTATTTGACCATCTCGGGCATCCGCTCGATGAAGGAAATCGTGAACTGCATCAACGTCCGCAGCATCCACGGCGCGGCGAACACTAGGACGCCCGCCACCGCCAGTAGCTTCGGCACGAAGGTCATCGTCTGCTCCTGGATGCTCGTCACCGTCTGCACGAGACTGACCGCGAAGCCGATACTCATGGCTACCACGAGGATCGGGGAAATGACGAGCAGACAGGTAGTGACCAACATGCGGAGGACATCGACGGCGTAGAGCGGATTCATAAAAAAGTGGCTGCGAGGTTAAACACCGAAGCTCTGGACGAGCGATTTGATGACCAGGTGCCAGCCGTCGACCAGAACAAACAAAAGCAGCTTGAACGGCAGCGATACCACCGTGGGAGGCATCATCATCATGCCCATCGCCATGAGCGTGGAAGCCACCAGGAAGTCGATCACCATGAACGGGACGAAAACCAGAAAGCCCATCTGGAAGGCCGTCCGCAGCTCGCTGACGATGAACGCCGGGATCACCACCCGCAGCGGCAGGTCGTCCACGGAGGTCGGCCCCTCGCCCGCCAGCCCGAGGAAGAATTCCACTTCCCCCGGGCGGGTCTGCTTGAGCATGAATTGACGCAGCGGCGTGCTCGCGCGCCCGGCGGCCTCGGTGAAATTGATCTGTTTTTCGGTGTACGGTCGATATGCTTCCGTGTTGATCCGGCTGACCACCGGGGACATGATGAACAGCGTCAAAAACAGGGAAAGGCCGAGCACGATCTGGTTGGACGGCGCGCTCTGCACCCCGAGCGCCGTGCGGACGAACCCGAGCACGATGACGATGCGCGTGAAGCTGGTCATCAGCATGACGATGGACGGGGCCAGGGTCAGCACCGTCATGAACAGCAGAATCTGGATGCCGGTCGCCAGATCGGCGGGCTGATTGCCGTTGCCGAGATTGACGTTCAGGTTGACCGGCTGCCCCGGCGCCTGCGCCGCCGCCGTACCCACCAGAGCAGAAAATGCCAGCAACACCACGCTGGGTCCCCACCCAAAACGCCGGATCAATCCGGGCGGAGCGAGGACGGATGGCAGGCTCATAAGGTTCAGGCTTTGCACCCGGCGCCCGGCGCGGTGGCCCCCATCGGCAGCGGGCACAGATAGTCGATCTTGCCGGGAGTTACCCCTAGAAGTATCCGCTCGTTTTCGTACTCGACCACGACGAGAAATTGCCGGTTGCCCAACGAACGCGATTCGCTCACCACCAGCTTTCGCGGCCCCTTGGAAACCGTCGTAAAACCGGCCTGCCGTCTTAGCAAGTAATATCCCCCGCCGCACAGCGCCAACAGCGTCAAAAACGTCGTCGTGAGACCCGGCAAACTCGGCGGTGCATTCCCGCCGCGCGCGGTCGCCGGGACTGGCGGCTGCTCACCGTTGGCCGGGTAGAGGACGCGCCCGCGTTCGGCCGGCGTCGGCGAGGCGACGAATGGCGGAGCGGACGTAACGTCGTCAGGCATCGGCGACGCGGACGCTTGCGCGTAAACATGCGCCGTAGCCAGCATCCAAATCACTGCGGTACTCACCAATACGTTTCTCGTCCGGCTGTAGCCACGGCGCTCTGTCGCCGTGTCTGGTTTTGCCGGCGCGGAGCACGGCGACAGAGCGCCGTGGCTACGGCGGGACGAGGAAAGCGGGCGATGCATGACGCGACAGCCGGACACCGGCGGATCAACCTTTCTTGCTCTCGACCAGTTCCGTGATCTTGATGCCGAAATGGTCTTCGATGACGACCACCTCGCCCCGCGCGATGAGCGTGTCGTTCACGTACAGACCGACGGGATCGTTGGCCTGTTGGTCCAACTGGACGACCGTGTTGGGATTGAGGTCCAGGACCTCGCGCATCGGCAAGCGGCAGGTGCCCAGCCGTACCGTGACTTCGACCTTCACGTCGAGCAGCACCGGCAGCGTTTTCGTATCGAGAGTATCCACGATCTACTCTGGATAGCAGCATCGGGGCCGCCCAAACTTTATTTCGCCAGAAAGGAGGAAAAACTCTCTTCCGCGACCGGACCCGGCTCGGGAGCGTCGCCGATCCGCCGATCCAGTCGCACCGCGACCCGTCCGTCACGCACTCCGGCGGTGCCGATGAAAAGCGGTTCGCCGGTCAGGCTGATCCGGGTTTGCGCCAGCGTTTCGCTCGGGAGTTCGAGCACGTCGCCCGCCCGCAGATGGAGCACGTCGCGCAGCGTCACGTTCCCGACCAGCCAGTCGGCCACCGCAGGCAGCGAAATCCCCGCGTAAGCCGCCCGCCTGGCCATCGCCGTTTGGTCCGGCGCCGGGGCCTGGCGCGGTTCGCGTGGGCGTTGGACCGGCGTCTTCTTGATGCTGTTTTCCAGCGCGGCGTACGGCATGGCGATTTGCAGCGTTTCCGGGGCGGCCTCGCCGAGCGTCGCCTGGAGCGAGACGACCAGCATGTTCGTGCCCGCCGGTGACGTTTGCAAAAACTTCCCGTGGGTTTCGTGGCCGACGAGCAGCGGGCGCGGGTCCGGCAAATCCTGCCATTGGCGGCACCACTCCTCGACGATCATGCGCAGGAAATCCTCCAACAGCCCGATCTCGATTTCCGTGAGCGCGCGGTTTTCGAGCGCGCCGCCGCCGCGTCCGCCGAGCATCCGGTTGGTGATGGCGAGGCCCAGCGTCGGCGGCAGGCTGACGATGCCCAGCCCGGCCAGCGGCTCGATCTTGAAAAGGGTCAGATGCGCGGGATCGGTCAATCCCTCGGTGAACCGCGCAAACGCCATCGTGGTCAATTCGGCCAGCGTCAGGTTGAATTCCAAGCGCAAAAACGCCGAAACCTTGGCCGAAAAATGCCGGGCGAACTCGGTGTGCTGATTGCGCACCCGGCGCAGATCGTTCTCGGCCAGCAGCACCGGATTGCGGAAGTCCCGCCGCTCGATTTTGAGCGGGTTCACCAGCCGGCGTCCGCAGCCGCCGACCACGGTGGTCGCGTTGCTCTTCGCCGGGTCAGTCGCGGTGGCCTCGCTCATGGACGCGGTTGCCTCACTGGATCACGAACTCCGAGAAATAAATCTCCTCGACCATGTCCACGCCCAGCGAATGGTTATACTTGGCGATGAGTTCTTCCCGGATCGCGTTCTTGGCGGTCGGGCTGTCCAGGTCGTTGAGCGTGCGCGCGGAAAGCACGCTGATCGTGATGTCGAGCAGCTTCTTCTGGTTTTCCTTGATGACATCCGGGAGGTGGGAATCAGACCCCGACACCGTGAAACTCGTTTTCAAATAGCGGGTGCCCAGTGCCCCGGACAGATTGACGATGACATCCTTGAATTCGGACGTGGTCTCGCTGCCCCCTTCCGCTCCTTTCTTCCCCTCGCTCTCGCCCTTCTTCGGTGCCGCCTTCGCGGCTGGAGCCGCCTCGGTTTTGCCCTCGCCCTTCTTCGCCGCAAAGCCGCCGCCTTCCGCCGGAGCGGCGGCGGGCATCGCCGCGCGCAGCTTCGGGATGAGGACGTATTCCGTCAACCCGTAAGCCAGCGCGGGCATGAGGATGAACACCGCGAGCAGCGGCAGCATCACGCCCGGCGCTTTGGGTGCTTTTGCCTCCTCGGCGGCGGGGGGCGCGACGGCAGTTTCGGTGGCGGCCATGGGTCGGGAAAACCTAGTGCTTGAGGTTGACGATCTCTTCGAGCACGGAGTCGGACACCGTGACGATGCGCGACGCCGCCTGGAACGACCGCTGCGTGGTGATCAGGCTGCTGAATTCCTTGGTCAGATCGACGTTCGAGAGTTCGAGCGAGCCGCTCTGGGTGCCGCCCAGTCCGTGCGTGCCGGGGGTATTGTTGGCCGCGCTCAGGGTCGGGCCACCGACCGCACCGGCGGCCTCCTGACCCGAATAAAGGTTATTGCCCTCGCGGATCAGCGAATTCGGATCGCGGAAATCTTGCAGCATGACCTGTCCCGCCGAAAAGCTGTCGCCGTTGGAGAGGTAGACGTTCACGTTGCCGTCCTTGCCGATGGCGTAGCTGTTCATCGTCGGCGCACCGGCGGCGACCTGCGCGTCGGTAAACGCGCCGCCCGTGTCGTTCGTCAACCCGTTGCCGATGCTCACGTCGTAACCCACTTTCAGGCCGCCCACCGCCGAGGGCGGCGTCTTGGTCGGCGTGTAGACGAGTTGCCCGTTCACGCTCGTCACGTCGTAGGAAATTTTCCCGCCCGTCAGCCCTTGCAGGTTCAGACCGTTGGTGGTGACGATGTTGCCGGTGTCGTCCAGGCGGAAATCCCCGGCCCGGGTCACGAAACCGGCGCCGTTCTGCGGGTCCCTCACGGTGAAATAACCCTTGCCGGTGATGGCCAGGTCGGTCGCCACGCCGGTGGTGTCCAGCGTGCCTTCGGAAAAGTCGCCGCGCACCGAGCCGATGTGCATGCCGAGACCGATCTGGGTCGCCGTGGTGTTCGAGGCGCTGCTGCCGTCCGCCTTGGGCGCGGAATGCTGGAGCACGTCGCTGAAGTTGTCCGCGTAATCGGTCGTGGAGCCTTTGAAGCCGACCGTGTTCACGTTGGCGATGTTATCGCTGATGACCTGGAGACCTTTGGAAAAGTTGGTCAGGGCGCTGATGCCGCTGTCGAGAGATCCGATGAGTGCCATAAGAGGGTAGGAGTGTGAGGAGTAAAGGTTGCGGTCGGTGGGATGAAAGGTGTCAGGTGGTCGGCAGCGCCACACCCGTGACGGCATCGAGCGGGTAGTCCTTGTCGTTGATGGTCAGCGTGGCCCCGCCGCTGTTGACGTGGTAGGCCGTCGCGATGCCGGTGATGGTCTTGCCGGTGAGATCGGTGACGCTGACCTCTCTGCCGAGGTAGGCCGGGGCCTGACTGGCTTTCTGCGAAGCGGCGAACGCCGTGAAATTCACGTTGAGCGCCGACATCTGCTGGAGCGAGGAGAAATTCGCCATCTGCGAGATGAACTGCGTGTTGTCCGTCGGAGCCATCGGGTCCTGCGCGCCGAGTTGTGCCGCAAGCAGTTTGAGAAAATCGTCCTGGCCGAGTTCCTTCTGCAAGACAGGCGAAGTGGTCGTGTTCGTGGAAAGCGTGCCGTTGGTGGCGGCGGTGGTGGCGGTGGTAACTTGCATGGCGGGTGAGGAACGGATGTTAGAGAGTAAAATCAGGCCCAGCCGGTCCAGCGGCGGCTGGTCGCTTGGCCGGGAGTGGCCGGACGGGCCTGGTCGGTGGAAACCGCGGAGCGATTTGTCCCGGCAAGCCGGGCCGCTTCGTCCACAAACGGGTCGGGCGCGTCCTGACGCCGCCGGGAATCTTGCTGCTGGGAAGAGAAAGCCTGGGCGTCCGCCTGCGGGCCTTGAGGGACGAATCCGGCAGGACCCGTTTCAAAACGCGGGGTCGCCAGCGCCAGGGTCGAGGACTCCGAGGCCGAGGCGGAAAATTGTTCCCAACCGTGCTCCAACGCCTTGCGCATCTCAGGGGAATTTGTCTGGAAGGTGATTTGCAGCCGGTCGTTCGCTACCTGTAGACGGATGGTCACGTCTTCGCTGCCCCCGCCGAGGCGGACCCGCATCTCCATGTGCTCATGGCCGTTGGGACGCAGGCTTTCTCCCGCGCTCAACGCATTCTGGAGCAACGTTTCCACCTTGACGGCATGCCGCGCGGCGGTGGGTTCCGGCGCGGGTGTTTCGGAAATTTGCGAGGTCGTCGCACCGGGGATAGCCGGTCCCGCCACCGTGGGAGCGAAGGAAACCTCGCGGCCCGGCACCGGGCTGTTCCCGCGGGCGGGCGAAGGCACGCCGCCGGAGGCTTTGCCATCCCGCCTGGGAAGTGGGCTGGTTTCGGGCTCGTCTTCGATGCTGGGCAAGGCGGCGGTCACGACGCTTGCATCCTTAGCAACGGGCGTGCCATCCGGGACGATGGATTTCGTTAGTATCTTGACGAAAGCAGTTTGTGAATTGATTAATCTGCTGTCCTGAGTCGGGGGGGCTTCATGTTGGACGGCAGCGGCAATCTTTGCCTCATCCGTCTGGACCGAAGCGGAAAGTTCGGCCCGGCCGTCGGTTGCGGGATCGGTGGTCGCCGTCGGCAGAACTATCGAGACGGGTTGCGCCCCGGTGGCCGGCGTCGGCGTGGCGAAGCCGGGAGCCATGACGCGCGCCGCAGGGGAAACATCAGGCGAACGAGTCAGCTTGGATGCCGGAACCGGATGGGACGTTTCTCCCCCTTGTTCCCAAGTTGTACTCGGGAACGCATCTGCTCGGGACGCGCCATTTCCTTGTCCTGAGGCCGCGCCGTCATCCGACGGTATGCCTTCGCCTCCACTTTGGACATCGGCAGCCCGCTGCCGTTCCTCTCCTCGCTGCCACGTTGCACCCGGGAGGGCACTTGCTCCAGACGTCATGCCCCCTTGGCCCGGGACCGCGCGGTCGTCATCGGAGCCGGTTGCCGCCCCGATCCCGTCGTTGCTCTCCGGGGTAGAAACGGGCCTTCCCCAAGTCCCTGACAGCGTCACACCCGGCACCACGGCGCGCAGATCGATCTGTGCGGGCAGCAGCGGGATGCCCGCGGCGGCGTCGGGTCCTTGCGAATCCGAGCCGGGTCCTTTGCCGTCCTGCCAGCGGATCGGTCGAGGCAACGGCGGTACGGAAGGATCATCGGCATCCGGCTCGTCGGGGCCGGGAAGCGGCGAATAGTCGTCGATTGGCGCGGGTGAAACCTTCGGCGGCTCCCCGGCTAGAAAATCGCCGAAGGCGGGGTCATCCTTGCGTCCGCCACCGGCGGGCAACTGACGGGGCGAGCCCTGGACCGGTGGATTGTGGGGAGCGATGGCGTTCATGTGGGTTCGGGATGGTCAGGGCACGGGGGAAGCAGAAGCGACCGACGCCGTCGCCTGCGTTTTCTTGAGGAGCCGTAATTTGTCGGTCAGCGTGGCAGCGCGGGACGCCAGCGTGCCGTTCTGGTCGGAGGTGCGCGCCATCTCCTCGAAGATGAGGCCGACGGCGTCCGTCTTCATCAGCGCCAGGATTTTGAGCACCGTGGCGTCGTCCATCTCGCGGAAGATGGCGACCGTGGCGCGGGGCGTCAGGCGCGAGTAGGTCTGCGCGAGCGGACGCAGATTTTTGGTTTCGTCCTCGCCGAGTTCGGTCGTGGCCTGGTCGAGTTCCTGGCGCGCCCGGGTGATCTGCGTGCGCAGGCGGTCGAGTTCCGCCTTCTCGCCGTCGAGCCTCGTCTTGAGCGTGTCGAGATCGTGGGCGCGGTCGTCGAGCCGGGCGTGTTCGCGGCCCAGCTCCGCGATCATTTCCTCGGTTTCCGCGCTCCAGAAGTCCCACGGGCGCGAGCCGACGGTGATGAGCGTCGGTTTCCTCGACACCTTCGAGATCTCCGCCGATGCTTCGCCGAGGTGGGTCCAGCGCAGGCGGAGCACGGCGGCGGTCGTTCCCAGGTACGAAAGCCCGCCCAGCAAGGCGAGCACGAGTGGATTGCGCAGGAACTTGCCCATCGTTTACCCCCGCGCCTCCTGAAGTTCCGTGCGCAGTCGGCGCGACCGGTTCGCGTTGAAAAAATCCGCCAGCACGTGCTCTTCATGGCGCAGTCCGGCCAGCCGCTGTTGCTCGACGTGACGCTCCCGCAGCTTGCGCATGGTCTCCCCCTTGCGCCGTGCTTCGAGCAGGATACCCCGTGCCTGCTCCTCGACCAACCGCGCGGCGGCCACCCGGCCTTCCTGCGCCTTGCAAGCAGCCTGCCCTTGCTGCAAGGCCGACCAGTGCCGGGCGTGCGACGCGGCGGAGAACCCCTTCCCCGCGCGATGCTCCGTATACACCTCGGTGTGAGCTGCCAGCGATTCGCGGGCGGCAGCCAACACCCCTTCGGCGGACTCCCGGCCCTGCACGGCGCGTCCCAATTCGGCGCGCGCCTGGTCTTCGCGCGTGACGTAAAGTTGCAGGACGGATTCGAGACGGAACTTGGCGGGCTTCATGGTAAAACGAGGATTTGAACGACGTTGGCACGCCCGAATGCGCGTGTCTCGTGCGCCTGCGACGCCTGCGGCACCTGCGAACTAAATCTGTGTTTTGCGCGCATTTTTCGTTCGTTCAACTGGCGGCAGGCAGAATCTTGCCAAGCACCTCATGGCCCTGCGCGCGGGACGAATACTCATCTAACCCCTGCCGCAACAAACCCTCGAACAGACCGCGGCGCTCCACCGCGAGATCGAGCCTGGGGTTGGACCCCTTCGCGTACGCTCCCACGCTGATGAGATCCTCGTGACGCCGATACAAAGCCATCAGGTCGCGCGCGAACCCGACCTGTCCCAACTGCTCGGGGGTGGACACCTCGCGGTTGAGACGGCTGATGCTCTCGAGCACGTCGATGGCGGGAAAATGGTTCGCCGTCGCCAGGGCACGCGTCAGGACGATGTGTCCGTCCAGAATGCCGCGCACGGTGTCTGCGACGGGTTCGTTGAGGTCGTCGCCCTCGACCAGCACGGTGTAAAAGGCGGTGATCGTGCCGCGTTCCCCTGCCCCGGTGCGTTCCAGCAGGCGGGGCAGCAACGCGAACACGCTCGGCGGATAGCCCCGGCTCGCGGGGGGTTCCCCGACCGCCAGGCCGATCTCGCGTTGCGCCATCGCAAAACGCGTGACCGAATCCATCATGAAGAGCACGCTGCGGCCCTGGTCACGGAACCACTCGGCCACGGCGGTGGCCGTCAGCGCGGCACGCAAACGCACCGGCGCGGGTTGATCCGAGGTCGCGGCCACCACGACGGAACGCGCCATCCCGGCTTCGCCGAGGTCTTTTTCGATGAATTCACGCAGTTCGCGTCCGCGTTCGCCGATGAGCGCGATCACGTTGATCTCCGCTTCCGAGCCCTTGGCGATCATGCCCATGAGGCTGGATTTGCCGACGCCGCTGCCCGCGAAGATGCCCAGGCGCTGCCCCCGCCCGACCGGAGTGAACAGGTCGATGGCGCGCACGCCCGTCTCGAAGGATTTGCGGATGCGTTCGCGGCGCAGAGGGTTCGGCGGCGCGCCGTTGAGCGGGTAAGATTCGGCGGCATCCCGCACGGGGCCCAGTCCGTCCATGGGGTTTCCCAAGCCATCGAGAATCCGCCCGATGAGTCCCGGCCCAACCGCGAGGGTCGAGGCCGAAGGGCAGGCGATCACCTCCACCCCCGGCCCGATGTGGCCGATCTCGCCCAGCGGCATGAGGAGCAGCCGGTGTTCACGAAACCCGACGACCTCGGCGTAAAGCGGGGGTCCGGGGCGCCGGGTGGAAGGGCCTCCGTCCGCGTGGGGACGGATTTCGCACACGTCGCCCAGGCCCACGTTCGGCCCATCCGTTTCGATCACCAAGCCGGTGACCTGCGCCACGCGCCCCACCTTTTGCACGGTCGGCAGCGTTTCGAGACGCTGGGCAAAAGTATCGAACTGAAACATGACAAAAATTTGGTGGACGGTCTGCGTTGACGGGGTGAGTCCGCCACGGGGAGCGGCAGAAATTACCCATCGACACAGAGGAAACAGACTGCCGTCAGGTGAGAGCACCTTCCGTACCGGTCCGTGGTTTGACGCGCCGCCCGGCGGGAAACGGGCAAAAACTCTCCACGTCGGACCGGACGCCGCCGCGAATCCAGCCGCCCGTCAAAAAGCCGCGGCCATCGCTTTCACAGTTGACGACCGGTGAAATCGCAGATAAATAAATCCCACTTGGCCGCAGCTCTGGTTGCGGTGATTCCAGGTCAAGCACCCGTAGCTCAATTGGATAGAGCATCTGACTACGGATCAGAAGGTTTGAAGTTCGAGTCTTCACGGGTGCACATCTTCCTCGTATAATCCGTGCGCTTCGGCCAGCGTTGTGGAATGTTCCCTCCGTGGATTCCTCCGTTCTAGCTCCCGCCTGTCCCGTCGAACACAACGATCCGGTCAACGCGCAAATCCTGGCGGTCAGCGAGGATAAGATCGCGGGTTTCGTCCCGGACCCTTTCCAGACCATCGCCCGGCTCAGCGGCGTGGCACTGCCGGACGTGCTGGCCCGCATCCGCGCCATGCTGCGCGCGGGCACCGTGCGACGAGTGCGTCAGACGCTGCTCGCCACCAACCTTGCTTCCGGCGCGCTGGTCGCGTGGAAAGTGGCCCCTGCCCGGCTCGACGCCGCGTTCGACTTCATGTCGAAGGACGACCCCTTCAGCGGTCACGTGGTCCTGCGGTCCACCGATGCCGTCACCGCCGGGAGCGATTACAAGCTCTGGACGACCCTCAAGGTTCCGCGCGGGTACTCCTTGCAGGAACACGGTGAACTGCTCACCCGGATCGTCGGCGCAGAAGGTTTTCTGCTCATGCCGGCGAAGGGAATTTTCGTGCTCGGGGTCGGCCACGTCCGGCGCAAAACCATCGAGCCCGGCGCGCGTTCGGACGAACCCGCGCAGATGACCCGCGTCGAGCAGGTCGAACTCGACGCGCGCGAATGGCGGGTGCTCCTGGCGCTCAAGCGCGAACTGTCGCCCGAGGAAATCACCGAGGCATCGCCCTGGATTGGCCGCGCCCGGGAAGCCGGCGTTAGCTTCGACGAGTTTTGCGGCGTGGCGCGCGACCTCGCGCACCGCAAGCTCATCGGGCGTTTTTCGACGTTCCTCGAACACGTCAAGCCCAGTGAAACCGGCGTGCGCGTCACCCGCTTCAACGGGTTATTCCACTGGGCCGTACCGCCCGGACGCGAGATCGAGGCCGGCCAGGAAATCGGCCGTCACCTCATCCTGACGCATTGTTATTGGAGGGAGGGCGGTCCGCAGTTCGGCAACGTCAACATCATGGCCGTGGCCCACGGCACGGAGAAAGACCGCCTCCTTGCCCACAAAGCCGCCATCGACGAGCACTTGGTCGCCATCGGCATCCCCGTTTCATATACGAACGTTTTCTGGGGCGGACGCAGCGAGATCAAGCCGTCCGAAATTTCGCCGTTTGCCTACGACGAATGGCGCGCGAAGATGACGGGCCAGGCTGTGAGCGGAGCCTGATTATTTCGCCAGTCCCTTGATATCGAGGTAGGTGCGCGAGTGCGCGTGGTCGGAGCCGGGGTCGAAACTCTCGATCTTCAGTTGCCTGAGGTACCACTTGCCCTCGATCTTCTGGCCGCTCACCACCTCGAAGCGTTTGATTCGCTTGCCCTGCCAGTCGTAGCCCTCGGCGCGCATGAGCGCACCACTTTCCTTGTCCACCCAGAGATTGACGCTTGAGTATTGCGTACGGTGATTCGGCGCATCGAGCAGCAGCGTCCAGGCCCTGCGCAGCTTGATCGTATCCTCCCCGGTCAGTTTCGCCTTCGACCAATAGACAAACCGCAGCGCCAGATCTTCGTATGCCAGATCGGTCCCGAGGATTTTTTTGTCGAAGTTGGCGGGATTGAGCTTCTCGGTGCTCCGACCGCTGGATTCCTGCAACTCCGAGGTCTCCTCGTTGTAACGCACCTGCACGGTGGTGGGCGGCGTCCCGCTGAACTGGTAACGCACCAGCGGGCCGTCGGCGACCAACCGGAACGGAAACACCTGGTCGTCATCGTTGCGAAGCTGACCGTCGAGCGCCTCGTGGCGGCTGCCCTGACCCTCGCGCACCGCATGCAGGATGTCGTTGGCGGTCAGGGCAGGCGGTTCCGCCGCCGTCGCACGCACGGAGGGACCGGCGATTACCCACAGAACGGCCAGCAGGATTGCCCGCCTGGACCGCCACGGAAAGAAGGTTCGTGTCATCTGCGGCCAACATGCCCCGGCAGACGGTTTTTGCAAAAACAGGCTTTCCTCCGCCGGTGCCAACCCCCATCCTCGGAGCCGCCGACGTTTCATGGACCAACGCCTCTTTTTCCTGATCAACCGGGATTGGACCCATCCGGCGCTTGATCGGCTGATGGCGGCGGCGTCCTCGTTCGACGTGTGGACGCCGTTCCTGTTGGTGCTCGTGGTTTGGGTGGCGTGGAAAGGGAGAGCCCGCGCCCGCTGGTTTCTCTTGTGCCTCGGGCTGGTTCTGGCGATCAACGACGCGCTGATCGGCGACGCGCTCAAGCATCTCGTCCACCGCCCCCGCCCGTTCCAAACGGTGGCTGGCGTGCGCCAACTGGATCTCGACCGCCGGGCGCGCCCCCGGTTGCTGGCCTTATGGCATCCCCTGGAGCTGAGAACGTCCACCGATTTTTCGGTGGTGGCGGCCCCTCCCGGCGCGGGGCGGTCCTTTCCCTCCAACCATACGACCAACAACTTTTGCGCCGCTGCGGTGCTCACTGTCTTTTACCGCCGCCGGGGCTGGCTCTGGTTCGGTCCGGCAGCCCTGGTAGGCTATTCGAGAATTTACGTGGGTTCGCATTGGCCGAGCGACGTGCTGGCGTCCGCCGTGCTCGCGGCCGCATGGACCCTGGCGGCCTTCGCTCTGCTGCGTTGGGCGCTGCGGAACCACGCGCAGTACGGGCTCGCCGCGCTGCGGACCGCCCTGGGTTTGCCGAATCATTCTCCTTGAAGCCGCCCGGTGTCCCGTCTCTCATAAGAGGATCACCATGTCGCCAGCTTCCCGCCGACTTTTGTTTTTCCTGTTGCTGCTGACGGCGTTGCGGCTGGCGTACATCGGGCGCGTGGAGCTTTCGCCCGACGAGGCCTATTACCAGATGTGGAGCGAGCGGCTCGACTGGGGCTACTACAGCAAGGGCCCCGGCGTGGCGCTGGCAATCCGTCTGGGCACCACGCTCTTCGGCGCAACGGAGTTCGGGGTGCGTTTCCTCAGCCCGGTGCTCGCTCTGGGAACCAGCCTGCTCCTGTTCGGGTTCGCGCGGCGGCTTTATGGAGACGGCCCGGCGGCTTGGGGCATCCTGACGCTCAACCTGATTCCCATTTTCCAGGCCGGATCATTGTTGATGACGATTGATCCGCTTTCGGTTTTCTTCTGGTCGGCGGCGATGTTGACCTGTTGGCTGGCGCTCGAACGCCGCCGGGTGCGGTTGCCCTACTGGGTGCTGACGGGTCTGTTCATCGGCCTGGGTTTCCTCTCGAAATACACCAACGCGATGGAGGGGCTCTGCATTGCGCTGGCGATGGCCCTGGTCCCGCGCTGGCGGCGCGAATTCCGGCGCGCGGGCTTCTATCTGATGCTCCTGGTTGCCGCCGCCATCGGTTCCCCACCGATTTTCTGGAACGCCGGGCACGCCTGGATCACCTTCAATCACCTGCACGACCGCGGACGCCTGGGCACGGCGTTCGACCAGCCGTTCAAGGAATTCACCAATTTCCTGGCGGCGCACGTCGGGGTGTATTCGCCGCTGGTGTTCGGGGGTCTGGTGATCTCGATTTTCTGGGGGTGGAGACTGGCTTTCCCGGGTCGGCGCGGGTCCGCCGCGCCGGAGCCGCAGGCCGAAAAAGCGCGGTTCCTGCTCGCGTTCAGCCTGCCGCTGATCGTGATGTATACCCTGCTGGCGTTCAAGACTGCCGGGGAGCCGAACTGGACCGCTCCCGGTTTCGTGAGCCTGAGCGTGTTCGCCGCCGCCGTCTGGCACGCGCGGGCGCAACGCAGCCGACCCGTGGCGGTCTATGCGGTGGCCGCGTTGAGCGTCGCCCTGCTGATGAGCGTCTTCACGGTCGACACCGATCTGGCCCGGCGCTGCCGCATCGACTGGCCGTACGCGCGCGATCCGACGGCCCGGCTGCTCGGCTGGCGCAGCACCGCGCAGAGCATCGCCACCTTCCGGCAAGAGGAGGAACGCGACCTCGGCGCGCCCGTTTTCCTCATCGCCAACCGCTACCAACTGGCCGCCGAACTCAATTTTTACCTGCCGACCCGCACGGTGCACGGCCCCGACCATCCGCCCGTGTACCTCCCGGAGTCGCAAAACCTGGAAACGCAATTTTCCTTCTGGCCGGGGTACGACCAGGTCAACGTGCGTCAGGCTCCTGCCAACGCGCCGCTGCCCACGACCGCGGAGGAGGAATTCCGGCTCGTGGACAGCAGCCCTTTCGTCGGCCACAGCGCGCTTTTCATCACCGACGACGAACGCCATCGCCAGTTACCCGACGCCGTGGAAAATGGCTTCGAGGAATGCAGCCTCGTGGCGCAGTACGAAATCCGGCGGCGCGGCCTGCCGCTGCGCCACGTGCGCATCTACGCCTGTTTCAATTATCGCGGCCTCGATCTCTAATCCCCGTTCCATGCCCCCCGCCCCTGCGCTTTCCGTCGTCGTGCCGTTGTATAACGAGGAAGAAAACGTGCCCATTCTCCAGCGCGAACTCGCCGCTGCCCTCGCCGGGCTGGACTACGAAATCGTCTTCGTCGACGATGGTTCCCGCGACGGGACCCGTGGCAAGATCGCCCGGGACGAGGCCGGGCGGATCCGGGTCCTGGCGTTCGAGCGCAACGCGGGCCAGAGCGCGGCCATGTACGCCGGTCTCCACGCGGCGCGCGGGCAGGCGGTCGCGCTGCTGGACGGCGACCTGCAGAACGATCCCGCCGACATTCCCCGGCTCCTCGCCGAGATCGAACGCGGCACGGCGGACCTCGTGTGCGGCTATCGCGCCAAGCGCAAGGACACGCTCGTCAAGCGGATCACGAGCCGCGTGGCGAATTTCGTCCGCAGCCGGTTCACGCGCGACGGTGTGCGCGACACGGGCTGCACGCTCAAGGCCATGCGGCGGGAGTGCGTGGGAGCATTGGTGCCGTTCACCGGGATGCACCGTTTCATCCCGGCGCTGGTCAAGGGCGCGGGCTACCGGCTGGTGGAAATTCCCGTGAACCACCGTCCGCGCCGGTTCGGCGTGAGTAAATACGGCCTCGGGAATCGCGCCCTGCGCGCCACGATCGATATGTTCGGCGTGCGCTGGCTGCTTTCACGGCAGTTGCGCTACCGCGTGTTGCCGGAGGCACGGGCGCGGTTGACTCCGTGTCCGCGCTCTCGTAAGGAGGAAGAAGCCATCATGAAAACACTTTGCCTTTCCCTGTGGTTAGCCCTGGCCGTCACCACCGCCCACGTCTCGGCGCAGGCTCCCGCCGCCACGCCGCTGCCCGCGACCGAACCGGAAGCTGCTTCCGGCGGCGTTTGTCCCGAGTGCAAAATGGACCCGGCCAAATGCGCGGATTGCGACACCAAGGCTGCTCCCGGGGCCGACAAAGACCAAGCCACCAAACAGGCCGAGGTAGAGAAAGCGGTCATGGAATTGGAGGTGATGTGGTGCGGGGCTCAAGCCCGGCACGACGTGGCCTTCATCGAGAAAGTCGAGGCGGACGGTTTCATCTACACCGACGCCACCGGCAAAATGACGACCAAGCAGGACGAGGTCGAAGAGGCCAAGCAAGGCGGCGACATCGTCGAGTTCAAGCTGAGTGACATGAAAGCACGGGTATACGGGGACACGGTCGTGCTGACGGGCCGGACCAGTTTTACTTCGCCTGACGAAGATTCGGCGCCGGGCTCTTATCGTTGGACGGACGTCTTCGTGCGTCAACCCAACGGCGAATGGCAGGTGGTGGCAAGCCACGCCAGCGCGCCGGATACGACTGCGAGGCAGTCCGCGACGCGGCCGGTCGCAGCAAGGTAGAGACGAGAGCCCGCCGCGTTGCCCGGGATAATCGGGAGCAAGGACCGGTAATTATCCAGTTGGCGCACATGGACTGCCTCCGGCTGTAGCGACGGAGCGCCGTGGCCACAGCCGGAAAATCCGAAAGGTTGGGCTGTGCGCCAACTGGATAATTACCGGTCCTTCGACTGCGCTCAGGATGACAGAAAGAGACGCGCAACCGCTCACCCAATCGGGAGATGTTCTAAAAAGGAAACATATCGTCCTGCACCGCCGCAGGCTTTCCGCTGGCGACCGCCTTCTTTTCCGCGCGTACCTCCGCCAGCAGCGAGCGAAACTCGCACCATTCCAACGCTCCGATCAACTCGTCGTAGCGCGGCGCAATCACCAATTCGTCCAACGGCACGGGCAACGGCAGGTCGGTATCCAAACGCACCATTTCCCGGTTCTGAAGGATTTGTGCGCGTCCCTCGGTGAGCTTGGCCCGGAGCTTTTCGTTTTTGACGCTGCTCAGATCGGCCAGCAGGGCGTCGAGGGTACCGGCGTTTTGCACCAGGGTGGTCGCGGTCTTCGGGCCCACGCCCGCGATCCCGGCGATGTTGTCGCTGGCGTCTCCGCTGAGCGCCAGCACGTCGAGAATCCGCGCCGGGGCCACGCCCCACTTTTTCGTGATGGCCGGGGGACCCAGCAGCGTAAATAGTTCTTCCGGTGAGGCGAGGTCCGCCTTGGCCGTCGAATAAACCAGGATGTCGTCCTCGACCAGGGAAAGGAGGTCCTTGTCGTTCGTCGCCAGAATTACTTCCATCCCCCGGGCGTGCGCGGCGCAGGAATACGACGCCATCAGGTCGTCCGCCTCGGTATCGGGCAGCGCGACGCCGTGCAGCCCGAGCTTGGGCACCAGATCGCGGATGAACGGGATTTGCGGCACCATTTCGGCAGGCATCTCGGAGCGGTGCTGTTTGTACTCGGGCTGGAGTTCGGTGCGCCGGGCCGGCAAACCCTGGTCCCAACAGACGGCTGCCAGGTCCGGGCGCAGGTCTTTGATCATCCGGCGGACCGTTTTGGCGAAGCCGAAAATCGCGTTCGTGGGCTCGCCGCGCGAATTCGTCAGGCCCCGGATGGCATGAAAAGAGCGGTAGGCATAGTAACTGCCGTCGATCAGGAGCAATTTCATAGAAACGAGAATCCCAAGATGCTCGAATTCATGCAAAACGGAAACGAAAGCCTCGTCTATTTGCCCTCCGGGCGGTCCCTGGCACCCCCTTGCATCCGTGGGCGGATTGAGATAAATTTCTATTTATGGCCGATCATCACTTCGAGTCCGGGGGTAGCGAGGAGCGGGCCTGGGATGAATACGATTGGGAACGGTTTCTCCAGCAACAGGACCGCAAAACCGAGAAATACATGGAATTGCTCGAAAAATATCTCGATGACCCCAACCGCGACCAGATCATCGCGCTCGAGATGGGTTGGCATCATCTCCTTGATGAAAACGGCAAGGATTGGACCGTTGACCTCGACAATCTGTTTACCGCCAATCAGCACCGCTCGGCCAAGGACGCCAACGGCACGGACGGGGAAGATAAAGACGAAGACGAAGAGGAAGATCTGGCGGAAGACGAATTTGAAGATGATGACCTGCTCGACGACGAAGACGAGGATGAACTCGGAGATGAAGACGAAGAGGAAGAGGAGAGCGTGAAGGCTGGCAGCCAGCACGACAACCATCCTCTGTACCAGGCGGCAAGCGCCCTGGCGGTGCATGTGGACGGGATGTTCGACGAGCACGACCCTATCGCCCAGCATCCGGCGGTGGTTCGCCTGATGACGAGTTCCACGTTGGCCAACGTCAAGCTGGCCGCCGCGCTTTCGGACGACGACGTCGACGAACTGGGCATGAGCATCGCCTACCTGAAAAGGGCGCTCAAAGCCGTGACCAATGCGCTGGATGCCTGCGCCCAATGCCAGCAGGAACAACTTCTCGATCACGAGGGAGTGCAAGATTTGCTGGCCCGAATCTTCCAGGTGCGCGACGGCATCATCGTGCTGATGGGACAGTACCGCGGGGAGTGGCGCCGCCGGTACGGCCAGGGGCATTAAGCCGCCTCTCTTCTACCGATGGTGGCAGAACAGACCGTTTTGACTGCCCAAACACATTTTTCTCGGGCCGGTCGAATTTTTATTGAATGGAGATAGCACCGGCTTCGTCCGACCCCTTAAAAGGAGAAAGTGTGTCTTTGCCCGCCGGTTCGGAACCGGATGATCTCGCCCTTGTGAGGCGGTGTCAGGCTGGCGAAGACCGGGCTTTC
>CAXUHC010000007.1:15600-22684 GCA_964250705.1 uncultured Chthoniobacterales bacterium | reverse complement strand
TTCGACGAACTGGTCACCAAATACCGCAGCCGAGTCTTCACCATGATCTACCACCTGGTCCACAACGAACAAGATGCGTGGGACCTGGCGCAGGATGGTTTTATCAAGGCATGGAAATCCATCGACCGGTTTCGCTTCCAGTCGAGTTTCTACACGTGGCTGTACCGGATCATGACCAACGTAGCCATCGACTGGCTGCGCAAAAAACAGATCAATAGCGGGCAGGAATTCGATGACACCATCGGTCTACAAGACCTCGAACCCGGCAGCGATCTCGCCCCGAAAAGCGAACCGCTGCCAATCAAACGGATGGAGCGGATGGAAATGCGCGCGCGCATCGACTCCGCCATCTCCAAACTCTCCCCTGAGCATCGCACCGTGATTTTGCTCAAGGAGATGGAGGACCTCCAATACCACGAAATCGCTGAAACGGTGGGTTGCTCCATCGGAACCGTGATGAGTCGGCTCTTCTACGCGCGCAAGAAGCTGCAAACCCTCCTGAAAGACGTTTATGAAAACTTTTGAAGAACGTTACACCGCGTGGATCGACGGCAAGCTCGAAGGTGCCGCCTTGACCTCGTTCGAGCTGGAACTCTCCCGCCGCGCGTCGGCGGGAGAAGCTCGCGCCGACAAGGAAGACGCCACGCGGCTGCGCTGGCTGCTGACGACGCATTTGAAGGCGCCTGCAATGACGAACGTCGAGTTTTTCAGCCACCAGTTGCGCGAGCGCATCGAGGCCGAGCGCATGACCGGAAGGCGGCGGGAAGAGGAACGTCCCGCGTGGATACCGGTTTTCTCCTGGCCATTTGCGCGTCTGGCTGGTCTGGGGGCAGCCGCGGCTTTTGTCGTTTTGGCGCTCTGTTATGGAATGATACCGCGCAACGTTGCGCCTACCGTTTCACCCCAGGTTGCCGTGCAGACTCCCGTTCCTGCTTATCCGGTGGCGACCGCCGGCCCGGCGGTGCTTGCACCGGACCAACTGGCGGCCCGCCTGTTGCCACCAAGCGCGAACGACGGCAAGTTGGCGTTGGCGTCGCCGGCACCGCCGCCCATCGACCTGAACGGCGGCGACATCCAAGTGGTCCGCGTGCCCTCGCCATCGAACAACGTTTCGGCAACCGCTCTGCAACTGAAGGACCAGAACGCCAATGTGCTGTGGATCAATGGTCTGGATTACATGCCGACCGTGATGGGTGAGTCTCCGGCGAGCGCCGCTCCCGCTCCGGCCGCAAGCGCGGTTCCGTAGGACCCTCGCACGGCTTTCATCACGCTGGAGTCAGGCTTCGACCATGGCCGCGTTTTCCCTGCTAGGGCCATTGAAAGGCGTGTTTTGCATCGGCAGAGCCTGCGGTCTGATCCTGCTTTTCGTCGGAGCAACGTCTCCGGCCAAGGCTGAAGGTGAGACGCTGTACGGCGCGCTGATCGTGGCGACCAACGCGGACCATCCCACGCCGCCTCCCGAGGAAATCCGCGCGCAGGCCGAGAATCTCCACGCTGTTTTCGGTTACAATGATTTCCGGGTGGTCGGCCAGAAGCGCAAGTGCGTGACCAAAGGCACGGAAGACTGGCTGGTGCCGAGCCGCCAGTTCTTTCTACGGGTAGACACCAAAAACGTTGTCGCGGGCGGGTACGCGCTCGGCTTGGAATTGCTCAAGGAGGACCGGGTGATCGTCGAAGCAGACGTGAAGCTCAACCGAGAGCGACCCCTGTTTATCCGAGGCCCATTGGTCGGGCAAGGCCAACTGATCATCCTCCTGATGGTGCTCTGACCCACCCGTGCGGGGCCGAATCATTCGTCCACTTCGGGAGCGCTGGGCACCGTTTCCGGGAGCTGCAACGACTTCACCTCGTTCAACAACTGAGCGAGCTTGGCATGGGCATCCAAGCCAAGTGGTGATTCTACCCTGGTGCCGAAGATTTGCAGCAGCCGCTCGGCGGTCGATGCCGTTTTGGCCAACTTGGGCGAGTGAACACGGTCGCTCAGGTTGTCATAAAGATCGGCCATCTTTGCAATCATGACCGGCTCGGGCGCGGCACTCAAACGCCGCACGTAATCCTCTTCCCGCTCCTTCTTCGGCAGCATGACGTTCTTTGTCAGCAGCACCACGTAGTCCGCCACTCGCATCCCGAAGAGCGCGGCGATTTCGTCGTAGTCCGTGGCCGTGTCTTCGAGCGTGTCGTGCAACAGGGCGGAAATCAGGATCTCTTCATCGTCGACCCCGAAGACGTGCGAGAGGATCAAGGTGACGCGGGCAACGTGCGAGAAATACGGCGTCAGGTTGTCCGCCCGGGTTTGCCCCTGGTGTTTGCGCGCCGCGAAACTCGCCGCCCGCAGTAGACTTTGCAGAAAGCTTGCCGGGATCGGCGGCACCGGTAACGCCACCACCCGTTTCTTGCGCGGGGTTTTCAGCCGGGCTTTCCGCGCCCGGGCTGCCGCACTCAATTTCCGAACCAGTTTCTTTCGATGAGAGTTACTCAAGATAGCGTCGTTAGAGCAGACTTGCTGCCACGCTTCTAACATTGAGCGAGCAAAAATCAAGAATGCGCTGTACCCGGACCGGAAATTATGCGCTTTTCTTGCGGCCGGAGCCGCCCGCTTTTTTGCCGCCGCCGTCCTGTTTGTTAATGGTTGCCCACGCGCGGCCTTCGGCTTCGGTCTTGGGAACACCACGCTTCTCGTAGCCCTCCTCAATGTGCTCGGCTTTGCGCTTCTGCTTGTCGGTGTATTTGGTTTTGTCTCCTTGTGGCATACGGTCCTCCTATGTCAGAAAGTTCGCCGGAAACCTTTTACCCGGTTTGGCGGATCACCTTAATTTTTAGAAGGCGAAGCCGAACGAGAAATTGAACGCCCCGTTATTCTCGTTCCTGCGGGGGTTAGGATTCACCCCGTAGTCGAGCCGCAGAGGACCAATCGGCAGATTGTAGCGGATGCCCAGGCCGATGGCGTACCGCTCGTTGCTGAAACCGATGTCTTCCGCGCGCGTGCGCAAGTTGCCCGCATCGAAGAAAACCGCTCCCTTCAAATCCGCCACCGACGGCAGCAGAGGAAACTGATATTCGGCGTTGAAAATGGTGAAAGCATCGCCGCCGATGGGCTGTTTGGAGCGCGGGTCGTACGGCCCGAGCGTCCGCTCCGGGAAGCTGCGCACGCTGGTGCTGCCGCCGAGGAAAAACCGCTCGTCGATAGGCAAAATCTGGCCCACCTTGACCGCCGGAGTTTTCGGATCGTCATCGGTATTCCGATAGACCGAGCCCGCCGTGGCTCCGAACGGCTGGATGATGCCCAGCCGGAAACCGACCACGAACAGAGACTTTTTCGTGACCGGCAAGAAGTAGGTCGCACGGCCGGTGGCGCGGACATAATTCAGATCGCCGCCAAAACCTTTTGAGGCCACGTCGCCCGTCAAACCGATGACGAGTCCCCGGGTAGGCGAAACCGGGTTGTCCCGCAGATCCAGGCTGGCGGTGCCACCGATGGAGTCCACCGTGTATTCGGACAAGCCGAGCTGGAAGTCCTGCACGGCGTTTTCCTTGATCTTGACGCTGGCCGCCTGGGCGAACACGCTCACCTTCAACTGCTTGGTCAGCGAGCGGCTCAGATCGGCCAGGGCAGCGAATTCCTGCTTGGCGTAATTCGTCAGGTCGCGGGTCAGGATGTTGGCGCGCAGGCGCAGTTCGTTGTCGGTCTCGAACAGATGCGGATCGACGTAGAGCAGCTCTCCGCTGACCGTGCGTGCGGAATAATCAAACTCAAAAGAGATCGGCCGACCGGTGCCACGGAAATCACGGTCGCGGAAATCAAACCCAATGATGGGACCCTCGAACGTCCCGTAACCAACGGAAACGCCGAATTCGCGCGCCTTGGCCTCTTTCACGCCGATGTCCAGGCGCAGGGTATCATCGGGCTGCGGCACCGGGTCGACTTTCAACTGGGCAAACAAGCCGGTGCGGATCATCAACTGATAAATTTCATCGAGAGCCTTGGGATCGTAAACCTTGCCGGAGATCGAGCGGAAACGGTTCCGCAGATATTCGGGTTTCAGACGGTCGGTGCCCACGATGCGTACCCCGTCGAAATGATAAAGCGGGCCCGGCGTGATGAGATAGCTCGCCGCCACGCGGTTATCCGGACCGGCGAGCGTGGGATCACTGTTCGCCGTGACCGTCGCCGAGAAATATCCTTTGCTTTTGTAATAGTCCTCCAGTTTGCGCTGCATCGCATCGACGCGCGGACGGGTGTAAGGAAGGGGTATCTGGTCGGCGATGAGGGCGCGCACCTGCGATTCGGGAAAAACCAGCGGTCCTTGCAACGCGACGTTTCCGAAGCGATACGCACGCCCTTCGACGATGGGAACCGTCACGTCGGCGCGCGTGCGGCCATTCACATATTCGACGGTCGGCTGGCCGATCCGCGCTTCGAGGTAGCCTTGCGAAAGGTAAAACCGTTGCACGAGGTCGGTGCCTTTCTGCACGTCCGCGTCGACGTAAGGCAGTTCCTTGCGCGAGGCGGGGAAACGTTCGCGGGTTTGGCCGATGATGTATTGCTGGAAGTTGCCCGGGTCCTTGAAGTGATCGTTGCCGATGAAACGAATGTCGCCCAGGACCACCAGCGGACCTTCGTCAACCTTGAGTTGCAGGTGCGTGCGATCAACAATGGTGTAGTTCGAGCCGACGAAGGCGTAACCGTTTTTGCGGTAGAACAATTCGAGGAAAAAAGCCGCGTCGTCCGCCGTGGCGTTGCTCAGACCGTCGTGCTTGATGGAATCCAGCGGATCGAACAGAGCGTCGCGCAGATCGGCCTCGCTGAAGCCGGTGACACCGATGAACTGCACGGTCACGTCCCCGGCCTGCGTCGAAGTCGCCGCGCCTTCCCCATGCCGGGGGCGAAAAAGCTGGCACGATGCGAACAGCAGGCCGAGCGCGGCGAGCATCGCCCCCCGCGCCGTGGTCCGCAGACAGTTGCACAAGGATGGCTTCATCGAAACCGGATGAGATATTTGGCGCGCCCACGCAGGTCGCCCTGGATGCCCAGGTCAGCGATGAATTGCACCTGGTCAGTGATTTTGTAGGAGGCCCCGACCTGTTGCTGGCCCGTGGCAGGATCGGTGTCGCCGACGTTGAGATTCAGCCGGTCGGACAAGGTGGACCGCGGCTCGGCGTTGACGCTGGTGCGCTTGCTCTTGAAGGTGCGGCGATAGAGATCTTGCAAGACGAGCAGGGTCGCCTTGCCCGCGAGCGCCTGGCCGCTGCCGGCGAGTTCGTCCGTGGTTGCGCCGGTAGCGAGCAGCGAGACGATCTGTTCCTGGGCCAGCGGCGGGTCGCTGGTAAACGTCACCTTGGGATCGTTGGCGCGCCCGGTGATGAAGACGGTCACGAGGTAATTGCGTATCGTGGAGGCACCCGTCAGGTTGAGCGCGGGGTTCAGCGGCTGGTCGGGGGTAAAGAGGATGTTGCCGTCGCTGACTTCCAACCGGCTGAACGGCAGCGAGGCCACGAGATTCTGGATGTTCACGTTGCCATCGAGCAACGGCTTGCCGCCGGTGCCTTTGAGGTGCAAATCGACGAGCGCCGTGCCGTTGGCCAGGTTGCCGCGGACGAAAAACGGGTCGTCCGTGCGGATGGCAACGTCCAGCTTCCAGTTGCTGACCGGCGGCGAGCCGACGCCGAAGGAAGCCGGCGCGCTGGAAGCCGCTGCCGCCGGGGGCGCGGGCGCGGGCTTGCCGGGCAGGTTGATCGGCACGATGTCGATGTCTTTCAGGTAACGGCTTTTCGTGAGGCCGACCGTGCCGGTAAGCGTGGCCGTCGCGAGCGGACCGGTGAGACGTGCGTCCGCGTTGACGCGCACGGTGATGTTGTCGTCGCGCACGGCGAGCACGTTGCGGGCGGTGGCGGAGATTTCGAGCTTGGGTTCGCCGAGCTTGGCGAAATCGACGCGCCCGCCGATGTTCAGCTTGCCGCCGCCGATCTCGCCGCCGAAGCGCTCGATGCGAAGCTCTTTTTCCGTGAACGCCAAACGGGCCGCAAAATCGCGGATCGACGGCACGGTGATACTATCCGCGCGCGCAGCCGCGATGTTGAGGTCCGCCGATCCGGCCAGCGTGGGCTTCTCGATGGTCCCATCGACGCGAATATCCGCCGCCGCCGTCCCCTGGATGAACCGGATCGCCTTCGTCGCGCCCGCCAGGAAACCTAGGTCTGCCCGCGGCAAACTGATGCGCAGCGTCACCGGCGACTTTGGATCGAGTTGCTTGCTCTGGGCAAGCGCACGCAAATCGACGGGCAAATTTCCCTTGATCGTCAGCGGCTGAATCTGCGGCTGGCGCACGCTCGCGTCCAGGTCCAGCCGGTTGTCATGCAACGTGAGCGCGAGGTCGGCATCCACTGGCTTGACGTTTTGCACCTGCGTGCCGCGCACTCCCCGTGCAGCGAGTTTCACGTCGGCCACGATTTTCGAGAGGCTGCCGTGGGCGTCGATCTGGAGTTGCACCGTGCCCCGCACGGGCGGCGCGGCCTTGGCGATTTTGTCCACGCTGCCGAAAAGCGTTTCCAGCGGCAGCGGCTTGGAAGCGATGTTCACGTCGATCTTGTCCACGTCGGCGACCGGCCCCCCGGGGGCGGAAAGCTTGTTCAAATCGAGCGGCATCTGGAGGTACCCGGCGAGCAACTCCGTCGGTCCCTGTTTGAGCGAGATTTTGTCGACGCGGGCCAGCGCATCCCTGAGCGCGATGACGCTACGGAACTCCAGCCCGTTCGAGGCGACAAACAGCGTGGGAAAATCCACCACCTGCTGCGAATACTTGCCCTCGATGTTCGCTTCCAGCGGCCCGACCGTATTCAGCTCCACCTGATGCGCCGCGATTTTGCCGCCGCCGGAAAATTTCGGGCCGTCCGGAGCCTTGGCAAAGTTTCCCTGCGCCTGCCACTGCACCTGCAACGAGCCGCCCAGTTTCGGGGTGGCGGGCGCGACGTACTCGGCATTGCCGGGACTATCCGGCGCGCCTTTGACCGCCACCGTCACGGGACCCGAGCGGGTCTTGGTCTTGGTGACGAGGGTGGTCTTGGCCTGTTGGTCGTGACCGGGCGG